>JACRPR010000074.1 GCA_016223105.1 Chloroflexota bacterium | reverse complement strand
TTGTTGTATGTGGGCAATGGCGTGAGCGCGCGCGGGTTGCGTTACGTCGCTGCGTGCGGGCGCATCGCGGCGGAATCGGTTGCTGTGCCAATCATTTTGCATCTCGATCACGGAACGGAAACCGAAGTGATCCAAGCGATCAGTTTGGGCTTTACTTCGGTGATGTTTGATGGATCCGCGCTGGCGTTTGAAGAAAATGTCGCGCGGACGCGCGAGTTATGCGAACTCGCGCGGCGCAACGATGTTTGCTTTGAAGCCGAGATTGGCGCAGTGCCGCGCGCGCGCGATCAAAAAAACGCGCCCGTGGAAGAACTCACCGAGCCGATCCAAGCCGCCGAGTTTGCGCGCCGCACGGAGATTGACGCACTTGCCATCGCGATCGGTTCGGTGCATGGAATGCAACGCAAACGGATCCAACTCGATCTCGCGCGCCTCGCCGCGATTCGCCGCGCGGTGCCTGTGCCGCTCGTTTTGCATGGTTCGTCCGGCGTAACCGACGCGCATCTGCGCGCAGGAATCCAACAGGGGCTGTGCAAAATCAATGTCGCGACCCAATTGAACCAAGCGTTCACGCGTGCAATCCGCGCGCGCCTCGCGGTAAAACCGGACCAAGTGGATCCGCGCGATTATTTGGGCTGGGCGCGCGCAAAAATGCAAGCGCGCGTGTGCGAACGGATGCGGTTGTTTGGTTGCGCCGGCAAAGCCGGGTGACAAGAAAATCCAGAGTTCATTCGTGGAACTTTTTCTCGTTGACGATATACATTCCTTTCCAAAGAAGTTGCGTTTTTCGATCTTGCTTGGAATGTGAGTATCTCCAGCATGGATGTGTGCGTGTACCTATGCGTTGACTATTCTATCGTGGCGGCATATAATAAGCGTGTGAATAAATTCCCAGATGCGTTTGGAAATTTGTGAAATATTCATCCATCCCACTTATGCGGGGTGGAAGAATCATTATCCGCTACTTTCAGAATATTTTCCGAGACGAGGAAAAAAATGGAACAGATTCAGCAGACTTCATGGGCGCGCGATTTACTTCAAAAAATCGTAGCCATGAAACAAATCTTGATTGGCTTGTTTATGGTTTTTGTCGGAGTCGCCCTAATTTTCTATTCCAAAGTCAGTCCATCTACAGATATTTGGGCAAATCTGGCAGGAGATATAGGACTTTCTTTGATTCCGGCAGGGACAATATTTCTGGCATTTGATATTTTTGGACGTAATGAATATCTGGACATTGTATCCCAGCGGTTGCTTGGAGTTCTTCAAGGAGAAGAAAAATGGTTTTTTGGCCCAAAATTGGATGAGATTGAACAACGCCTTACGTTAGGCGAGACACTTCACGCGCTCGGAGTTAGAAAAATTTATCAAGATCGAACAACGATCGATTTTTTACAATATATCCGCGCGGCCGATCCAAAGAGTGACATCAAGGTCATGGGGATTGCTCTGACAAGTTTCCGCGATGTGCATATACAAAACGCCATAGAACAAAAACTCAAAGAAGGATGCAAGGTTCAGTTTCTGTGTCTAGATTCGGAATCAGCCGCAGTCAGACAAAGAGCAAAAGCAGAAGAGCGAGGTTATGAAGAGATTAAACGTGACATAGCACTCACCACACAGATGCATGAAAATTTCATTGATTCCCGATTAAATCTGGAATTGCAGAAGAACATCGAGTTGGGATATTACGATTCAGAGCCGACACATTTTATTTTCAGCACCAATAGCATAATGATCGTTGGATTCTATTTGCAAGGAAAGCAAAAGCGTGGGTTACATTATTTTGAATTACTTGGGGACGGGAGAGAAAAAACCAGCACACGTCCAAAGTAAACATCTAAACTGCACTTGGGCAAGTTTCATTCCGGTTTCTCGACTGGAGCCAATATTACGCGCTAATTGTGTACTGGTCAATGACATGTCAAACATTTGAGTCTGCGCCGAATGTGTCCACCCATCGCAAAATAGCGGCGGCTGTGGCTACTTGCCCGTAAGTGGTATTGTGTTCAAGATGTGGTTGCCCAATACATATTACGCGCTAATTGATATGCATAATGCTTTCTTTCGCTCATCCCATCGTCGCTATAATCCTCTAACCCAAGAGTGGGTTCTTGTTTCTCCCCAACGCCTCAAACGACCTTGGCAAGGACAAATCGAAACCGCACCGCGCGAGATACTCGCGCCGTATGATCCGAATTGTTATTTGTGTCCCGGCAATGCGCGCGCGGGTGGCGCGCGCAATCCTGATTATCGCGACACGTTTGTCTTCGACAACGACTTCGCCGCACTCGTCGCGGACGCGCCGCGCGCGGAATTGAACACACGCGATTTGTTACGCGCGACGAGCGCGCGCGGAATTTGTCGTGTGATCTGTTTTTCGCCACGTCACGATCTCACCTTGCCGGTAATGGAGATCGCGGACATTCGACGCGTAGTCGAGGCATGGTGTGCTCAAACGCACGAACTCGGCAAACGCGATTTTATCGAGTACGTCCAGATATTCGAGAACAAGAGCGCAATGATGGGCGCGAGCAATCCGCATCCGCATTGCCAGGTCTGGGCGACCGATCACATTCCGAGCGAACCGGCGAAAGAATTGCGCGCCCAAGCGACGTATCTAAACGCCCAGCAAACCTGTTTGTTGTGTGATTATCTCGATCTGGAAATACGCGCGGCGGAACGTATCGTCGCGTACAACGATCATTTCGTCGCGCTCGTACCCTTTTGGGCGGTGTGGCCCTTTGAGACGATGGTGCTCGCGCGGCGACACATTGGCGCATTACCGGATTTGAATGACGCGGAACGCATCGCGCTTGCGGAGATCATCAAACGTTTGACGCGAATTTTCGATCAATTATTCCACGCCACATTTCCGTACTCGATGGGTTTTCATCAAACGCCAAACGATGGAATGAGACACGCGGAGATACATTTACACGCGCATTATTATCCGCCGTTACTTCGAAGCGCGACGATTCGAAAATTTCTCGTTGGTTATGAAATGCTTGCCGAACCGCAACGCGATATCACGCCAGAGCTCGCGGCGAAGCGATTGCGCGAGATCTACAAAAAGTGATCGCAGAGTTTACCACATCGCAGGATTTTAGAGCAAAAGAACCAAATGCCTCCTTCTCCTCTTGATGATCCCCAGACTCTTGGGTGCCTCGACACCCGCGCCATGCTCACTCACATTTTCGACCTGCCCGATCAGATCGATCAAGCGCGGGCGCGCGCGGCAACTTTTAATTTGCCGGATGAATGGAAAAAACCAGCGAACGTTTTGCTAATCGGTACCGGCGGCGGTTCGGGAACCGCGGGCGAGTTGGCGCGCGCGTGCCTGCACGATCAACTTGCCGTTCCGTTCGTCATCGCGTCCGGCTATGATCTGCCCGCGTGGGCGAATCCGCACACGCTGGTCATTGCCGCGAGTCACAGCGGCACCACCGAAGAAACGTTGAGCACGTTTCACCAGGCGCGCGCGCGCGGTTGCCGTGTGATCGCACTTACTGGCGGCGGCACACTCGCCCAGGATCGCGGCGACGTTTTGCCTTATCCATTACAAGGCAGACAAATGCCGCGCGCCTTGATTGGTGAAATTCTAGTTGCGATTTTCCACATTTTACACCAAGCCGAATTAATCCCTGATCCCGCGCGCGAATGGGTCGATACGATCACAACACTGCGCGCGATACGCGATCTATGGACAGTCATCACGCCGACCGAACAAAATCGCGCCAAGCAAATCGCGCGTCTCTTGCAAAATCACACCCCGCTCATCATCGGCGCGACGCCGGACACGGATGCGATCGCGTTGCGCTGGAAAAGACAATTCGGCGAGAACGCCAAAGTGTTGGCATTTTGGAGCGCGCTCCCGCCGCTTCATCACGATGAAATCGTTGGCTGGCAAGCCGATCCGTTGCAACGACAATTTGCGGTCGTGTTATTGCGGAATCCAAATGAATCGCCTGCGATCAAAAAACGTTTCGACGCGACGCGCGCGCTACTCACTCCGCGCGCGGGCGTGGTGATCGAAGAATGGGCAACCGGCGCAACGCGCCTCGCGCAAATGTTTTCACTCGTTCTGTTGGGCGATTACGTCAGTTGTTATCTCGCGCTCGCGCGCGACCTCGATCCGACGCCGGTCGCATTGATTGACGAACTCAAGCGCGTGATGGGACAATGAAAATTCTCTGCGTTAATTTGAACGCGGCGATTGACAAAACGATCGTCATCGAAAATTTTTCGCTCGACGCGATCCATCGCCCGCGCGCCGTGCTCGCGCAAGGCGGCGGCAAGGGCGCGAACGTTGCGCGCGTCGTCACAGTGTTGGGCGGCGCACCGATCGTTACCGGTTTTGTCGGCGGCTGGGCTGGCCGTTTCATCGAAACGCAATTGCGGCGCGAACAGATCGCGACGGCGTTCGTGCGCGTGCCGGGCGAATCGCGCACCTGTCTTTCGATTCTCGATCCGGCGCGCCGCACGCTGACCGAAATCTACGAACGCGGCGAGCCGATTCCGCGCGCGGCGTTGCGTGAATTGCGCGTGCAGTATCGCGCGCGCCTCTCGCGTTGCGCGATGGTTACACTCTCCGGCAGTTTACCCGCGAACGTCCCCGCGACTTTCTACGCCGATTTGATCGCGCTCGCGCGTAAAAACGCGATCCCGGTTTTGCTCGATTCGAGCGGCGACGCATTACGACTCGGACTCGCGGCGCGGCCGTTGCTCATCAAACCCAATCGCGCCGAATTGCGCGCGCTCGTCCAACGCGAGCTCGCAACGCTGGATGCAGTCGCTGATGCGGCGTGCCAAATCGCGCGCGCGTATCAAACAATCGTCGTCGCGTCGCTGGGCGCACGCGGCGCGATCGCCGCACAGGACGATCACATTTGGCGCGCGACGATACCGAAAATCCAAACGGTGAGCGCGGTCGGTTCCGGCGACGCGATGCTCGCCGGGCTCGCGATCAGTTTTACGCGCGGCGCGCCGTTGGAAAACGCGTTACGGCTTGGCACTGCCGCGGGCGCGGCAAACGCGCGTACACTCGGCGCGGGGCGTTTGAAAAAAATTGATCTGCGCCGGTTGATGAACCAGATCAAGATCGAAAAAATTGCGTAGGGCAAACGCTCTGCGTAAATTTGCCCATTCCTTGAGGAGACTCCAATGCAACTCGCGCTCGGTGTGGATTGCGGCGGCACGCGCATCCGCTGTGGTTTGGTCAATCGCGACGGTGAAATTGTCGGGGCACTTCACCAGCGCGAACCGCGCGGCGAAAAAACGCGCGCGACTTATGTGCGCGCGATCATCACGACCATTACAGACGCGTTACGTGACGCCAACCAGGTCGCGGGTATCGGGATTGGGATGAAAGGGCTGGTGGATCACGCGCGCGGCGTCAGCATCTATCCGCCGGGCATTGCCGATTGGCAAAACGTTCCGCTCGCGGAATTGATTCGACGCGAAACCGGTTTGCCGACCTGGATCGAAAACGATGTGCGTGTTGCCGCGCTGGGCGAACATTGGCGCGGCGCGGCGCAAGGCGTGGATGATTTTGTGTTCGTGATTCTCGGTACCGGAATTGGCGCGGCAATTTTTCGTGAGGGCAAGTTAGCGCGCGGCATAAGTTCAAGCGCGGGCGAGTGGGGGCACACAATCATCGCGTTCGGCGACCAAAATTTTCGATGCGATTGCGGGCAGTTTGGTCATTGGGAAGCGCTCGCGTCCGGCAAATCGCTCGCGCGGCGCGCGCAGCAATGGATCGAATCGGGACGCGGACAAGCGTTATTGGATTACGCCGGCGGCGCGCGCGATCAGATCACCGGGCAATGGATCGCAAACGCCGCGTGGCAAGGCAATCCAATCGCGATCGAAATTTTGCGTGAGACCGGCACATACATTGGCATCGGCTTGGCAAATATCATCAACGTGGAAAATCCGGCGTTGATTGTATTGGGCGGCGGAATGATCGAATCGGCGAACGTGTGGTTGGAGACCGCGCACGCCGCCGCATTGAAACTCGCGATGAAACATCCGGCGTCATCGGCGCGAATCATCCCAAGCGCGCTCAATGCGAATCACGCCGGGATTCTGGGCGCGGCGGCATGTGTCTGGGATCAGATCGGAAAACCAAACCAGTAATTTGCCGGATCGAGTTTTTGAACGGAATGGACATTCAAACCGAATTTAAAAAAATCTTCGGCGGGTTGCCGGAAAAAATTTTTCGCGCGCCCGGTCTGGTAAACCTGCTCGGCGAGCACACCGATTACAACGCCGGGTTTGTTTTGCCGATGGCGATTGATCGCGCGGTGCTGATTGCCGCGCGGCGCCGCGCGGATCGCGTTGTGCGAATGATCGCGCGCGATTTCGATCACGCGCGATCCGAATTTTCGCTCGATGCGATCACGCGCGATGATGCGCACGCGTGGAGCAATTATGTGCGCGGTGTCGCGGCGATGTTGCATGCGCGGGGGTACAATTTACCGGGAGTTGATCTGCTGATTCGCGGCGATGTGCCGCGCGGTTCGGGCTTGTCCTCGTCCGCCGCACTCGAAGTGTGCGCCGCGACAATGTTTGCCGCGATCGCGCAACTCGACATCAGCAAAATCGAAATCGCCCAAGTGTGTCAGCGCGCCGAGAACGAATTTGTCGGGGTGCAGTGCGGGATTATGGATCAATTCGCGTCCGCGCGCGCGCGCGCGGATCACGCCTTGCTGATTGATTGTCGCGATCTCACGCACGAGTTAGTCGCGTTGCCGCGCGGCGCGGTGATCGTCGTGTGCGACACGATGAAACGGCGCGGCTTGGTTGCGTCCGAGTACAACACACGTCGCGCCGAGTGCGAACATGCCGCGCGCTTGTTGGGCGCGCCATCACTGCGCGATGTGTCGCGCGAAGAAATTGCGCGACGCGAAAATGAATTGCCGCCGGTGATCGCGCGCCGCGCGCGCCACGTCATCACCGAAAATGCGCGCGTGCTCGATGCGGTGATCGCCGCGCGGCAAAATGATCTCGCCGCGTTCGGACGCGGGATGAACGAATCGCACGCGAGTTTGCGCGATGATTTCGCGGTCAGTTGCGCGGAACTCGATGCGATGGTTGAAATCGCGCGCGGACAACGCGGCTGTTTCGGCGCGCGTTTAACTGGCGCGGGCTTTGGCGGATGTACGGTCAATCTCGTTGCAGAAGATTCGGTCGAGGAATTTTGCGCGCAGGTTGCGCGGGAGTACGCATCGCGCGTTAGCGTCGCGCCGCAAATTTACGCGTGCCGCGCGGCGGACGGCGCGGGTGAGATATTTGACTAGCCATCCGCACTTGGTATTGTCAATTTAATTGGACACAGATGTACACGGATTGCCACTGATTTTTTAAAAATAATCTGTGGGCATCTGTGTCCAATTAAAATTATCGGGGGCAAAATTATTTGACGCTATCCGGTTGCTGGTTGCGCCAACGTTCAAAAAAATAATTGAACATTGCCCACAACACGCCGACGACCGGGATGCCAAAGAACGCGCCCCAAAACCCGGCGACCTTGACGCTGATGAGCAACGCGCCGAGTACGAGGAGCGGATGCATTCCGACCGCGCTACTCAACACGCGCGGCATTACGACATTCGTGATCGCGAATTGATAAATGAATAACGCGAGCAACACCCACAGTGCGACGCCCGGTGTTTGAATCAGCGCGACGAGCAGAGGCGGAAGTAACGCGAGGAATGGACCGACCAGGGGGATGAGCATAAACACACCGGCGAACAAACTCGCGACGAGCGCGAAATTCAATTGCAGTGCGACCATCACAAGCGCGGTGCCGATGCCGATGATGATCGCTTGAATCAATTGTCCGCGAATAAATCCGCCGAACGTGCGATCCACATTTTCAGAAAAAACGCGAAACTCGTCTTGAAAGTTGGCTGGCACAAAACGCAACGTAATTTGGCGCAGAAGCGGCGCGTCGTGCGTGAAATAAAATCCCAGGATCAAGACCAAAAATAAATTCGCGAGAAAACCCAACAAGCCGGTTAAAACGCCGAGCGCGTTTTGCACAATTGCCGCCGCGTATCCTTGCAACATTGCCGCGCCGGCGCGCACCGCATCTTCGACGTTGGTATGCACGCCGAGCCGGTCGAGCTGGCTTTGCGTCCACTCGACCGCAGGCGGCATTTGCGCGGCATACTCTGGCATACGCCGCGCGATTTCGGTGAGTTGAATCACGAGCGTCGGCGCAATCAACGCGACGCCGATCACCGATGCCAGGACGAGACCGAGATAAACGAGCGCGACCGATACACTGCGCGAAAAATTGAGCGGTGGCTGACTCAACTTTTGCACGACCGGGTTCAACACGAATGACACGAGCCAGCCCAACACAAAGAGCAAAATCACATCGGCATAGCCGCTCGCGACTTGCCACAACATTTGCGCGAGAAAGAGCGCGGCAAGCGCACTCAATAAAATCAAAAGTAAATTAACGAGCCGCGAGCGTTCCACCGGTTTTTTCCTTGCGCGATTTGCGCGCGCCCCACAAACTCCGCGTGAACAACGTCAGCGCACCGAGCAACCCAATCCCCAAGCCACCCGCCAACAGCCACGGAAAATCGCGCTCGCCGTTGGCGAACACGGTAAAGCCGTCGAGCGTAATGTCGCCGCTCTGCGCGGTAACGATTTCGAGTTTGTGCAAACCGCGCATCAAGTTACGCGCAATCGGCACGCGCGCTTGCCATTGATCGTTCGGCGCGGATAAATCCAGGTAACTGTTGCCGTTCGTATCGAGCGGTAGATTCGCGACGCGTTGTCCATCGAGCGTGATCCACGCGCGTCCTTGCGTCGGTCCGCGCCGCATCACCAATTCGATCCCGTCGCCCCAAAAGCGAATCGTCGCGCGTGCGCCCGGTTGGCGCGTGACCAATTCGCTTCCCAGGTTCGCGCGCGCGCTCAGAACCGGTTGCCAGTTGCCGCTCAACTCCAACGCGGGATTCGTCTCTTGATAAAAACCGGGTTGCGCGGTGGGCAAGGTCGCGGCAATTTCTTTTAACCGCAAATACACCAGGCGCGGCGCAAAGTCCACATCCACGAGTCGAAAATAATAATCGGAGCGCGTCGGCGGAATGTCGCCGACCTGACGAAAGTACCACAGGTTGAACACGCCGACCCAATTCCATTTGGCGCGCGATTCAGCGATGCCGCGCAGAGTGTACTCGGCTTGCTGTTGTTCCGTGACGCGTCCCCAGTGCAATTGATCGTTCGGAAAATCCGGCGGCGCGGCGTTCCACCCGTACTCGTTGATCCAGATCGCTTTGTGCGCGTCGTTGTTCTGTTCCATAATTTGGCGCGCGAGCGCGACGCGCGCGAAATTTAATTTTTTCGGATCGGGCGGATCGTCCGGCGTCGCGCGCAAGCCGAACGCGTTCGCGGAAAGAATATCGAAATAATCTTTCGCCCCGGCTTTGTACAAATCCGCGAGATATTCGAGATCATTTTGATGCCGCCAAAAATCCGAATCCGCCGACCATCCCTCACCGAGCGTGATCGCAAGCGGCGCGGACAAAACGCGAATGTTGGGATTCGCGGCTTTGGCGCGTGTGTACGCGATCTCGAGCAACGCGGCATAGCCGGCGGGATCGACCGGGCGATTGCCCCACTCTGGGAAAATGTTTGGCTCATTCCAAATTTGAATGTGATGGATGCGCCCGGTGTATCGCCGCACGAACGCGTCCACGAAATCGCCGTAGTCGTTGAAATCTTCCGGCGGCGAAGTCGCGATGCCCTTGTCCTTGCGCGCCCATTGCGGCGGGCGATCCAGGCGCGCGATAATCTGCAAGCCGTATTTTTCAAACGTCGCGACGATTTGATCCGATTTGTTCCAATCGAATTGATTCTTGCGTTTTTCGATTTCTTCCCACGAGAATTGTTGCTTTGCCCACACAATCCCGGCTTCGCGCGCCATTCGCACGGTGCGATCACGCTTCCATTCTTCGACTTCGCGATCGAGAAAAAAATTCGCGCCGTACGGATTGACATCGGTATCGGGGATCACGCGCGCGGGGAGCGTTGCCGGTCCGGGATTGTGCGACTCGACCCAGGTCGCGACCGACCAGGAGAGTCCGACGAACGCGGCAAGCGCGACGAGCGCGAGGAACAAACGATAGAGGCGAGACAAAATTTTCAAGTGCGTTCTCCTTGACGCGCATCATAGCACAGGGCACACCGAGCGTCAAAACCGGTAGAGAATGTTTTGAAATTCGTGGCGCGGCTTTTCCAAGCCGCCAATGCGGGCAAGACAGCCCGCGCCACTGTTAATTTCAAAATACTAGATCACAAATTCACTCGCGTCCACCGCTTTGAGATTTTCATGCGCGATCTCCGCCGGTTGTCCCGCGCTGATCGCTTCGCGAAACGCGGCGAGCGGAAATAAATTCGCGTGGCGTACCATCGCCGCCGTCGCGGTGAGTGCGAGCGATTTCTTGATCGGCGCGCGGTCGAAGTTGAACACGATTTTATGCGCGCGCGTTTGAATCTGTTGCGCGAGTTCCGGGACGACGTACAACGTTTGCGTTTCGTCCATCGCGCGCAATTGGCTCGTCATTTGCGACAGGCACTCGGGTGACAGGATCGCGAGCAAGTCCGGCTTGGCGACGCCCATAAACCAAATTTCATCGCGACTCAAAATCACTTCCGAAATCGAAGAGCCGGTCATTACCGTTACCGGATATTCGTCGCGTTGCGTCGCCCACAATCCGGCGTACATTCCGCCAAGCGCGAGCGCGGACGCGGTAGATTTTACTTTGCCGCCCGCCGCACCCGCCAGCACAACGCGCGTCGTCGCCGTGAGCGCGCTGGCGTATTTTTTTTCGATGAAACTCGGCGGCAGAACCGGCTTGCCGCGTTGCTCCGCATATTCTTCGCGATACGCGCGCGCGAGTTCCGGCGTGTCCAAGCGTTGCAAAATTCCCGACGCCAAACCCAGCCCTTGCATCGTTTGTAATAACGCGCCTTTGGAAAAATTATTGTTCGGCACGTAATACGCGGTGCACAATTCCCAAATGTCGAGCAAACTAAAACCCGGCGTTTGCACGGCTTCCGCGATGCGCGCCGGCAAATCTTTGTCGAACGCGGTGCCGCGATAAACGTACGACGCGCCAGCCGCCGCGACCGTTTTGCAAATGTCGAGCGGGCGTTCTAGGTTGCCGCCGCGCGTCGTCGCGGTTCTGCCGCCGTGCGGTGTCGTTACCGAATGTTGCCCGCCGGTCATTCCAAAATTGAGATTGTTGAAAACCAGGACGGTGATGCCGATGTTGCGCCGCGCCGCGTTGAGCAAATGCGCGCCGCCGATGCCGACGCCGCCATCGCCCATCAACACGACGACGGTCAAATCAGGATTCGCGAGTTTGATCCCGGTCGCGTACGTGATCGCGCGACCATGCAAACCGTGAAACGCTTGCACGTCGAAATACTGATCGCTCATTCCGACACAACCGATGTCGGTAACGACGACGGTCTTGCGCGGATCGAGTTGCAACTGCACGAGCGCGGCGTTGAGATGATCGTTCGTGAGCGTATGCCCACAGCCGGGGCAGAACGGATATTTGGGGCGTTCGAGACTGCGGTAGGTTGTAATCGAACTATGCGTGAGCGTGTCCATTTTGATTTTCAATCTCCAATCTCGGCTTCGATTTCTTCCGGCTCAATCAACTCCCCATCCACGCGATTGATCCCGATCACAACCGGGCGCGGATCGCGCGCGTGCGCGACGCGTTCGATTTCGAGCCGGTACTGCCCCAGGTTCAACTCCGGGACGATGACGCGCGTGATGCCGCGCATCGCGTCGCGCAATGCTTTTTCCGGCAGGGGCCACAACGATTGAACGATCAATGTTGAAACGCGTTTGCCGTTTGCGCGCGTATTGTGCGCGGCTTGAATCATCGAACGCGCGGTGATGCCGTAACTGACGATGAGCGTGTGCGCGCCATCCTGGGGATCGTGTTTCACGAATTCCAATTCGTCGCGATGCGCTTCAATTTTCGCCGCGAGATGCCGTCCCTTGTGATCCACGCTCGCCGGTTTTTTCGTGATGATGCCGCGCTCGTCGTGCATCGAAGTTGTAAAGCGAATCAAATGCTCGCCGCCGACCGGCGCGAACGCGGGCGTGTCGCTGAGATGTTGAATTTTGTACGGCACAAATTCTTCCGCACTCGACGCGTACACGCGATTGATCGGTTGGATTTTTTCAAACGTCGCGGTGTCCACGCTTTGTTGCGCGCTCATCATTTCTTTGTCGGTCGCGATAAAGACCGGCGCGCGAAATTTTTCCGCGAGGTTGAACGCGTGTTGTGTCAGTGTGTAACAATCTGCCAGCCCACTCGGACACAGCGCGATGATCGGAAATCCGCCGCTCGTAACCCAACGCAAAAATTGCACATCGCCTTGCGACACGGTCGTCGCGCCGCCGGTTGCCGGACCCAAGCGCATCACATCCACGATCACGAGCGGCACTTCGCCCATAATCGCCATTCCGATATTTTCGGAATACAAACTGATCCCCGGTCCGCTCGTCGCGGTCAGTGTTTTCGCGCCGGTCATTGCCGCGCCGATGCACATGCCGATACTCGCGATTTCATCTTCGCCTTGAATGCCGATGCCGCCGACTTTGGGCAGTTCGCGCAACATTCGCAACATAATCGGCGTCGCCGGCGTAATCGGATAACCGGCAAAAAAATTACAGCCCGCATCGAGCGCACCGCGCGCAATCGCTTCCGCGCCATCAATAAATTCTCGCATATTTTTCCATCCTTTAGACTGCTCTTATCATTGTATCGGATTTTCTCTGGAACGCAATTTTGATGGGCGCGGATGTAAGGGCGCAGCATTTTTCGTCCCGCGCGGGGGAACGAAAAATGCTTCGCCCCTACCCCGCGCACCCGCGCGAATTCGCGCGGTTTTGACTCATTCCATAAATCGCGCTATCATAGCGCATCTTTTTGAATAGGGCAGGATTGGTGTTGAAGCATTTTCCGTTGACCGGTTTACGCGCGCGCCTATTGCTGATTGTTTTGTTGGCTATTGTGCCGGCGTTTGGTTTGATCATTTACGATGACCTAGAACAACGCCAAGTGGCGGCGCAAGCCGCGCGCGATCATGCTCGCCGCATTGCGTACATTGTTGCGACTGATTATCAAGCCCTGATCGGCGCGGCGCATCAACTCTTGATCAACATCGCCAGTCTGCCGGTCACGCGCGCGAACAATCCAATCGCGTGCGAAGCGCTGTTCGGTGAAATCCTCAAACAATATCCGTTTTACCGTAACCTGGGGTTAATCAATCCGCAAGCCCAGGTCGCGTGTAGCGCAAATTCTTCCGCCCCATCCACGTTGGTTGAGGGCGCGTATTTTCAACGCTTGCTTCAGGATCATTTTGTCGCGATCGGTGAATACGAGATCGGGTCAATTATGGGTCCGCCTTCGATCAATCTGGGCGTGCCGCTCTACGATGCGGAGAATCGTCTGGAAGGCGCGCTGTTCGCGTCGCTTAATTTGCAATGGTTCAACCATTTCGCCGCCAGCGAAAATTTGCCGCGCGATTCCACGTTCGGCATCGTCGAGCGGCGCAATCTAATTCTGACGCGTTATCCCGATGCGGGGCAATGGACGGATCTCCGTTTGCTGGATGCGCTGACGTTGAGCATTACGGAAAATCAAACCACGCGCGAAATTCACGATGTGGATGGGCGGAGGCGCTTGTACGCATTCGTGCCGCTCAAAACTGCCGGCGCGAGCACCGAATTGTTCATCGGACTCGGCATTCCGACCGAGTTTGCGTACGCCGCGGTGGATCAACGGTTGCAACGCGCGTTGAGCGTGTTGAGTGTCGTCGCGATCTTTGCCGCGGGTCTCGCGTGGTTGTACGGCGAAACGTTCATCGTCGCGCCGGTGCGCGCGTTGATCGCGATGACCGCGCGCATTCGCGCCGGCGATCTCGGCGCGCGCGGCACGCGTCATTTCGGCGAAGTGGAGCAATTGGCGCGCGCCTTCAATGCAATGGCGGACAGTTTGCAAACACGCGAGCTGGAACGCGCGCGCGCGGAAACCGCCGAACGCGAACAGCGCGCGATGGCGGAAGCCCTGCGCGACACTGCCGCCGCGCTCAACAGCACGCTCGATTTTGATCAAGTGCTGGATCACATTCTCGATAACGTCGGGCGCGTCGTGCCGCACGATACTTCGAACATTATGCTGATCGAAGGCGCGGTCGCGCGCGTCGCGCGGTGTCGCGGCTACGCCGAACGCCACGCGGAGCAGTGGGTATTTCAGGAACGTTTTGAACTCAGCCGCTATGCCAACATCCGCCGGGTCGCGCGCACCGATGGATTTCCGGATCTGATTCCCGATACGACGCGCTATGCCGGTTGGATCAACAATCCCGAAACGGCGTGGATTCGTTCGCATCTCGGCGCGCCGATTCGCGCCAAAAACCGGGTGATTGGAATTTTGAATTTAGATAGCGCGACGCCGGGCTATTTTTCCGCGGCGCACGCGATTCGGTTGCAAGCGTTCGCGGATCAAGCCGCGATCGCGTTGGAAAACGCGCGTCTATTGCGCGAGACCGCGCGGCGCGCGGATGAATTTGCCGCGCTGTACGCAACCGCCGGTGATCTCGCCGCGCCCCAACGTTCGTTGCCGATTTTACTGCAGGCGATTGTCGAACGCGCGATTGCATTGCTCAATACGTTTTGTTGCGCCGCGTTTCTCTACGATTCGCTTGACGGCACGTTGGAATTGATTTCACAAAAGGGCTTGGGCATCGCACTGGGCACGCGGCTCGCGCTCAATGAAGGATTGGCGGGACGCATCGCGCTAACGCGGCAACCGATCATTCTGGACGATTACAGTCATTGGGAACATCGCGCCGCGATCCTGGGTGAAACTCCGCTCGCCGCCGCGCTCGCCGTGCCGATGTTGTACGGCGGCGAATTGATCGGCGTATTGTGGGTCGCGGAAATGGGCGATTCGCCGCGCAAGTTTACCGACGCGGATGCGCGGCTCTTGTCGCTCTTTGCATCGCAAACCGCAAGCGCGGTCCGCAACGCGCATCTGTTTCAAGAAACGCGTGCGCGCGCCGAACAACTCGCGTTGCTGTACGACGCCGGCTTGGCGCTCAACAGCGTCCTCGAACCGCGCGCGCAATTGGAATTTTTATTCAAGATCGCGATGCAAGCGTTACACGCCGAACGCGCAGAATTTTTCCGGTACGATTCGACGCGCGAACAATTTATTTATGAAACCGCGCTCGGGTTTCCAGACCTGGTGCAACGAACATTGGAGCAATGGTCGCCGACACTCACTTTGGAAAACGGAATGTTGTCCTGGGTCGGGCGCAATCGCGTGCCGTTATACGCGCCGGATGTCATCGCCGATCCGCGGTGGGTCGCGATTGATCCGGCGATTCGCGCCGGCGTGTGGGTGCCGGTCGAAACGGATAAACATTTGTTGGGTGTGCTGGCGGTGTTCAGCACGCGGGTCAACGCGTTCACGCCGCACGATGAACGCTTGCTCGTGCTGTTCGCGAATCAAGCCGCCGTCGCGTTGGAGAACGCGCGCTTGTTCGAAGAGGCGCACACCTCGCGCCGCGCGTTGGCGCGCGCGTACGACGCAACCATCGAGGGCTGGTCGCGTGCGCTCGATCTGCGCGACGAAGAAACCGAGCATCCGGCTCGCGCGCGCGTTTGGCATCACCGGCGCAGACCTGGAACATATTCGCCGCGGCGCGTTACTGCACGACATCGGCAAGATGGGCATTCCCGATCACATTCTCTTCAAGCCCGGTCCGTTGACGCCGGCGGAATGGAAAATTATGCAAAGGCATCCGACGTATGCGCGCGAATGGATCGGCGCGATCGAGTACTTGAGCGCGGCGGTCGCGATTCCGTACTGCCATCACGAAAAATGGGACGGCACCGGGTATCCGCGCGGCTTGAAGGGCGAAGAGATTCCGCTCGCCGCGCGCTTGTTCGCGGTGGCGGACATTTGGGATGCACTGCTTTCGACGCGTCCCTATCGCCAGGCGTGGTCCATCGAACAAGTGCGCGCGCATATTCGTTCGCTCGCCGGCACGCATCTCGATCCGAACAGCGTCCAGGTTTTTTTGAAAATGATGTAGCGCGCGGTCATTGCAATGTTACGCGCCGTCATTTCGAGCGAAGCGAGAAATCTCGAGTGCGCCGGAGATTTCTCGCTTCGCTCGAAATGACAACTTTTGTACCGCGTTAATCTTTTGTTAGACCTCGACCCGGTTTTCCCAAAATCGCTTGACGCCGCGCTAGACTGTGTGCTATTATCCCCGCGCAGTTTCGTGATGAACGCGAAACATGATCTTCATGAAAGGGAGAAAATAAAATGGCACATCAATTGCCCGCATTAGCGTACAGTTTTGACGCGTTGGAACCGCACATTGACGCGCGCACGATGGAAATTCACCACGACAAACATCACGCCGCGTACGTCACCAATCTTAACGCCGCGCTCGAAAAATTTCCGGCTCTGCAAGCGAAGAGCATCGAAGCGCTGTTGAAAGAAATCGCGAGCGTGCCGGAAGAAATCCGCACCGCCGTTCGCAACAATGGCGGTGGACATATGAACCACACCATGTTCTGGGAAATTATGGGACCGCACGCCGGCGGCGAACCGACCGGCGCGCTCGCGGACGCGCTCAATAAAGCGTTCGGTAGTTTCGCGGCGTTCAAAGAACAACTCGCCAAAGCCGGGATGACTCGCTTCGGTAGCGGCTGGGCGTGGCTGATCAACAACAGCGGCGCGCTCTCCATCGAAAGTACCGCGAACCAGGATCAACCGATGATGGATGGCAAAAACGCGATCCTGGGAATTGATGTCTGGGAACACGCGTACTATCTCAAATATCAAAATCGCCGCGCCGATTACATCGCGGCGTGGTGGAACGTGGTCAATTGGAACGCGGTTGCGCGACGGTTCGCGGCGAAATAAATTGGTAAAAAATAAATGGTAATTCAGAATGAGGAATTGGGTTAAACCTGATTCCTCATTCCACTTTGCGCGAAATGCAATTGTCATTGCGAGGAGCGAAGCGACGAAGCAATCCCCAATCAGTCGCGCGGGGATTGCTTCGCTTCGCTCGCAATGACAGCGGGGAGGCAATCAATGGCAACCCAGGTTGCCGAAAAAATCGCGTTGGAGATTACGCATCGCGCACTCGGCTTGAGCGACGACCAGGTTCTCGAAATGTACTGGGCGATGTTGCTCGCGCGCCGGCTCGATGAACGCATGTGGATTTTGCATCGCCCGCATCTCGTCGCGTTTCATATTTCCGGCATCGGACACGAAGCCGCGCAAGTGGGCGCGGCGTTCGCATTGAAACGCGGATACGATTACGCGCATCCGTACTATCGCGATATGGCGACCGTGCTCACGCTCGGAATGACGCCGCGCGATTTGATGCTCGCGTTATTTGGCAGGCAAGGCGAGCCATCGTCGAACGGACGGCAGATGCCATCGCACTTTGGATCGCGCGCGCTCAACATCGTCAGCGGCTCGAGTCCGGTCGCGACACAAATTCCGCAAGCCGCGGGAATCGCGTTCGCGATCAAATACAAAAAAACGGATCAAGTTGTGTTAACTTGCTTTGGCGAGGGCTCAACCGCCGAAGGCGATTTTCACGAGGGCTTGAACTGGGCGGGCATTCACACCTTGCCGGTAATTTTTCTGTGTCAAAATAATCAGTACGCGATTTCGGTGCCGGCGGCGAAACAAATGGCGGTGCCGAACGTTGCTGATCGCGCGCGCGCGTACGGAATTCCCGGCGTGATCGTGGACGGCAACGATGTGCTCGATGTCTACGGCGCGATGCGCGACGCGGTCGCGCGCGCGCGGCGCGGACAAGGCGCGACGTTGATCGAAGCGAAAACGTATCGCCCGGTGCCGCACTCGTCCGACGACGATGATCGCACGTACCGCTCGCGCGCCGAAGTCGAAGAGTGGAAAAAACGCGATCCGATTTTGCGGATGCAAGAATATCTCACGCGCGTCAATTTGCTCAACGCGCAAAAAATTGTCGAGTCCGACGCGCGCGCGAAACAAGTCGTGGACGATGCGGATGAATTTGCACGCAACGCGCCGTACCCGCCGGCAGAAGCCGCGTTGGGGAATGTGTGGGGACAAGTTAAAAGTTAAAAGTTAAAAGTCAAAATCTGGGATCGGATTCGACGCTTTAGCGGGTTGCTTGTCAGATCGACAACCGCGTAAACGCTCGATTCCATTCGCAATTCACCCCCCTCATTTTTAACTTTTGACTTTTTACTTTTCACTTGAGGTAACGATGGCAACTCTTACAAACATCGAAGCGATCACGCGCACGCTTGCTGAAGAGATGCGCCGCGATCCAAATATCTTTATCACCGGCGAAGATGTCGGCGTGCGCGGCGGCGTGTTTCGCGCGACGAAAGGATTGATCGAAGAGTTTGGCGAATCGCGCGTGGTGGATGCGCCGCTCGCGGAATCATCCATCGTCGCGGTCGGCATCGGCGCGGCGGTGTACGGTTTGCGCCCGGTGTCCGAAATTCAATTCGCCGATTTTATCGCGCCCGCGTTCAATCAAATCGTGAACGAAGCGGCGAAGATGCGTTATCGCTCGAACGGGACGTGGACTTGTCCGCTCGTGATGCGCGCGCCGTACGGCGGCGGCATCAGCGGCGGTTTGTATCACTCGCAATCTATCGAAGCGACGTACGCGCACATCCCAGGATTGTACGTCGTCGCGCCAGCCACACCGTATGACATCGTGGGAATGTTGCGGCACGCGTTGCGCGTGGACGACCCGGTTTTATTTCTCGAACACAAAAAAACGTATCGGCTAATCAAGGGCGAGGTGCCGGACACGTATTACACGATTCCGTTCGGCAAAGCCGATGTGAAACGCGTCGGCTCCGATCTCACCGTGATCGCGTACGGCTTGATGTTGCATCACGCGCTCGACGCCGCCGAACGCGTCGCGCGCGATGGGATCAGCGTCGAGGTGATCGATCCGCGCACGCTCAATCCGCTCGACAAAGATACGCTTCTCGAATCGGTGAAAAAAACCGGCAAGGCATTGATCATTCACGAAGATAATCTCACCCTGGGATTGGGCGCGGAGATTGCGGCGATCATCGCGAGCGAAGCATTCGAATGGCTCGACGCACCGGTAATGCGCGTCGCGGGTCCCGATATTCCGGCGGTTCCGTTCAGCCCGCCGATGCAAGATTTTTTTATGCCGAACGTGGACAAGATCGAAAACGCGATTCGGAAATTGGGAGCGTACTAGACCAAGGAGTTTATGATGACGCATCGAGTTGAATTGGAAAAACAAATTGGCGTGAGTGGCGCTGAGGATCAAGTTCTGCGATTCCCTGAAAGTGTAGTTCGTGATCTAAAGACGGTGACGGATATTCTGATTCGGCACCACGCCAAACGCATTATTTTGTACGGCTCGTTCGCGCGCGGAGATTTTCGGCTATCCTCCGATCTCGATCTCTGCGTGGAAGAAATTCCGGATGAGGAGTACTTTAGCGCGTGGGCGGAAACATTAATGATCGTGAGTCGGCATGTAAGTATTCTTGATCTCGCCGGAGTTCGGGGCTATTTGCGCGAACGGATTCTTTCCGAAGGGATGGTGCTGTATGCCGTCTGATCCAATCGCCAAAGAGCTGGCATTTGGTTTAGAGAACCTTGCCCAAGTCTTTGACCATATTCAGATTTTTTCACAAACAGACGCGCCGGCGTTGTTGCGAACCTCCGCGCTCACGTACGAATGTGTGGGTTATTACAACGCGATCGAGCATCTGATCATTAGGTTTTGAAGCGCACCTCACAGAACATTCCGTCGGGCGAGTTTTCACACCGAGAGACGTTACGGTTGTTCGCGCGCCTTCTCGACGAGTTTGAGTTGCAAGATTCAACATTGATTGCTGTCATTGAAACGTTGATGGCGTTTCGTCACGTTGCGACCAAGATTTATGGATTTCTCATTGATTGGGGCAAACTGAAATCGGTCGTCGAAATGATTGTTGTTCATCACGCGCGGATTGTCAGTTTGTTTGAAAGTACCAGCGCGAAACTTTCCGAGGCATCTATGCAGAACGGAGAATGAAATGGCAACCAACGTTGTAATGCCGCAACTCGGCGAGAGTGTGGTTGAAGGCACGGTCGGCAAGTGGTTCAAAAATGTCGGCGACACGATTGAGCAGTACGAATCCATTATGGAAGTTGTTACCGACAAAGTAACGAGCGAAATTCCATCGCCCGCGTCCGGCACGATTTTGCAAATCATCACTCCCGAAGGTGTGACAGTGAAAGCTGGGACGGTTGTCGCGATCATCGGCGCGCCGGGTGAAGTCGTCGCGAGTGGCGCGGCAGTTCAACCGCCGCAACCGCAAGCCGTCGCGCGCGAAGCAACGATCAAACCAACCAACCAACCAACGATCCAACGCTTGACGCCGGTTGTCGCGCGAATGATCGCGGAGCACAATCTCACCGCCGCGGAGCTTGCGACGATTCAGGGCAGTGGCGAAGGTGGACGCATTTCGAAAAAAGATATCGAGCAATTTGTCGCGCAGAGAAAAATCGCGCCCGCTTCGCGAGAATTGCCCGCGTGGGAACAACCTGGCACCGGCGAATTGTTCCGTCCGACCGAAGAAGTTTTCAAAAAACCGAGCGCTCCAACTCCGCATCCTGAGCGGAGCGTAGCGGAGGCGAAGGATGCGCGCGAAGAAATCGTCCCGGTCTCACCGATGCGGCGCGCGATCGCGGAGCATATGGTGCGCTCGAAAGCGATCGCGCCGCACGTAACGAGCGTGCACGAAGTAGATATGTCGCGTGTGATCGCGTATCAAAAAAATCACGAACCAGAATTTGCCAAGCAAGGCATCAAACTGACGTACACCGCGTTCTTGGTGCAAGCCGCGGTCGCCGCGCTCAAAGCGTTTCCGATTGTCAACGCGACGTACACCGAGCAGGGCATTGTGATGAAACGCATCGGCATCGCGGTCGCGATTGAAGATGGCTTGATCGTGCCGGTGATCAAACACGCGGACGAAAAAAGTTTGCTCGGCATCGCGCGCGCGGTGAACGATCTCGCGACGCGCGCGCGCGATAAAAAATTATCACCGGACGATGTGGCGGGCGGCACAGTCACGATCACCAGCTTTGGCATTTTCGGAGCGCTGTGGGGGATGCCGATCATCAATCAACCGCAATCCGCGATCCTGGGTGTCGGCGCGATTCAAAAACGCCCGGTGGTGATCAATGACGCGATTGCAATTCGCCCGATGTGCTATCTCTCGATCACGATTGACCATCGCTTGCTCGACGGCGCGATTGGCGATCAATTTATGCAGAAATTGAATCGCGTTTTGGAAACGTATCCCGATTAAGTGGCGCGGACTTTTAGTCCGCTGTCAATGCGGACTAAAAGTCCGCGCCACATTGAGGCAAGCATCCTTCGACTCTGTTCAGGATGCTTGCCTCTTTGCATACCATTTTCTCAATTGGCATCGCGCTCAAGTTGGCGTATACTTGCGCTATGTTCACGCCAAAACAAATCGCGATTTTTATTTTACTGCTCGTCGCGCTGTTGCCCCTTGAACGCGCGCCGATTGCGACGCGCGCCGCGGCGTTATCGGCAAAACCGGATGCGGCGATCCGTTTCGCGATCATCGGCGATTTCGGATCGGCGGGAACGCCGGAAGCGGATGTCGCAAACCTGGTCAAGAGTTGGAATCCGGATTTTATCGTTACCGTCGGCGACAATAATTATCCGGTCGGCGCGAGCGCGACGATTGACGCCAACATCGGGCAATATTATCACGACTATATTTATCCGTACACCGGCAGTTACGGCGCGGGCGCGCTGACGAATCGTTTTTTTCCGATACCAGGCAATCACGATTGGTACACCGCGAACGCGCAACCGTACCGCGATTATTTCGCGCTTGCGAACAACGAACGCTATTACGAATTCGTGGCGAGCCCCGTTCATTTTTTTATGCTCGACAGCGACGCGAACGAACCGGACGGAATCACCGGCAGTTCGACGCAGGCGACCTGGTTGCAGAATCGTCTCGCCGCATCCACCGCGCGCTGGCGCTTGGTGCTGTTGCATCACGCGCCGTACTCGTCCGCGACGCACGGCTCGAACGCGACGTTGCAGTGGAACTATGCAACCTGGGGCGCGACCGCGGTGATCGCCGGACACGATCACACGTACGAACGCATCCTCAAAAATAATTTTCCGTATTTTGTAAACGGCTTGGGCGGATACCCGAGCATTTACACTTTTGGCGCGCCGATCGCCGGTAGTCAGGTGCGCTACCGATCAGATTATGGCGCAATGCGCGTTACCGCTTCCGATTTTTTCATCACGTTTGAATTCATCACGCGCGCGGGCGTGGTGATTGACACCTACACGATCAATGTTACAATTCTGCCGCTCTATTTGCCGATGGCGCTCAAGTAGCATCGCCCCTTGTGGGCGTACTATCGCCCACAAGGGGCGATGCTACATTTTCCACCACAGGAATAATTCGATGAAACATTTTTGGATTGCCACACTGATTAGCGCGACATTGCTCGCGCTTGTTTTGTTTTTGATGCCGCGCGCCGCGCCGGTCGCGGCGCAACGCGGCGACGCGCGCGGTCCGTTTCGCGCGCCGCCGGTCAACCCGGTTTCGTTCGATGGCGATGTGCGCCGCTTGCCGCGCGCGCCCAGCGCGCCGCGCGAAATTCCGCGCGCGCGTCGTGCATCGCGCGCGCCTGCGCCACAAATCGCGTTGCGCGATCCGGTTCGTCAATCGGCGCCGGCGAATTCGAAATGGATGACTCTACAATGGCGATCCGATTGTGCTGTACGATCCAATCGCGGATCGGTGGATCGTTACCAACTTTTCCTGGCTCGATTTTTATAACGGACCGTACTATGAATGTATCGCGGTTTCAAAAACGAGCGACCCGGTTGCCGGCGGTTGGTGGTTGTATTCGTTTCTCGCGGACACAACGTATTTGCACGATTACCCCAAACTGGGTGTGTGGGCGGACGGAATCTACATGTCCGCGAATATGTTTGAATTGCCGGGCGACATTGACAAGGGCGTAAAAATTTGGGCGTTCAATCGCGCGGAATTGATCAACGGCTTGCCGCTCAACGCGATTTATTTTTCGCTTGCGCCGGGGTATCACACGATTTTACCGGCGAATCTGCGCGGCGCGTTGCCGCCAAGTGGCACGCCGGAATTTTTCGGAGCGATCACCGCGCCGAATAATTTTCATTTGTGGAAAGTTGCCACCGACTGGATCTCGCCGACCAATTCGACGATTACCGGTCCCATCACGTTGACAACCGCGAATTTTGTGATGCCGTGCAACGCGGCATTTACGATTGGTTGTGTACCGCAACTCGGCGGCGAGTACGTGGACGGCTTGGGGGATCGCTTGATGATGCAATTGCAGTACCGCAATCGCGGCGGCGTCGAAGCGTTGTGGGCAAATCACACGGTCGCGGATAATAGCGCGGTCGGTTATCCGACCGGGATTCGTTGGTACGAAATTCGCGATCCGAATAGCGCGCCGACAATTTATCAGCAGGGAACATTTCAACCGGATTCAAATTATCGCTGGATGGGATCGCTCGCGGTAGATCAGTTCGGAAATATGGCGTTGGGTTACAGCGTTTCGTCCGCGAGTATGTATCCGGCGATTCGGTATACGGGACGTTCGGCGAATGATCCGTTGGGAATGTTGACGCAAGGGGAGCTCGCGTTGATCGAAGGAACCGGATCGCAGAGCGGGGGATTTGCGCGCTGGGGCGATTACAGCGCGATGACGGTTGACCCGGTGGACGATTGCACGTTTTGGTACACGAATCAATATTTTGAAACGACCGGGCGCAATTGGCAAACGCGCATCGGCGCGTTTCAATTCGGCAATTGCAATCGCACGTACATCTTGCCGCAGATTTTCAAAGAGTATCCGTAACCGTATGGCAAATTTATAAATTTGCCCTACCGACCTGGTTTTTTATTGATCATTCACGCGCACCGGCAATTGCATCGTAAACGTCGAGCCCTTGCCGGGTTCGCTCATCGCATCGAGCGCGCCGCCGAGCATCGCGCAATACCGGCGGCTGATCGCGAGACTCAACCCGGTCGTGCCGTACTCGCGCGTGATGGAAGTGTCGGCTTGGGTGAATGGATCAAACACGCGCGCGAGTTGCGCGGGCGTCATCCCGGTGCCGGTGTCGCTGACGGAGACGGTGTACCATTCGCCGCCCTCGCGCATTGCCCGCGCCGCGTTGATTGTGATCTGACCTTGCCGCGTAAAGCGGCACGCGTTATCGAGCAGAGAATTGAGCGTGAAGCGAATTTTTTCCTTGTCGGCGTACATCCCGCCAATGTTTTCACCGCACTGCAAGGTCAGCCGATTGTTGTTGCGTTCCGCGAGCGGTTGCACCGCGCGCGCCGTGTCGCGCAGGACGCCGGCAAAATCAAAGACGCGCAGTGTGAGCGGCATCGTGCCGCTTTCGATTTTGGACAGGTTGAGAATGTGATCGGCAATCGCGAGCAAATGTCTGCCCGCTTGGCTGATCTGTTCGAGATAACCGGGAAAAGTTTTCAAGCCCTGCTCGGCGGCTTCGGCGAGGAGCGTGTCGCTATACCCGGTGATGGTGCGAAGCGGCGCGCGCAGTTCGTGCCCCACGCTGGTTAGAAAACCGGTCTTGGCGCGATTCGCGGCTTCGGCGGATTCTTTCGCGCGATGCAATTCGTTTTCGGCTTTTGCGCGGTCGCTGATATCGCGCACGATGATCGCGCGCCCTAGGATATGGCCGCGCGCGTCGAGCAATGGCGAAATTCGCAGATCGAGCAATTGCCGTGTCGCGCCGTCGCCAATCGCGACCTGGGTTTGCGTGCTGGACACATCGCGAAACGCGTTGACCAAATCGCGCCAGCGTTCAAACACCTGCTCAACCGGGCGGCCGATAATTTTTTGCGTCGGCAAGCCGATCACGTTCACGATGGGCGGATTGACATCCACGACGCGATCACGCGCGTCCAGCACGATCAACCCATCGCTCATAGTTTCGATCACGCGATCGCGCGCGACCGGCACGAGATCGAGCAAGCGAAATCGAAACAAGCCCCACGCGAACATCACGCCCGCGAGCGTGAACGCGAGCGGCGTCAAATCCAAACGCGGGATCGGGCTGAGTTCGGCGACGGAAATAATGTTGCTGATCCAGGGCGCGGAGATGCCGAGCAATAAAATCGCGGCTTGGCTTTTGTAAATTCCCGGCAAGCGGAAAAAATTCCAGATCAGCAAGAGCGTGCTTACCAGAACGAGCGCGTAACTGTAAACAGTGTGCACCCACGCGAACGCGCCGAACGTCGCTTCGACCATCGGAAAATCGTTGACGAGCACGAGACGCGTGTTGGCGTAAATCAAACCGTGCGCTTCGTTCGTCCACGCGAGGATCAGAATGAGGAGCGGTTCGAGCGCGAGGAGGATCACGTTGCGCGCGGTGATCCATTTTTGTTGACCGGTGTACTCGAGGACAAAAAGCAAGAGCGCGACCGGCACAGTTGCGATGCCGAGGAAAACAAATTTTGCCCACACGAGTTTGGTCGCGAGGTCGGGCGCGGACAAACCAAAGAGAACGCCAGTCGTCCAGAGCGCGATTGCGATCATTAGCAACGCGAACGGCGTGGCGCTCTCGGAGGGGCGGCGCGTCCACGCGAATGCCGCGAGAAAAATCGAAACGGTCGCGGCGATGATGAGGAGGGTAAAGACCAGGTTCATAGGGACAGGTTAAGCGTAAAACGGGATACGTAAGTTTGGATTATGCGGGAGGCAAATTTAGGTTGCCTTTTTGTAACTACTCAGCCCATGTCATTGCGAGCGGTTTTTGCGAAGCAATCCCCGACCTGGTCGATCCGGATTCACAACGCGGGGATTGCTTCGTCGGCAAAAACCGCCTCCTCGCAATGACACCTGAGCAGTTACGCCTCTTTATTGAAAGAGAGTAGATTGGGACAATAAATACACTTGGGCACAACAACAAATTGAGAATGGAGCGAATTGGATGAATGACTAGCGCGTGGCGCGCGTGGTTTAGTTATTTCCAAATTCGTTGTTGTGCTTACCGCGTCCAATTAAATTTCCGCTTCCACAATTTTTCCCGCGATCGCGCTCGCGGCAACGGTGTACGGCGAAGCGAGATACACCTGCCCTGGTCCGCTTCGTCCCGGAAAGTTGCGATTCTGCGAACTGATCGTTACATCGCTTTCCGATTTCGACGCGCCCGGTCCCGCGTTGATGCACGCGCCGCAACTCGGTTCGATGATGTGCGCGCCGACCTGTTCAAAAATTTCAATGTACCCTTGGCGATGCGCGTATGCGCGCGTCTCTTGCGAGCCGAATTGAATGAAACAGTTGACGCCTTCCGCAATTTTCTTGCCCTGCTTGAGCGCGTGTGCGAACACCGCGGCGTACATATCCATATCCTCATTTTTTCCGGCTGTGCACGAGCCGCCGTACGCGATCCCGATTTTCACATCGCTTTTCAACTCGTCCACAAAAATTCCATTCCCAGGATCGCCGGGCAACGCGATCATCGGACGCAATTTGCTCGCGTCCACTTCGATCACCTTCGCGTACTGCGCGTCCATATCGCTGACCCAGCCCGCGCACGCGCGTTCCGCATCGGCGCGCGTCATTCCGCGTCGCGAAACCAGGAACTCGATCGCGCGCGCGTCCGGCGTGCCGTCCGCGTTCGCCGTCGCGACGATGCCGGTGAATCCGCCAATCTCCGCCGCCATATTCGTCATCGTCGCGCGCTCGTCAATCGAAAGCGCCATCACCGCTTCGCCGGTGTACTCGATCACTTTGCCAACCGCGTCGCCGTTCTTCACGTACGGCTGGCGCAAAATTTCGAGGATGATGTCTTTCGCGGTGATGTTCGCCGGTTTTTTGCCGCGCACGACAACCTTGACCGATTCGGGGACGCGCACGCGCACATCTTTTGTGATCCACGCGTTGAACACATCCGTCGTGCCGATGCCGAACGCGAACGCGCCGAGCGCGCCCGAGTGCGGCGTGTGGCTATCGCTTCCGACGACGACTCCGCCGGGCATCACATATTTTTCCAACATCACCGAATGGCAAATCCCTTCCGAACCAGGTCGCTCGCTCAGTTCGCCGTGCAAGCGAATGCCTTTCGCGCGCGCAAACGCGGCTTGCTTGTCGCGCAAATCGTACGCGAGTTTGAGCAAACCATCTTTCACGCGTTCGGCGGGCATCACCTGATCGAGGAACGTGAGATGATCGCGGAAAAATAAAATGGACGCCGGATCGTTGACCGGCTCATCCGCGCCGACAAGTTGCTCGAAAAAGATCGCCGCCATCGGCGTAACGTACTCGTGACTGAAACGCAAATCGGTGCGAACGAATCCCGCGTCGTCCGGTTTCACGGCGGCGACGCCAACTTGATCGCGCGACAAATCCACGACCATATGCCGCGCGAGAATTTTTTCCGCGAGCGTCATCGGTCGCGCGGGCGTCGTGATCGCGGGAATCGAAACCTTGCCCTGCAAACGCGCGAGATTGAAATTGAACAAGCCGCCGTGTTCGACGATCTGGCGCGTGATGTCATCTTGCCCGCGCGTAAATTCCGCGAGTTCGATCTCTTCACCGCGTTTGATTTTTTCGATCACGTCGAAATTCGTCGTAACGAACAGTCCCAGGTTTTGCGCGTTCTGCTGATAAATGCGCTCGTTGTTTTCCGCGATGATCACGCGAATGCCCGCGCACATTTCCGCGTACGGCGATGCTTCGCGGCTACTGCCTTTGCCGCGCCGTTTGCCCGCGACCGACGCGATGAATCCGCCATTCTTGACCGAGTTGCGTTTAACCGGAAATTCATCGCCGCATTTCAAACCCAGGTACGGAAAATCGCCGAGCGTCTCGTCGTAGTAATAGCAAATGTACGCTGGTGTGATCTCGTCGGTCGAAATGTTGTCGCGCAATTTGATCGTCGGATTCCACGCGATATTCTCGCCGGCGAATTGCCGCTTGACCAGGTCGGCGTCTTCGGCAAGCAACAGGATGCGTCCGTCGAATTTGATTTTCGCCGGTTGTTTTTCAATTTTTCGTTCGAGCAAAGATTGGATCATTTTTCACCTTTGAAAAGAGAGGGGTTGAGAGGGCAGAGGGGGCGTAGAGGGCATAAAGGGCGTAGAGGTGAATAGGGTGAATAGGGCATAGAGGATGTGATCGCTTCTCAATCTTCTTTGCCTTCTTGCGCCTTCTCCGCCTTCTCCTCCTTCTCTGCCTTCTCTGCCTTCTTCTGCCTTCTCTATCTTCTGTTTACGATTTTGCGATCAGAAACAAATACTCTTGATTTTCCGGTTCGTCATCGCGAACCCATTCATGCGTCCAGCGCATCGTCGCCATCACGTTGCGGCGATGATCTAGTTTGAGACATTCTATCATTTCGCCGGTGTCCGTCAAAATTGCATCAAGTTCTTCGGCAGTCGCTCTGCCGCCGGAGCTGTACGACAAAATCACAAATTTGGATTTTGTTCGCGTTAGCAAACGTTCAATCGCTTCGACCGCGATGAATTTGCCGGAATCGCTTTTCCGAAATTCTTCAAACATTGAGCCGGCAATGCCATCTGACGAATCCGCTCTGCGATTGACCTTGCCGAAAAGTTCGGGACGATCATTCAGACAAATCGTCGTCCACAAATGATAGTACGCGGCGTACCGCACGCGCGAGGGTGGCATCTTTTCGTTATTCGATCCGTACGGCGGATCGTAATATGCCAGGTCTGTCTCAACATTGTCCAAAACATCAAAGATGTCGTTGCAATGAACTTGGTGTTCATGTTTCGAAATGATCAACGCCGGGACTTGAAGCCGCATCGTATCGTACGAGCGCGGCGACCAATCGCTCAAATACGATGCAAAGTGTCCGAGCGTGTTATCTACCCGATCGAGAGCCAGGATCAGACTCGTCAGCAAAACAGATTTCTCAATCTCGTCCAAGTTCAGCGCATCAATTTCATCGCGGATCGCATCGAGTTTACGCGTGTTGTGAATTTGCCACGGCTTTTTGAATCCATCGGGTTGCGCGGATGTGCCGCCATTTGCGAGCCCGCCGTACTGCTCCGTGAACCAACCATCTTTGCCCGGCAAGGTGTTCAAGTGATCGATTAGCGGTTGATAATACGCCGCGTCTCGTTTATTTTTCAAATAACACAAGCCAAAAATTTTCGACCACACCGCGATATCGTTCGCGATTACGCGATACCCCATTCGCGCGAACGCTTGCGAAACGCGCGTTGTCCCGGCAAAACCGTTAATCACACTCCGCGCCTGAACTTTTTGGGCAAGTTGGAGAATGTGCGGCAGTAAGCGTAATTTCGATCCGGCATACTTGATGCCTTCGGTGTGCGGCGCATCTACAATGATGTCGGGAAACAGGGAGAGATTCATTTTTGGATTCGACGCTTCAGCGGATTGCTACTCCGAGCAACCGCGTAAACAGCCTGCCCTGAGCGCAGTCGAAGGGTTCGACTTCGTTCGTTTAATTCTCGAATTCGATGTCAATACCGCGCCAACTCGCGCAACGCCGTTGCGATTTTTTCCGCGTTCGGCAAGAACGCGTGCTCGCCAGTTTCATTGAATGGAATGCCCGGCAGATCGGGACCGGTCACGCGGCGGATCGGCGCGTCGAGATCGCCGAACGCTTCTTCGCTGATGATCGCCGCGACCTCCGCGCCCAGCCCCATCGTTTTTGTGTCCTCGTGAATGATGCACACTTTACTCGTTTTGCGAACGGACGTCAAAATCGTTTCGCGATCAAGCGGGAACAAGGTTCGCAGATCAACGACCTCGACTTCGATCCCTTCACGCGCGAGTTGTTCCGCCGCGTTGAGCGTTTCGTGCAACATCGCGCCGTATGCGATCGCGGTAATATCACTGCCCGCGCGTTTCACATCCGCGCGCCCAAGCGGAATCGTGTACTCGCCGTCCGGCACTTCGCCCTTGATCGAGCGATATAATTTTTTGTGTTCGAGAAACAACACCGGGTCGGGGTTGCGAATCGCGGAGAGTAACAATCCTTTCGCGTCGCGCGGCGTCGAAGGCGCGACGACATACAAACCAGGACTGTGACAGAAAAATGCTTCGATGCTTTGCGAGTGATACAAGCCGCCGTGCACGCCGCCGCCGTACGGCGTGCGAATCACGAGCGGACATTCCCAGCCCGCGTTCGAGCGATAGCGCATTTTCGCGGCTTCGTTCACGATTTGATCGAACGCGGGATGAATGAAATCGGCGAATTGAATTTCCGCGATTGGACGCATTCCGACCGCCGCCGCGCCGATCGCGATGCCGATGATCGAAAGTTCCGCGAGTGGTGTGTCAATCGCGCGATCTGCGCCGAATTTTTCGTACAACCCTTCGGTCGCGCGAAAGACGCCGCCGGTCACGCCGACATCTTCGCCCAGCACGAACACACGTTCATCGCGCGCCATTTCGTCGTGCATCGTATCGCGAATGGATTCGAGAAAAGTTTTGATCGCCATCACTGTCCCCGTAGAACTTGTTTGACGCTGGCATCTGCTGGATCAATTTCGACAATGAAATCACCGCCGCGTCGTCCGATGTAATTTTTGGGTCCATAATTGATCCGCCAAAGCAAATTGCCATCGAACGCGCGTTGTGTGATCGTAATGATGCTTTGCATCACATCAATCCCAGCTTCGCGCGCGCGTTTGTTTGCCGTCGCGATGGCACGCGCCAGGGAAACAGCGATATCATCCTGAAGTACATCAGCGGTTAGTGTAATTGCCATTGCAAACCTCCTTATCCATCGCCCAAGATTTCTCTTGTGCGCCCTGCCTCACTGACTTGTCCGTTCGGCGCGATAAGATAAATCGTTTCTTGTGAAATGACAAATTCGCCTTCGTAAAATCTGCCTTTCAGATCCGGATCATCGCGCATTGCGCGCCTGTCCGTTTCGCTCGGCTCTTGTAAATACTCGTCGGCGGTGTTGGGATGCGTGTGAAATGTCGCGAGGATATCATTGCCGCCAATTTTGCAATTCGGATGGGGCGGGACAATGATCGTGTCTTGCGCGCCGGTTTGCCAACGCACAACGCTCAATGTGCCGGTCGCATCGCGCAAAATAAAACCGCCTTCTTCATGTCCGCCAACGATTCCCGGTTGCGAATCATGCCATGCTTGCTCAAGTGCTTTGCGAATATCCGGGTCGTCGAGAATGGTCAAGCGTGGTGTTGACATTTATTCTCCGCGATTATGTTGCATACACATTCGTAAACGCATCTGCCGCCGTGGGCGACGGACTCGCTTCCGCAAACGCTTGCCCTTCGTCAATCTCCGCGTGCAAATCTTTTTGCAACGCGGTGTCGCGCGCGGCATCCCACAATTTTTCCGCGATCAATTTTTCGCGCAACAACACCACCGGATCATTCAACCGCGCGGCGTCCACTTCTTCGCGCGAGCGATACCGGCGATCATCGTCGTTGCTCGTATGCGGCATAAAACGGTACACCTTGATTTCGATGAACGTCGGACCATCGCCGCGCCGCGCGCGCTCAATCGCCTCGCGCGCGCATTCGTACACCTCAAGCGCGTGCGCGCCGTTGACGACGACGCCCGGCATGCCGTACCCCGCCGCGCGATCCGCGACATTTTGCACCGCCATTTGTTTTTCTTGCGGCACCGAAATCGCGTACCGATTATTTTCGCAACAGAAAATCACCGGCAATTTGTGAATCGCCGCGAAATTCATGGATTCGTGAATGTCGCCCTTGCTCGAACTCCCTTCGCCAAACCCAGTCCACACGACGATATTTTCGCGGCGAATTTTTCCGGCGAGCGCGATGCCAACCGCGTGCGTAACGTGATTCGGTTGCGGACTCGACAACGACAATACGCGGCGATCCGGTAAACTCCAATGCGCGAACATTTGCCGACCTGCGCTCGAAAGATCATTTAGTTTGGCAAACAGCGAGAGAAAAATTTCGCGCGGGGTCAAGCCCCACGCGACAAGCGCGGCGAGATCGCGATAGTGCGGCAACATATAATCGCGCGCGTGGTCGAGCGCGAACGCGTACCCGGCGACGCCTTCGTGTCCCGCAACCGGCACCGCGAAATGCGCTTTGCCTTGCCGATTGAGTTGCCACAAACGTTCGTCCAACAATCGGGTCAACAACATCGCGCGATAAAGCGCGTGCAGATCGAGTGAGGTATTCATTCGAGGCGGACTCCTCTGTGCGTAAAACGTAAATCGTAAAACGTAAAATTGATTGCGCGCTATTGTATGAATTTTTGTCGCGTTTGGCAAGCGGCGTTTCAATTTTTATCGAGCGAATAAATTCGCGGCAACACATTGCAAAGGCGACCTTCGTCGCCTGAATCAAAGCCGCCTCTCGTCGCCTGAATCAAAGCCGCCTCTCGTCGCCTGAATCAAAGCCGCCTCTTGTCGCCTGAATCAAAGCCGCCTCTCATCACCTGAATCAAAGCCGACGAAGGTCGGCTTGGCTACGCGTTGCCGCGAATTTATTCGCCCGGCGTTTGACAACCCTTCGCCCGGCGATATAATACACGCCACGATGAAACCGCAAAAATTTTTTCGCGCGACGATACCGCTTAGTCGGCAAATCAATCACTTGCGTTGGCTCGTGCCGCTGTTCGCGCTCGCGCTCGTGATCGCGCACCAGGTCGTCGAGCATCTCTGGTTCGCGCCGACGGATCCGTACGTGATCGCGTCCGAAATTTTTGTGTACGGTCTCGTCGGTCCGGCGGTGATGTGGCTCGCGCTCGGATGGACGCAACACAAAGTCGCGCGCAAAGAATCTGCCGATGCGGAATTACTTCGACTCAATCATCGCATCGCGTTTTTATTGCGCGTCAATCAACGCTTGAGCGAAACGCCGGACGAAGAAAAACTCGCGCACCGCGCGCTCGAATTGCCGGGCGAAATCACGCCGACGATTGTCGGTTGCGCGTTGATTCGTTTTGACGAGCATCGCCAACCGATGCCGGTCGCGTATCGCGGCGCGGTGGACGAAAACGAGTTGACTGCGTGGCATCACCACCTCGCGTCGTCGGCGGTGCGCGAACGGTGCGCGGCGTGTCAAACGCGTGCCGCGCGCGCGGACAGCGAGTGCCCGGTTTTTTCGCGCGCGATTACGCGCGTTGCCGGGAGCATCGTTTGTGTCGCGCTCGCGCGCGAGCAACGTGAGTTTGGAATCCTGGGTTTGTTCCTCGCCGCAAATAAATCGCTCACGCGCGAAGAACGCGATCTGCTCGACGCGGTCGTCGCCGAAATCGCGATTGCGTTTGAGAATTTGCGTTTACGCACGCGCGAGCTCGCGACGTTTTACCAGGTCAACGCGGCACTGCAACAGCGTTTGGATTTCGACGGCTTGATGGCGCGGATTCTTGTGCAAACGTTGGAAGCGAGCAACGCGCAAGCCGGCTTGGTGCTGTTGCGCGACGCGCGCGATGAATTGATCACCTGCGCGCGCGCGGGCGATTGGGATCGCGTCGGCAACTTGCCGGTGATTGAAAGTTTGGCGCACGGCGCGTTGCGCGAAGCGAACGGCGAACCGATTGTCGCGACGTTACATGCGCCGGACGCGCGCGCGCTTTTGTGCGCGCCGATGATCGCGGACGCGGGATCGCTCGGCGTGATTGTGCTGGCGAGTGCGCGCGCCGAAATGTTCGCGCCGCAGGAAACGCGCCTCGTCGCCGCGATCGCGCGCCAAGCCGCGTTGCTCGCGGAGAACGCGCGCCTGTACGCGCAACTCGAACATCACGCGATTCTCGCCGAGCGCGGACGACTCGCGCGCGAAATGCACGACGGTTTGGCGCAAACACTCGGCTTGCTGAAAATGCGCGCGAGCCAAATCGCGCGCTGGATCGAAAATGGCGAAGCCGAACGCGCGCGCGACGCGTTGCGCGAATTATCCGAAACCGCGAACGAGGCGTATCGCGATCTGCGCGCGACGCTCGACGACTTGCGCGCAACGGACGCGGATCTGCCCGCGCAGATTCGCCGCGTCGTCGCCGAGTTTGAACAGGACTGCGCGGCATCCGTCATTCTCACGCTCGAAGATTTGCCGCGGCTCGAGCGCGCCGCGCAAGCGCACCTGATTCGCATCGCGCAGGAATCGCTCGCCAACATTCGCAAGCACGCGTGTGCGCGCCAGGTTCGCCTCGCGTTGACGCACCAGGAGGGGCGCGCCGAGTTGACGATTGAAGACGATGGGCAGGGCTTTGACGCCGCGCGCGATCAACCCGCGACGCGACACGGTTTGCGCGTGATGCGCGAACGCGCGGATTTGCTCGGCGCGGAATTTCAAATCGTCAGCGCGCCGGGCGAAGGCACGCGCGTTCGTCTCGAATTGCCGGTTGGTGTTGGGCAAATTTCTAATTTGCTCCAATGATGGAATCGAGCGTTTACGCGGTTGCCAGTTCGACGCGCAACCCGCTAAAGCGTCGAGTCCAAGTACACCACAATTCAAAAAATTATCCGTGTCCAATTTAGAATATGAACCCAATTCGAATTTTAATCGCCGATGATCACACCTTGTTTCGGCGCGGCTTGATCAGTTTGCTTGGCGAGACGCGCGATTTTGAAATCGTCGGCGAAGCGAGTAGCGGACCCGAAGCCGCGCAGATCGCGCGCGCGACGCGTCCCGATGTCGTGTTGATGGACATTCACATGCCGGGCGGAAGCGGCACTGACGCGGTCGCCGAGTTGCGCGCGACGATGCCGGCGTTGCCGGTGATTATCCTCACGGTTTCCGAAAGCGACGCGGATCTCGTGCGCGCGATTCAAGCCGGCGCGCGCGGCTATTTTCTAAAAAACGCGGAAACGGAATTATTGGTCAACGCGATTCGCCAGGTCGCCGCTGGTCAAGCCGTGCTCGATCCGACCGCGACCGAAAAAATTTTGCGTTACATCGCGCAACCTAGTTCTGCTTCCGCGAATGTGGACACACCGCTCAGCGCACGCGAAACCGAAATCCTCGATCTGGTCGCCAGCGGATTCACGAATCGCGAAATCGCCGCGAAACTTTTCCTCTCTGAAAACACGATCAAGACGCACGTCGCGCGCATCCTCGAAAAACTGGGCGCGACGAGTCGCAGTCAAGCCGCAACGTTAGCGCGCATGCGCGGCTGGCTGTCGGCGCGTAACGCGGAATGAAAAAATATGGATGTTGGAAATTGGATGTTGGACGTTGGAATTGATCTGATGCGTCAAGCAATCCAATTTCCAATATCCAGCATCCAACCCCCAAGATTTTTACACCGAGTTTACGCGATCCTCATTCGCGATTAATTCGCGCGCGCGATACTGCTTGTGAAAATTCAACCGGAGGTAATTCAAATGTTGAACAAATTTGCAAGCATCTGCGCGATCGCGATCCTGGTGTTGTTCGTTCTCGGCGCGACCGCGTGTAGCCAAATTCCCGGCGCGAGTAATCCCGCGCAACCGCCCGCGCCCGCCGCGCCAACCGCTGTGCCCACGCCCGAACCCACCCGCGCGCCCGCGCCATCGCCCGAAGCGAACAACGCGTCGCCGCAACGCGGCGCGCCCGGCATCGAAGGCGCGCTCAAAAATCTGGGCTTGGTCGCCGGGATTGTGCGCGCGAGCAACACGCAAGGCGTCGCGTTGCAAACGCCAAAGGGCAACGAAAAAATTCGCGTCGACGCGAACGCGGTGATCGTGATTCCCGGCAAAGCGGACGCGCGCTTGTCCGATCTCAAAACCGGTGATCGCGTGGTCGCGCAGGTGAAAGATGCGACCGCATCGTTCCTGCTCGTGTTGCCAAAAGATGTCGCGAAGGATGCGCTGACGCTCGGCGCGGTGCAAACGAACGCGCGCGGGCAAATCACTTTGCGAACGCGCAATGGTCAGGATGAGCTCACGACGAGCGCGACGACCATCGTGATCAAAAACGATCAAGGACAAATCACGACCGGCGCGTTGAGCGATGTGAAACCAGGGAGCGCGGCGCTGGTGATCGAAGATGGCAGTGGCAACGCGCAAGTGATCGTGATGCTCAAAGACGACGCGCGCGCGTTGTTGGGCAGGGGCAACCCGAATTCGCCCAAACCAAAAAATGGCGCGCCGTAATCAAACGCGTAAACACACAAGCCGACGCGGTTGTGTTATTTGTCCGCGCCAAGTTTTACCCCCATCGCGCCCATTCGCGATATAATAAAGGTATGCCCCCGTCCCGCGCCCGCAAAAATTTCGGCGATTCCGGCGAACGCGTTGCCGCGTTGTTGCTCATCCAGCGCGGCTATAAAATTATCGCGCGCAACTTTCGCACGCGCACCGGCGAAATGGATTTGATCGCGGAGGACGCGGACGGACTCGCGTTTGTCGAAGTGCGCGCGCGGCGAGGCGATGGAATGACACCGGAAGAATCGCTCACACCGCGCAAACGCAAACGCTTGCTCGCGGTCGCGCAAGAATTTCTCGCGGCGCATCCCGCGTTCGCCAATCACGCGTGGCGCATTGACCTGGTCGCGCTCGAATTGAATCGCGCGGGACGCATCGCGCGACTCGATGTGCTTAAAGGCATCGTCGAAGAATAACGAGTCAACTTGTGAATCAGCCACTCATCGCCATTGTCGGACCGACCGCCGTCGGCAAAACGAATCTCGCGCTCCACCTCGCGCAAGCATTGCGCGGCGAAATTGTGTCGGCGGATTCGCGCCTGGTGTATCGCGGCATGGACATCGGCACCGCGAAACCGATCGCCGAAGAACGTCGTCGCGCGCCGCATCATTTGCTCGACCTGGTTGCGCCCGGCGAAACGTTCACGCTGTCCGATTATCAACATCTCGCGTACGCGACGATTGCGGAAATTCACCAGCGCGGACATTTGCCGTTACTCGTCGGCGGCACCGGCTTGTACGTGCGCGCGGTGTTGGAAGGATTGACAATTCCGCGCGTCGCGCCGAACGCGGCATTGCGCGCGCAACTCGAACAACTCAACAACTTGATGCGTTGGCGGCGGAACGGATTGATCCGCGCAACAAACGGCGCGTGATTCGCGCGATTGAAGTGTGCGAGGAAACCGGCGCGCCGATCAGCGAACAACAAACGCGCCGCGCGCCCAACTATCGCGTTCTGCGAATCGGGTTGACGATGCCGCGCGCGGAATTGTATGCGCGCATCAACGCGCGCGTCGACGCGATGCTCGCGGCGGGGCTGGTCGAAGAAGTGCGCGGGTTGCTCGCGCGCGGCTACACGGCGGAGACGCCGGCGATGAGCGGGTTGGGTTATCGGCAGATCGAATTATTTTTGCGCGGTGCGGTCTCGTACGAAGAAGCCGTGCGTTTACTCAAACGCGACACGCGCCGATTCGTGCATCATCAGTACAGTTGGTTTCGACTTGACGATACGCGGATTCGTTGGTTCGATCTGACGACAACACCGCTCGAGGAAATTCGGAATGTCGTCGTCGCGTTTATAAATTGAAAAACCAGGTTTCTGCGAGAAACCTGGATTTTTTCAATTTTTCGTCTCCGCTTCAAATTCCCCATCGCGCACCCGCACGCGAATTGATTTGCGCCCCGCGACCTGGTTTTTGCTTTTGATGACGCGCCCCGATTCTTTTTCGCGCACGATGGCGTACCCGCGCGCGAGCGTCGCTTCGGGATTGAGCGCGGCGAGATGGCGCGCCGCGCCGGTCAGCGTTTCGCGTTTCAGCGCAATGAGTTGATGCGCGCGCGTTGCGAGTCGCCGCGCGAGATCGTCCACGCGTTGCCGGTCATTGAGGACGCGCGCATCCGGCGCGTTGCGTTGGAGCGCGTACATTTGGCGCGACAAGTGTGTGCGCGCGTCGGCAATCTGATCGAGCGCGAGTTGCGCGAGTTGTTGTTGGAAAAAGCGCACGTTCGCGCGCAATTCACGCGCGTCCGGCGACGCGAGTTCCGCCGCGCCGCTCGGCGTCGGCGCGCGCACATCCGCGACAAAATCGGCAATCGTGAAATCGGTTTCGTGTCCGACAGCGCTAATCACCGGCACACGCGACGCAAAAATCGCGCGCGCACCGCGCTCGTCGTTGAACGCCCACAAATCTTCAATCGAGCCGCCGCCGCGCGCGACGATGATCACATCCGGTTTAAGTTTCAATCGAGCCGCCGCCGCGCGCGACGATCAACAGATCGATTTCAAAACGATTGAGCGTTTCAATCGCGCGCACGATTTGCGGCGGCGCGGCATTGCCCTGCACAAGCGTCGGCGCGAGCAAAATTTCGACGAGCGGATAACGCCGCCGCGTGATGTTACAAATGTCGTGAAAGACCGCGCCGTCGCGCGACGTTACGACGCCGATCACGCGCGGGAATTGCGGAAGTGCGCGTTTGCGCTCGGCGGCGAACAATCCTTCCGCGTCGAGCCGCGCGCGCAAGCGTTCAAACTCTTGCCACAGCGCGCCCGCGCCGGTCAATTTGATTTCGTCCACGTACAATTGCAAATCGCCGCGCGTTTCGTACAACGACACTTTGCCGTGCACTTCAATCGCGTTGCCGTTCGCGGGCAGTCTAAAAACGCGCGCGGCATCACTGCGCCACATCACACAACGAATCCCGGCATCGCGATCTTTGAGCGTGAAATACAAATGCCCGGCGGCGGATTGCGTAAAATTAGAAACCTCGCCGCGCACCCACACATCGCGCAAAAGGTCATCGCCTTCGACAACGTTTTTGATTTGTTTGACGAGTTGCGCGACGGTGAGCGTCGGCGCGAGATCGAAAAGTGAGTGTTGCATTTTGATTTATTCTCCGAGCGCGCGCCACGCGTTTTTGCGCGCGAGTTCCGGCGACCAATCGCACACGAACACGGCGCGATTGGTCGCGTGTGTAATCGGATTCGGCAAACAGTGATCGCGAAAACCAGGATGTGCGTACAGTTCTTGCGTGAACAGCGGATACCATTTGCCATACGTGGATGCGCGCAACGATTCATCGCGCATCACATCGGACGCCGGCGCGATCACAAGGTCCGGCTTGAGTTGCATAATCGAATATTCGAAATCCCATTTATTGTGTCCCGGCATTAGCAAACCTGGTTTTGCCGCGAGCCGCGCGATGTGTGCGTCCACTTTGCCGAGCAGATCAATGCCGGGACGCTCCGAAAAATAAAATGTCGCGCCCGCCATAAAATCGGCGATGCGGCTGGTCGGCGCGGTGTTCTGCGCGATGAGCAATGCGGTTTCGACATCGCGATTTGGATTTGCGTTCGCGCGATTGAACAATTCAGTGATCGGATTCACGCGCGGAATCGTCGCGAGGCAAACGATGAAAATAATGATCGCGACGACGCGCGGCGCGCGATTTGAAATTCCGATGAACGCGATCACCAGCAAGGTCGGAAGGATCGGCGCGAAAAATCGAAACAAGCGGCTTGTGTCGCCGCCGATGTAAATGATGTAGAGCGCGTACGCCGCGATGCCGACAAGCATCCAACGCAATCGCGCGTCGCGCGTGAAAACGCCGACCGCGAGCGCGGTGATGAGCAAAAACGCGTGCGCGAAAATAAATTCGCCCGCGTACAGCACGCCCGCTACAAAGCGCGTGTCCCAGTTGAACACTTTGAGTTCGGCGGTGTTTGGCACCCACGCGCCATAATAACTCAATCGAAATAATTGGTACGCAAGCGGCGCGAGCAACGACGCGGCAATGCCCGCCAGCACGCGCCGTTTGTCGCGATGCAGAATCAGCGCGAGCGCGTAGAGCAACGCGCATAACACGATGGCGTCCGCGCGCGCAAGCGCGAGCGCGGCGATCAGCGCAAAAGTTTGCCACCGTACACCGCGCACCAGGTCGCCGAGCGCGAGCGTGAACAAACAAGTAACGAGCGTCGTTTCGTATCCCAGGGTCGCCCAGTTCAACGCGTCGCGATTGATCGCAAACCCGGCGAGCGCGGCGGCGATGCCGAGCAAATTACCATCGAGCGCGCGCGCGAGGCGAAAGATCGCGCCAAGCGTGAGCGCACCGAGCGCGACATTCGTCAACAAAACGGCGAGCGAAATTTGCGCGACTGGAATTGGCAGGATGTGAAGCGCACTCAAATACAGCGTCCAGAGAAAATTGGAAAATCCTTCGACGCGTTCGCCAACATTCCAAACTAATCCCGCACCGTGCGCGAAATTGCGCGCGTACCGCATCGAGATCAGGATGTCATCGGCGAGCCACCAGTAACGGCTCGCCGCGCTCGCGTAACTGCGCGCGTTGAAAACGATCGGCAACCAGGACGCGGTTAAAGTGAGAATCGCGCAAACGATCAGACCGAGATGGATCGCGCGATCGCTTAATGAAATTCGTTTCATCGGAAATAAAAAAAGGCGCGATTCAATCGCGCCTCTTCGCACTTAGACCCGCGTTACGTACGATCCATCGCGCGTGTCCACGCGCACCGTGTCGCCGACCGCGACGAAAAACGGCACGGTAATCACAACGCCGGTTTCGAGCGTCGCCGGTTTGCCGCCGCCGCTCGCGGTGTCGCCTTTGAAACCAGGCGCAGTCTCGGTTACTTTCAAGTCAACCGTCGTCGGCAGTTCGACTTCAATGGGTTGACCGTCGTACGTCAACAGATCAACCATAATGTTTTCTTTCAAAAACTGCGCGTGCTCACCCAGCAGTTCCGCCGACAGCGCGGGTTGCTCGTACGTTTTCGTATCCATAAAGTGATACGTCGCGCCGTCGTTGTACAGATACTGCACGGTTGTTTTGATCGTCGCATTGCCGCGCCCCTGTTTGACATGCTGATATTCCAACACGCGATACAGGTTGTCGTCGTCGTCAATGAACGTCGTGCCTTTGCGTAAATCTTGAACGCCAATCATTTTTCAAATCTCCTTGTGCCAATTCGGGGCGCGATTATACTCTAAATTTCCGTTTGCATCAAATCGCCGATTGTTTGTATAATGCTAGTGATGCTCTCTTCTGATTTCGCGGATGCCGTCGCGCGCGTGCGCGCGGATTTGATCTGCCCGGCGGAAACGCTCGTCGCGCCGGTGTTGATTGTGATTAGCGGTTTGCCCGGCACCGGCAAATCGTATTTGGCGCGGCGTCTCGCGGAACGACTGCCGTCCGTGATCGTGCAAAGCGATTTTGTGCGTAAAATTATTTTGACGCGCCCCACGTACGCGCGCGTGGAAAATTTTTACGTCCATCGCGTCGCGCACGCGGTCATCGAACAATTGTTGCGCGCCGGTTATCGCGTCATTTCCGACGCGACGAATCTTGCCGAGTGGCATCGCGAAAAATTATATCGCATCGCCGAACGCACCGGCGCGCGCGTGGTGATCGTCCGCACGGTCGCGCCGGAAGAAATCGTGCGCGCGCGGCTCGAAAAACCTGCGGGCTAAAAAGCCCGCACCACTCAATCCCCGCTCTCGCGCGCTTGCCGTTCGAGCGCGCGTTCCAACTGGACGCGTGTAATCACGCCCATCTCGATCAGCACGTCCCCAATTTTCATCGGCTGATCCCGAAAGCCCAATTCCAATTGCCGCGCCAACGCGCGATCCAAATCCGCCAATGTCAGCACATTGTCTTCGAGCAAATAATTGCCGATGAATTTTCTAAACGCGCGCTTCATCGCGTTCTGCTCCGTCGCCGAGAAATTCAAAAATCAACCGATTGACCTGGTCGGGGAATTCGACGTGCGGCAAATGACCCGCGTGCTTGAACGTAAAAATTTCACCCTGCGGCAATTTGCGCGCGAGCGCGCGGCAATACCAATTCGGCACGGTAACATCGCGCGCGCCGGACAAGACCAATGCCGGGGCGGCGATCAATTCGATGCCGCGCGTGAGATCGCTTGCGTGCGGTGACGCGAGCATCGCGACCATCGCATCTGCCGTGCCTTTGAGTCGCACCGTGCGTAAACCGTTCGAGACGCAGTCCATCAACACTTGATCGCGCACGCCAAAGACGTTGCGCCACGCAAGTGCGCGCGCCGGCGCGCTCGTCATGCCCAAGCCGATCAACGCGCGCGGGATGAACGGCACTTGCGCGGCGACGCGGATCGCCGGCGGAATTTTCGCGAGAAATGCCGCGGGCGCGATCAAAATCAATTTATGCGTACGCGCGGGATGCGCGTGCGCGAATTCTAACGCGACCGCGCCGCCCATCGAATGTCCCGCAATCGTTGCGCGCGCGATATTGTGCGCGTCCATAAATTCGCGCAACGCGTTCGCGTAATACTTGAGCGAGTATGTCGGATCGGTTACGCGCGATGAATAACCGAACCCGATCAGATCAATCGCCCACACGCGATACCGTTGCGCGAGCACATCAATGTTGCGAAACCATTCGTGCGTCGAACCCAGCAATCCGTGAATCAAAATGATCGCGTCGCCCTCCGAGCCGTGTTGAACATAGTGCATCCGCGCGCCGTCGGAGAGCGTAACGAAATCACCGTCGGGCGCGTCGTCGGGCGCGAACGTTTCCCAGCGATCAATGCGGCGGTTGATCAACATCGTCGCGCCTGCCGCGACCGCGCTCAACCCAGCGATACTGATCGCGCCTTTGAAAATTTTTTTCAGCATAAGTTACGCCAGCGTTCCAAGTTTGTGCGCGAGCGCGCGCACTTTATCGGTCGAACCGAAAACGTGCGGCGGATGATGCGCCGAAAGAATAAATTGAAATTCAAGTTCCGCGACGCGGCGAATGCTCGCGCGCGCGGTCGGCACGTCGGCGGTGAAAATGTGCGCGGTCTCACGAAATTCACCGGCGGTCGCTTGCAATAAATCGCCGCTAAACAAATACCCGTCGCGCAATAAACAAATATGCCCGGGCGTATGCCCGGGTGTGTGCACGACACTAAATCCGCCGATGGGATCGCCGTCGTTCACGCGGCGATCCACCTCCACACTTTGCACATCGTGCGCGCCGAACAGCGTGAACAAGGTGTACGCGAGGCGTCCCAGCGCGCGCCGCGGCGCGCGGCGCACGCGTTTGCCGGTGATGTATTCCGCGTCGCGCAAGTGCGCGACGATTTCCGCGCCGGTGCGTTTTTTCAATTCCCACAGACTGCCGACGTGATCCCAGTGATGATGCGTGAGAATGATCCGCTTGACCTGCAACGGTTGGACGCCGATCTGCGCGAGCGCGCTCAAAATTTTATCGGCTTTGCCGGGAATGCCCGCGTCAATCAGCGTGTACTCCGGCGCGCCGACGAAAAAGACGCGCGCGTTCCCCGCGCTCTCGATACAATAGACTTTACTGCGTGTGCCGACTTCGTAAATCATCTCGACGATTTCAGATTTCAGATTTCAGATTTCAGAGTAGAACGCCAATTTGAAATCTAAAATCTGAAATTTGCAATTACTCGATTCCGGCGAACAGATCGGTTTCGATTTCTTGCGTTGGCGCGACGCGTGATTCGACGCGCATCAAGGTTTCGGTGCCGAGACCTTCGCGGCGAATCTCCGGCGGAATTTTGGCAAAGATGCTGTTTGGATTCATTTGCGACGCGTGGCAGGAGAGCGCGTGCATTTTCAAATCCACGAATTCGGCAACGTCAATGCGCGTCGTGATGATTTCGTCCGGCATTGCGCGTTTCAAAAATTCGCGCATCGGCACGTTAATGCCCAGCCCCAATTTTTCCGCCATCTCCGCATAGCGTGCAAAGCGACTGCGCGGAAACGCGCCCCAGTATAACTTGAACGGCGCCCACGCGACCAGGTCGTCTTTGAGTTGTTCCGGGAAAATGCGCGCGTCGCCCGCCATAAAGTACGCCATCGTCGCGGCTTGGTGAATTTTGATGTGATCGGGATGACCGTATCCGCCGTTCGGATCGAACGTGAGAATGACGTGCGGTTTGTGGCGGCGAATAATTCGCACGAGTTGTTCCGCGACTTCTAAAACATTCGCGCGCCACAAGCAACGCGGATCGGCATTTTCCGGCGTGTCCATCATTCCCGAATCGCGATAGTTCATAAAGTACACGTTGGTGATGCCGAGTTTTTCCGCGGCGCACATCAATTCATTTTCGCGGACGTGCCCCAGGTTCGCCGGGGTCGCGTCCACGCCCGGCGCGATTTCGCCGGCTTCGCCGCGCGTCGCGCAAACGAGCGTTACATCCACGCCCGCGTTCGCGTACTTGTGCATCAACCCGCTCACGCCTTGTTCATCGTCCGGGTGCGCGTACGCGCCAAGCAATCTATATGGATTTGCCATTTACAATTTCTCCTCGTGCAAACGTTTGGTAGAGACGTTCGCTAAGCGTGCAACGTCGCTACGACGATGGTTTTTCGGAATTGGGTTGCCCGCGCGCGAACATCGCGATAGACGCGCCGAGCGCAAACACACTCAAGCCGCCTTGAAAAAAAATCTGGAACGTCGCGCCGATCACGCGCATCGCGAGATAAATTCCGACGACCGCGATGATCAGCGCGATGCCGTACGCGCGCAATACACTCATCGCGCCGCGCGCCGAGACGCGCGTTTGAAATACGCCGCTTGCCAACGCGATCACGGCGACGAGCGCGCCGAACCCGATGCCCCACAACCAGGACGCGAGCGCGGCTTGGCGCATCGCTTCGGCGAACGATAGCACGATCAAGAGCACACCGGCAAACGCGACGAGCGCGGCGAGTTCGCGGCTCCACACCATTCGACGCGGTGCCGTGCGTGGCTTGTTCCGATAAAAAATTTTTTCGATCACAAACGTCGCGGCGATCAAAATCGCGAACGCGGCGACGATATAATTCCACATCGCTACGCCAACCTTCGAATGTTCGGCGCGGCGGCGAGCAGAAATAAACTAAACGCGAGCGCAATCGCGCCGCCGAATGCCGCGCCGAGCGGAATTCCAAAATTTTGCGCGACCGTGCCGGCGATCAGCGAGCCAATCGGAAAAAAGCCCATAAACACGAGTGTGTACACGCTCATCACGCGCCCGCGCAAATGATCGGGCACGGTCGTTTGAATCAATGTGTTCGCGGTCGCGTTTTGCGTCATAAAGCCCAAGCCCGCGCCGATCAAAATCGCGAGCGATAACGGCAACCAGGTCGAGAACGCGAACGCAAGCACCATCAACGGCAAAAGTAAATTGCCGGCGGTCAGCAACATTCCCTTGTGTTGAAAATGTCCGAGCGATGCCAGCACGAGCGCGCCGGTCAATGCGCCCGCACCGATGCACGCGCTCATCAAACCGAGCCCGATTTCGCCGGCGTGTAACACATCGCGCGCGAACGCGGGTAGCAACGCGGAATAGCCCATCGCGAAAACGTTCGAGATCGCGATCAACAAAATCAGCGAGCGCACGGTTTCGTTGTGGCGAATGTAACTCAATCCTTCGCGCAATTGTGCGAGATGCGAATCGGCGCGCGGCTTGGGAATGAAGCGCGGAAAGTGCATCAACACCAATCCGCCGATCACCGCGAGAAAACTCGCGCCGTTCAACAGGAAACACCAGCCCGCGCCGACGAGCGCGAGTACGATGCCCGCGAGCGATGGGCCCAGGATGCGCGCGATGTTGAACATTGCCGAGTTGAGCGCGATCGCGTTCATCAAATCATCGCGCCCGACCAGGTCAATCGTGAACGATAAACGCGCCGGCGCGTCGAACGCTTGCGCGATGCCGTTGATCAACGCGCTGATCACAATGTGCCAGGGTTGAATCCAACCGAGAAAAAAATCGGCGGCGAGCGCGAATGCGTTGAGCATCAACACGATTTGCGTAATCAACAGCAAACGTTGTTTGGGCACGCGATCCACAATGACGCCCGCCCACAATGAAAGCGTCAATGTTGGGATCGCGGCGGCGAAACTCACCAACCCTAAATAAAATGGCGACTTTGTCATTTCGTACACCAACCAGGGTTGCGCGACGTTTTGCATCCACGTTCCGACGAGCGAGGTGAGTTGTCCGATGAACCACAAACGATAATTGCGATGTTGGAGTGCGGCGAAGGTGTTGGTAAATTTTGCGCCTCGCGACGACGGTTTGCCCGCGCCGGGAGGCGCACTCGATTTGTCAGTCATGCTGTGCGAGAAAAGGGGCAAGGTTAGCTCGCCCCTCAATCCTTTCAATTCCATTTTACGCGCAGATGCGATTTGCGTCAACCAACCCACGCGCGCGTTCGTGGTACGCGACGAAGCGAGCGTGCTGAGCGGAGCGAAGCCAAGTCGAAGGATGCGGCTCGCGGCAAGTACCGCATCCTTCGACTTTGCTCAGGATGCTGGTCGTTGCGTCCACGGTTGCGGATGGCGTTTGCCCGCGCCAAATAATTCGCCGATCATGCGCGGCACAAACATGCGCGGCGTAACGACGCGATACATTTTGCCGTTGCGACTCCCGCGCGCGATCAACTCGACGATGAACCACGCCGGAATTTCCGGCGGATTGCCAAAGACGCGTTTCGCCCAATCAAAGCGCGCGCGCAATTTTGGATCGTCCACGCCTTGCGCGTCGAGAATCATTTCCGTCCAAATAATTCCCGGCTGAATCGCGCAAATCGCGATGCCGTTGTCCGCGTATTCTTGCGCGAGTGTTTCGGTCAACCGCGCGAGCGCGCTTTTCGACGCGCCGTACGCGGATTGATTCGGCGCGGCTTTGAACGCGCCCGCGCCGAGAATGTTGATGATCTGTCCGCGTTGACGCGGCAAGATGGCATCGAGCGCGACGCGGCAACCGTGATACGCGCCGAAAAAATTTGTCTCGAACGACGCGCGCCACGCGGCGTGATCCACCGCCAGCATTTTTTCGTACCGATGCGCCACGCCCGCGTTGTTGATCCAAACATCAATGCCGCCGAATTTTTGGAGCGCCGCGTCCGCGAGCGCGCGCATCTGATCGAAATCGCGCACGTCGCACGCGACGCCGAGTGCGTCCGCCGGGCGTGGCAACTCACCGACCGCGCGTTTTACCGCGTCCGCCTCGCGCGATGAAATGACGACACGCGCGCCCGCGATTTGTAATTCAAGCGCGAGGGATTTGCCAAACCCGCGCGAACTGCCGGTGATGACGATGGTTTGAGCGCTACAATTTTCCACGCGCTTTCAACTCCAGATATTTGTTGACGACCGCAATCGTCAATTGATTTGCCGGGACATCGAGCGTGAGAATGCCGCGCCGCCGCAACGATTCGAGCGTTACCGCGCGTTCGTCGAGCAATTGTTCCGCGACCATTCGCTCGTACACGCTCGGTGAATCGTTCGGCATTACGCGCGCGATTGCGACGACCGCCGGATCATTGAGCGCGACGAGCAAGGGCAAGTGGCGGGGCCACAACGGCGCGATTTGTGCAACAAGTGTTTTTGCCGCGAGTCCACTCGCGAGATCGGTAAAGAGGATGATGAGCGAACGTTTTTTGTGCTTGGCGCGCAGATACGCGAACGCGCGCGTGTAATCCGCTTCGACCGGTTGCGATTCAATCGCGTACAACGTCGCGAGCATCCGGTAAAATTGTCCCTTGCCGGCTTTCGGCGGAAGATAATGCGTTACGTTATCCGCGAACGCGAGCAAGCCAACCTTGTCGCCGCGCAAGCCCGCGACGTACGAAAGCATCAGCGCGGCATTCACTGCGTAATCCACTTTTTCGAGACTGTGTCCTGAGCTCGCCGAAGGACCGCCGACCGGCGCGCGCATCAAGCGTCCGACATCGAGCAGAGCGATAATGTTTTGACTGCGCTCGGTTTCAAATTCGCGCGTGATCGGTTTGCCGCGCCGCGCAGTCGCCTTCCAATCAATCCGGCGAAACTCGTCATCGAATTGATATTCGCGCAAACGCTCGAACTGCGTGCCACTGCCGAGCCAACGCGTTTGGCGCAAGCCCATTTCCGCGAGTTGTCCTTTGCGAACGAGCAATTCGTACTTGCGAATGTCGAGCAGATTCGGATACACCTTGACCGGCGCGCCTGCCGGGAAACGCGCTTGGCGCACGATCAATCCCAGGATGCCGCGCCAGCGCAAATTCAAATCGCCGAAACGATAATCGCCGCGCCGCGGCGGGCGAATGTGATAACGAAATTCGCCGGTCGCGCGCGGCGCGATTTTTTGCTCGCGCAAAACCAATTGGTCCGCGATGAACTGCGCCGGAAATTCGTCGCGCACGATCACGCGCGCGGCGCGGCGACTGCGATTCGTGACGCGAATGACGACCAGGTTTTCCGCGCCCAATGACAAGCGCGAGTCATTGATGCGCGCGAGATCAAATTCTTTTGGCGCGGGCGTGATGACGCGATCCGCGAAAATCATTCCCAGGATGAGAAAAAAATAGACGCCGGCGAGGTACAGCAATGCGGGCGCAATGATCGCGCCCGCGAGGAGCGGCACATTCAGGAGGAATAAAAAAAACGCGCGGCGAGTGAGTAACATCGTGCGCGTATTCTAAAGCATTTCGCCCGGTTGTCAATCACGAAAATTTTCCTCACTGATGCAAAAGAACACGGATATTTTAATTTATCCGTGTTCCTTTGCATCTGTGGGAAAATTGATTTTGCGCGTTAGGCTCGCGCGAGATTGTGGATTACTCATTCGACTGCGCCAATGCGCGATGAATCGCCGGATAAAATTGATGCGGAGCGCGAGCAACAGCGCGACGATTGCGCCAAAGATGAGCGGCTCGCGCACATCGAGTTTGACGAGCCAGACGAAATGGACAATCACCAAAATCGCCGCGAGATAAACCGCGCGATGCAATTTGTTCCACATTTGCCCCAAGCGTTTCATCGAAGCTTTGGTCGAGGTGAGCGCGAGCGGAAGCAAAACCAGGAACGCCGCCGCACCGACGAGCGCGTACGGTTTTTCGAGAATCGCATCCGCGAGAAGCGCGACATCGAACAGATAATCTATGCCGACGAACGTCGTCAAATGCGCGAGCGCGTAAAAGAATGCGTACAGTCCGAGCGCGCGGCGAACCTTGAGCGCGGGCTTGAATCCCAGGAGTGTGTTCGCTGGTGTGCACGCGAGCGACAGCACGAGCAAGACCAACGCGGTTTTGCCGGTGCGTAAAATAATTTCGCGAATCGGCTCCGCGCCCAACTGATTCGTCAGCGCGTCCCAGATAATTATCGCGACTGGAATCCACGCGCCGAGGTGAACCGCGACGCGAAGCCAATTCGTTTTGAGTGAGTGAAGCAACATATCAGAAATTTTTTCGCAAGTCCATCCCGGTGTACAACTGCGCGACCTGGTCGCCGTAGCCGTTGAACATCAAGGTCTTGCGCCGCGCAAATTCGCCGATGCGCCGCTCGCTCGCCTGTGACCAACGCGGGTGCGAAACATCAGGATTGACGTTCGCGTAAAAACCGTACTCGTTCGGTGCGGAGATCATCCAAAACGATTTGGGCATTTCTTCGACCAAATCAATTTTCACGATGGACTTGACTCCCTTGAATCCGTACTTCCACGGCACGACCAAGCGAATCGGCGCGCCGTCTTGCGGCGGCAGTGGTTTGCCGTACAAGCCGGTCGCGAGAATCGTCAAATCGTGCATTGCTTCATCGAGTCGCAAACCTTCGACGTAGGGCCATTTGAAGTACGCATCGTTTTGTCCCGGCATTTGTTTTGGATCGAGCAGAGTTTGAAAGCGCACGTACTTGGCATTCGACTGCGGCTCGACTTGCGCGAGCAATTTCGAAAGTGGAAAGCCCATCCAGGGGATCACCATTGACCACGCCTCGACACAGCGCAAGCGATAGATGCGTTCTTCTTGCGTGAACTTGAGCAGATCGTCCATTCCAAATGCGCGCGGCTTGTTGACGAGTCCGCCGACCTGGATCGTCCACGGATTCGTTTTGAAATTTTGCGCGAGCGACGCGACTTCTTCTTTGCCGAGCGAGAACTCGTAAAAATTATTGTAATGTGTGATCGTTTCGTACGGCGTCAACTTGTCGCCCAAATCATCCGAGCCCTGTTTCGCTTCCGACGTCGGTTGCGCGCGTTGCGGCGACGCGGCAGGCGTGGCGACGCCGCATGCGCTCAAAAACGCGCTTGCCGCGAGCGCGCTCGCGCCGACGATGAATTGTCGCCGCGAAAGATATAATTGTTCGGGCGTGATTTCGGACACCGGAATTTTTTCCATCGAATCCTCCGTTTGATCAGTTGAGCCACAGATTTCACCGATTACACTGATTATTTTTTCTGTGAAATTCGTGGTTCGAGTTTAGCGTGATTTGTTGTTTTGGATCGAGTTGAGTATACCACCGAAACCTTACCGAAAGATTACGCGCGTATAAAAAAATCGCGTAAAAACAAAATCGGATCGCGCGGGTTGACCCTGTACAAGTGTTCTGGTATAATCGCGCGCGGAGAAAAAAATAATGGCGAAAAAAGCAACCGAAAACGGCAACGGCACTGAAAACCTTCCGGTCGAAACGTACGACGCGTCAAAAATCACCGTCCTCGAAGGACTCGAAGCGGTGCGGAAACGCCCGGGAATGTACATCGGCTCCACGGATATTCGCGGAATTCATCATCTCGTTTTTGAAGTGGTGGATAACGCGATTGATGAAGCGCTCGCCGGCAAATGCGATTTGATTCAAGTTAAAATTGACAAGGACAATATCGTTACGGTGATTGATAACGGGCGCGGAATTCCCGTTGACATTCACGCGCAGACCGGCAAATCCGCGCTCGAAGTCGTGATGACGAAATTGCACGCGGGCGCGAAATTCGGACAAGGCGGTTACAAGGTCGCGTCCGGTTTGCACGGCGTCGGCGTCAGTGCGGTCAACGCGCTGTCGGAATGGTTCGAATCCACCGTGCGGCGCGATGGCAAATTGCATCGGCAAATGTACAAGCGCGGCGTGCCGCAAGCCGATGTGAAACAGGTCGGCAAATATCCGGCGGACGAACGAAGCGGGACGATTCAACGGTTTTATCCCGACAAACAAATTTTCAAAACGATTGATTACAAGTTCGATGTGCTCGCGCAACGCTTTCGCGAAATGGCATTCCTCACGCGCGGTTTGACGATTGCATTCCAGGACGAGCGCGATGATCGCGCAATGACGTTTTATTTTGAAGGCGGCATCACGTCGTTCGTGCGTTACCTCAACAAAAATCGCGCGCCTTTGCATCCGCCCTTCACCGTTTCGCGCGAGGTCAACGGCTCGATGGTCGAGGTCGCGATTCAATATACCGATCAGTACGGCGATTCGGTTTACACTTTTGCGAATAATATCAACACGGTGGATGGCGGGACGCATCTCACCGGCTTTCGCTCCGCGCTGACGCGCACATTGAACGATTACGCGCGCAAGGCGAATCTGCTCAAAGAGAACGACGCGAATCTCACCGGCGACGATGTGCGCGAAGGGTTGACCGCGATTGTGTTGGTGAAACTCGAAGACCCGCAATTCGAATCGCAGACGAAAGCGAAACTCGGCAACGCGGAAGTGAAAACCCAGGTCGAGTCGGTCGTCACCGAAGCGTTCAGCGGATTTCTCGAAGAAAATTCGCAATCGGCAAAGGCGATTATTACCAAGTGCCTCACCGCCGCGCGCGCGCGCGAAGCCGCGCGCGCGGCGCGCGACCTGGTCATTCGCAAGAGCGCGCTCGAATCGTCCTCGCTCCCCGGCAAACTCGCGGACTGTTCCGAAAAAGATCCGGCGAAAGTCGAGTTGTATCTCGTCGAGGGGGATAGCGCCGGCGGGAGCGCGAAACAAGGACGCGACCGGAAATTCCAAGCGATTCTGCCCTTGCGCGG
>JACRPR010000073.1 GCA_016223105.1 Chloroflexota bacterium | reverse complement strand
CTCGTACAACAACTTGCCCGCAATCGCGCGAAAACGCAAAAGCAATGAAGCGCGATTCAAATTGACAACGTCTACTTTATCCGTGCCTAATGCCGCGCCCACTTGGGCGGAAAACGCGATCTCTCGTTTCAAATCTACATCGCGGTCGAACAAGACGCCAAGATCAATATCGCTTTGCGGTGTCGCGTAACCCTCTGCGAGCGATCCAAATAGAAAAACGGCAAGCACACGCGGCTGATTGACAAGCAGAGTGTGCAGATTTGGCATACGTTTCTTGAGGATGCGCGCGCTTGGCGCGCGCGGGCTTGTCCTGGTTTTCATTCTGCGCCGAGTTTACATCAGATTGAGACGCAAGTCAACGCGCTTGTGCGAAACATTTTTCCGCGTAGGCAGTTGAAAAATGTTTACCTTCACGAACCACGTCGCCACGCGACCGCGCGCGTGTACAGCGCGTACTGCCAGCGCGAAAAAATCACATCGCACGCGCCGGCGTACTTGATCACCGCGCCGCCAAACCCCTGCTTGAATTGATACAACCCATGCGCGCCTTGTTCGTCCGCGTCCGTCGTTGCGCCAATGCCCCACAGATCGTACCGTTTACAGCCGCGTGATTTCGCCCACTGGATCGCTTCCCAATGCAATGCGTGATTCGGCATGCGCTCGCGATGCGCGTTCGATGACGCGCCGTACAGATAAATCGCTTCGTCGCCGAATGCGGTAACGAAAATCGCGGCGAGCGGTTCGCGTTCGAACTCGGCGATGAACAGCGCGGCGCGATCGCGTTGGCAGAGCAATTCAAACGCGGAACGATAGTACTCTTCGGTGTGAATCGCGAATTGATCGCGCGCGCCGGTGATTTGCAAAAGCCGATGAAACAACGCCGCGTCGCGCGCCCCGCTCATTTGCACCGCAATCCCTTTGCGCTCCGCGAGGCGAATGTTGTACCGCCATTTGGATTTCATCTGCGCGAGAATCGTGTCGAGATCGCGCGTGAGGTCGAGGTGGATGGTCGCGCGGGGTTGGATCGAGTTTGAAATTTGGAAGTTGGAAGTTGGAAATTGGACGCTTTGCGTGGAAGTTGAGTTCGGTTCGATCTTGAGCGCAAACGCGTTGCGCGATTTTGCCGCGTGGCAAAGCGCGTCGATCAGCGCGGGATCGTTCACATCGCCGATCGGTCCGCGCGGGATGTACGCAAAGCGCAAGCCGAGTGGCAAATCGCGGATGAGCATTTGCGCGCCCGCGATCAAATCGTTCCCGCGCGCAAGCGCGAGTCGCACGGTGCGCCAGCCAAATCGCGATTTCAGTTCGCCCCAGCCCGCGCTCTGCAATAAATGTCCGCCACGCGCGATCACAAAATCATCCCACGCGCGCGCGTCCAAATTTTCAATGACGCGAATTTCGTTTTGCACATCGCGCATTATAGCACACTCACGCGTCATTGCGAGCGAAGCGAAGCAATCTCTACTTGGCGCGTTGGGGATTGCTTCGCTTCGCTCGCAATGACATTCGGCGCGTGAAAAATTTTGCTAAATCAGAATCACTGTGATATAATAAGTTTGTTTGACTCAATCTCTACAAAGGAGTAGTGACCGTGCTAGACCGCTATGGCTTGGTCGGCATCTTTGCCGTAATGGCGCTTATTTTCCCCGTAATTCCTCTTTTAATGGCTTGGGTCGTTCGCCCCAAAAAGCCGAACAAGACAAAATCCACTACCTACGAATGTGGTCTCGCGTTCGAAGACTTTCCCGAACAAGCGCAAAATGTCTGGGTGCAGTTTCGCGTCCAGTATTATATTTTCGCGCTCTTGTTCGTCGTCTTCGACATCGAGGTTGTGTTCCTGTATCCGTGGGCGGTCGCGTACGATTCGCTCGGATTGTTCGCGCTCGTCGAGATGGTCGCGTTCTTGGGCATCCTCATTCTCGCGCTCGCATACGCGTGGCGCAAAGGTCTGCTCGAATGGGTTTAGTTAGTTGCATAGTTGGATAGTTTGATAGTTGTATCGTCAGACGATCCAGCCAACTACAAGGTATCTCTATGGATATTTTCAACAATCTTTTCCCAGGTTTGTACGATTGGATCAACGCGCTCTTGCACGATTGGTTCAAGGGCGCGATGCCGGCGGATGTCGAGAGCGTCCTGGTTTCCGCGATTATGGCATTGATCGTCGCGATCAGCGCGATCCTGTTTATGGTGCTGATGGTGCTGATTATGATTTGGCTCGAGCGCAAAAACGCGGCGCGCATCCAGGATCGCGTCGGACCGAATCGCGTGGGACCGTACGGTTTGCTTCAACCGATCGCGGACACGATCAAGATGTTGATCAAAGAAGACATCGTGCCGACGAACGCGGACAAACTGGTGCATCTGCTCGCGCCGCTGGTCGCGATGGCGCCCGCGGTGCTTGCGCTCGCGGTCGTGCCGTTCGGCAAAGGGATGACGCCGGTGGATTTGAACATCGGGCTGTTGTTTATGATTGCGGTCGGCTCGATTGGCGTCGTCGGAATTTTTATGGCGGGGTACGGATCGAACAACAAGTACTCACTGCTCGGCGGGATGCGCGGTGTCGCGCAAGTGGTCAGTTACGAAGTGCCGCAAGTGTTGACGGTTGTTACCGTGATCTTGTTATCGGGCTCTATGTCGCTCGTCAAGATCGTGGACGCGCAAGGCGGCTGGTTCGGTTTGCAGTGGAACATTCTCGCGTTGCCGGTCGGCTTGATCGCGTTCGTGATCTTTTACATCTGCGCGCTCGCCGAAGTGAATCGCTCGCCGTTCGATCTGATCGAAGGCGAATCGGAAATCGTCGCCGGCTTTTTCACCGAGTACAGCGGAATGAAGTGGGGCTTGTTCTACCTCGCCGAGTATTTCAACTTTTTCATCGTGTGTATGTTCGGCGCGACGTTGTTTCTCGGCGGCTGGCAAGGTCCGATTTTGCCGGGCTGGTTGTGGCTGATCATCAAAACGTACGCGTTGGTCTGGCTCGGAATGTGGATTCGAATGACGCTCCCGCGTTTCCGGGTTGATCAATTGATGAAGTTCGCGTGGAAAGTGCTCGTGCCGGTCGCGCTCGCGAATTTATTGCTGACGAGTATTTTGATCGGCGTGTACAACGGGATTGGATTTTAAGTTGGAAGTTGGAAGTTTGATGTTGGAAGTTGGAATGTCGTCCAACGTCCAATTTCCAACATCCAACATCCATCGAAGGAATAACGATGACTGCTGATCAATTCCTCACGAATGTAGTTTTCTTTTTGCTCGCGGCGGTCGCGCTCGTCGGCGCGATTTTCGCGGTAACATTGAAAAACCTGGTGCGCTCGGCGCTGGGTTTGATCCTGTCGTTTATGGCGGTCGCCGGAATTTATTTCGTGCTCGAAGCCGAGTTCATCGCGATTGTCCAGGTGCTGATCTATGTCGGCGCGATTTCGATCTTGATCTTGTTCGCGATTATGCTGACGCGCGCGTTAATGAGCGGCGCAGAGTCGTCGAACAATTCGCAATGGATCGGCGCGGCGGCGATTGCGGCATTGCTGTTCGGCGCGCTCGGCGCGATTGTCCTGGGTACGAATTGGCACGCCGCGCAAAATGCGCTCAAGGGCGATTTGATCGTGAAGCTTGGCACGGAACTGGTAACGACCTACGTCTTGCCATTTGAAGCGGTGTCGTTGTTACTGCTCGCCGCGTTGATTGGCGCGTTTGTGATTGCGCGTGAATGATCAGTGAACTGTTTACTGTTCACTGTTTACTGTTCACTGTTCACTGTTGACTGTTGACTGACTACCGGAGAACTGAAATGATTCCACTCCAATACTTTCTCTTACTCGGCGCGGCAATGTTCTGTCTCGGTTTGTACGGCGCGCTCGCGCGGCGCAATGCGATCGCGATTTTGATCGGCATCGAGTTGATGCTGAACGCGGTCAACATCAACCTGGTCGCGTTCTGGCGGTACATCAAACCGGCAAATCCCGCGTTCGAACTCGCGGGGCAAGTGTTCGCGTTGTTCGTCATCACTCTCGCCGCCGCTGAAGCCGGGATCGGTCTCGCGCTCGTGATCGCGATCTATCGTTCGCGCGATACCGTGAATGTCGAAGACGTGAATCTGATGAAGTGGTAGTCACGGATCACGCATCACGCATTACGATCCAGGTGTCCGTCAAAGTTTTGCATTGTCCGTCATCGCCCACCGTCGTTTGAAAACGACGGCTAAATCAGGTGAAAATCGGCTCAAGCCGATTCGCTTCGCGCAACTCGATTTATCGAGTTTTCACCTGCTTGAGACGCCGAATTCTATTCGGCGGCGTTCGTGCAAAATCTTGATGCACATCCTTACGATCCAGCGCGATGTGTGAAGACTGCACTACGAGGCATCAATGTTCAATTACGCATTTCTGATCCCCATTTTTCCGTTCGCCGCGTTTTTGCTGATTGTGCTTTTGCTCAATCGCAACAATCGCGTCAGCGCGCTCACGGCGGTTGGCGGTGTTTTGCTTTCCGGCATCGTGTCGTACCTGGTGTTGTTCGAGGCAATCGGCAAGGGCGGCGAGTTGGCATCATCACGTTACCGACGATCCGCGTTACGCCCGCTTTTTTGCGTACATCTCGCTCTTTGCATCGGCGATGCTGGGTCTCGTGATTTCCTCGAACCTGCTCGAACTATTCGTGTTCTGGGAAATTATGGGCTTGTGCTCGTACTTGCTCATCGGTTTCTGGTCAACGAAATTACCGCATGAGCATCACATTGACGACGCGCAAACCGTGCGCGCGAAATTCGCCGCGATCAAAGCGTTTATGACGACGCGCGTCGGCGACACGGTTTTCTTCATCGGCATTTTACTGCTCTACATCATCGCGCACGATTTGAATTTCCAGGTCATCTTTACCGAAAAAACTTTGCACCATCTCGCCGAAGCGCAAATCCTGGGAATGCCGGCGGTAACGGTGATCGCGTTGTTGATTCTTGCCGGCCCGATTGGCAAGTCCGCGCAATTTCCACTGCACATCTGGTTGCCGGACGCGATGGAAGGTCCGACGCCGGTCAGCGCGTTGATTCACGCGGCGACGATGGTCTCCGCCGGGATTTATTTGATCGCGCGCATGTTCCCCCTGTTCATCACCGCCGCCGAAACGCACGGACCCGCGATGCAAGTCGTCGCGATTGTCGGCGCGTTCACCGCGCTCTTCGCCGCGACGATTGGCGTCGCGCAAGACGACATCAAACGCGTGCTCGCGTTCTCGACGATTTCGCAACTCGGCTTTATGCTCGCCGCGCTTGGCATCGGCGCGTACACGGCTGGCACGTTCCATCTCATCACACACGCGTTCTTCAAAGCGTTATTGTTTCTCAGCGCGGGCGCGGTCATTCACGGCGTCGGCACGAACGATATGATGAATATGGGCGGTCTGCGAAAAAAGATGCCGATCATCACGACCGTGTTTATCGTCGGTGCGCTTGCACTCGCCGGAATTTTCCCGCTTGCCGGTTTTTGGAGCAAGGACGAAATTCTCGCGCACGCGTTCGAGGTTGGCACGCACGGCGCGCATCCCGATCCAATCGCGATGGCGGTCTTTGTGATGCTCGCGATTGCGGCGTTCTTTACCGCGTTTTATATGACGCGCCAAATTTTCCTCACGTTCTTTGGCGAGGGGCGCGATCATCATGCGGTCGAACACGCGCACGAAGCGCCGGTCGTGATGTGGGCGCCGCTCGCGGTGCTCGCGTTCTTCGCCGCAACGATTGGTTTGATCAACGCGACGCCGCTCGGCATTGATTTCTTCGGCAAGTTCGTCGGCGAATATGTGCTGGGCATCGCAGAACATATGGAACACACGCCGTTCAATCCGGTAATTGCCGGCGTGTCGCTCGGCATCGCGTTTGCCGGCATCGTGCTTGGCTGGTTGCTGTACGGAATGAAACCACTCAAGCACGGTCAAGCCGATCCGCTTACCGCGCTCGGTCCGATCTGGAAAATTTTGCGGAACAAGTACTATCTCGATGAAGTGTACGGTTTGCTCATCGCGCAAAAAGATGGCGCCGCCGGAAAAACCGGGACGGTGGATTCGGTGCGCGTGCAACCTGGTATCGTCATCAAATTTTTCGGCTGGCTTGCTGAGGTGTGTTACGCGTTCGACAAGGCGATTGTGGATGGTATGGTCAATCTTGCCGGCGCGATTGGGCGCATGCTGTCCGACATCAGCGGTTGGATTGACAAGAACATTGTGGATGGGCTCGTCAATTTGACCGGCATCGTTACGAATGAAATCGGCGGCGGATTGAAATATATTCAAACCGGTCGCGTGCAAACATACCTGTTGATTGCAGTAACGGGCGCGGCATTGTTCGCGTTCTATTTTCTGTTGGTTCGATAACTCAACCTGTCATTCTGAGCGAAGCGAAGAATCTTTTTTCAGCGCGAGACCCTTCGCTCCGCTCAGGGTGACGGACGAGATTGTAAATCCCTCACCGTTGAGGTTTGGAGGCAATGTCAATGATTCCCTGGCTTTCTCTGATTACCGCTTTGCCCATCATCGGCGCAGTCGCCCTGTTATTTTTCCCGAAAGGCGAAAAGGCGAATGCGACGATCAAATGGTTTGCGATCATTTGGAGTTTGATCCCGCTCGCGATCGCGGGCTTTATTTGGTTCGGGCTGTTCAATCCCGCGAACGGCAAAATGCAATTGGAAGAATTTGCAAAATGGATTCCATCCATCAACGTGAACTATCACGTCGGCGTGGACGGCTTGAGTATGCCGCTGATTTTTCTCACGACCCTGCTCACGACGCTCTCGCTGTTCTATTCCAAATACGTGATTCACGAACGCGTGCGCGAATTTTTCCTGATGTTTCTCTTGCTCGAAACCGGGATGCTCGGCGTGTTCATCTCGCTCGACTTTTTCCTGTTCTACGTTTTCTGGGAACTCGGGCTCGTGCCAATGTACTTTTTGATCGCGATCTGGGGACACAAGGAAGATCGTCCGCAGTACTCCGCCATCAAGTTCTTTCTCTACACGCTCGCCGGTTCCGTGTTTATGCTGTTGGCGATTATCGCGATGTACATCACGACTTCATCCGCGACGACACCCGGCACATTCGACATCGTTGAACTTGCCGCGCGCAAACCGTTTGCGGGGGATTGGGCATTTGCCTCGTTCGCGTTCTGGAGCATCTTTATCGCGTTCGCGATCAAAGTGCCGCTCTTTCCATTTCACACCTGGTTGCCCGATGCTCACACCGCCGCGCCGACCGCCGGCTCCGTCATCCTTGCTGGCATTTTGCTAAAACTGGGAACGTACGGAATCGTGCGCGTTTTGATCCCGATCTTCCCGCAAGTGTTTCAAGCGAACGCGACGATCATCGGCATCCTCGCGACGATCTCGATTGTGTACGGCGCGCTCGCCGCGATGGCGCAAACCGATTTCAAACGCTTGATCGCGTACTCGTCCGTCAATCATATGGGTTACGTGATCCTGGGAATCGCGGCGGCAGTCGCGGCTGGCGGCGCAACGCTCACCGATCGCGCGATCGCGCTCGACGGCGCGATTTTGCAAATGTTCAATCACGGCGTCATCACGGGCGCATTGTTCTTTATCGTCGGGATGTTGTACGAACGCGCGCACACGCGCGATCTGAAAATGTTCGGCGGCTTGGGCGCGAAAGTGCCGGTGTATGGCGCGATGCTACTCGTCGCGACGTTCGCTTCGCTCGGCTTGCCGGGTCTCGCCGGCTTCATCAGCGAGTTTATGATCTTCCGCGGCGCGTTCGCCTCGCTCACCTTGCTCTCGACGATTTCAGTTCTCGGCATCGTGTTCGGCGCGGCGATGTTGTTGTGGAAAGTGATCCAGAATGTATTGCTCGGCACATTCGACGAAGGCAAGTGGGAGCATAAACATCTTTTCGATCTCACGATGCCCGAAATTCTCACGCTCACGCCGCTCGTAATCTTGATGGTGCTCATCGGCGTTTACCCGTCGGTTCTGCTCAACACGATCAATACAATTTCCACTGCGATTCTTGGTGTGATAGTTAAATAGTTGAATAGTTGATTAGTTGGATAGTTGCTTGGTCATTCGAGAAACTATCCAACTATCCAACTAGGTAACTATTCAACTGACCGGGGTTTCTATGCCTGATCTCAATACCTGGCTCTTAATTTCACCCGAACTCATCCTGACCGTGTTCGGTTTGCTCATCATCGTGATCGATCTCGTCGGACGCGAAAAGAGTCACGCCGTTTTGCCGTGGGTGGCGATCCTGGGATTTATTCTCGCGATCGCGACGATTCCGTACCTCGCGCAAGACCAAACGATCTTTGCCGGGATGTACGCGATTGACAAGTTCGCGTTTTTCTTCAAAGCGATTGGCGCAATCGGCGGCATCCTCACGGTGTTGATCTCGATTGATTTTCTGCGGACGCGCACACCGGCGAAGGGCGACTTTTATTTACTGCTCACGTTCGCGGTGCTCGCGACGATGATGATGGCGAGTTCGACATCGTTGTTGATGATCTATCTCTCAATCGAGTTCTTGAGTTATATGTCGTACTTGCTCGCCGGCTTTTTGCGCGAGGACAAGAAATCGAACGAGGCGGCGATCAAGTATTTTCTCTACGGCGCGGTGACGAGCGCACTGATGTTGTACGGACTGTCGTTGCTGTACGGAATTTCCGGCTCGCTCAACCTTGCCGATCTGACGAAACAGTTCGCGGCATCGTCCGACTTGTCCGTCAAAGCGTTGGGCATTGTTTCGTTCACCCTGCTTCTCGCCGGGTTCGGTTTCAAAATTTCCGCGGTGCCGTTCCATCAATGGGCGCCCGATGTGTACGAAGGCGCGCCGACGCCGGTCGTCGCGTTCTTGTCGGTCGGCTCCAAAGCCGCCGGGTTCGCGCTCTTACTGCGCGTCGCGCTCACCGCGTTTCCGACCTTTCACGCCGAGTGGATCGCGTTGCTCAGTGTCGTCGCGATGATGACGATGACGCTCGGCAACCTGGTCGCGCTTCAACAGACGAATGTGAAACGCTTGCTCGCGTACTCGTCCATCGCGCAAGCCGGGTATATGTTGATCGGCGTGATCGCGGCGAATGTTTCCGGCGCTTCGCCCTTTATGGGTTTGAACGGCGTGCTGATTTATCTCGCCGCGTACCTGTTCACAAACCTGGGCGCGTTCGTCATCGTCGTCGCAATTGAGAACGCAACCGGCGCGGTCGAAATTCCCGAGTACGCCGGTCTCGTCAAACGCGCGCCTCTGCTTGCGGCATTGTTCGTCGTGTTCTTTCTCTCGCTCGCCGGCATACCGCCGACGGTCGGCTTCATCGGCAAGTTCTTTGTGTTCGGCGCGGCATTGCGCGAGGGCTTTCTCCTGCTCGCGGCAGTCGGTGTGATCAACAGTGTGATCAGTGTGTTCTACTATTTCAGCATCATCCGCGCCGCGTTCTTTGAGGAACCAAAAGACGCGACGCTGATTCGCGTGCCAGGTGTGATGACTGCCTCGGTCGCGATTTGCGCCGCGCTCGTGCTACTGCTCGCGGTGTTTCCGCAATCGCTGATTGATCTCGCGGGAATGGGGATGGGAATGTTCGGCATCGCGCGTCCGTAACATCAAGACCCGAAGGGTTTCCCAAACCCTTCGGGTCTCAATTTTCAAAGAGGTAAATTCAATGAACAAAAAATTACTCATCGGTTGCGGTATCGCGATTGCGCTAGTCGTTTGCGTTTGCATCTGCACGTTCGCGGTACTGCTCTTGATGGGACCCCAAATCGGCAATGTGTTTTCGCAGATCACACGCGATCTGAGATGATGCAATGCGCGAACGTCAAGGATGTCTTGCCGGTCTGTTACAACTTTTTCTGCTCGATACATTGTTCGATTTCTTGCAGTCGCGCTTTGGATTCGGCAGAGGATGTTCCGGCATCGGATGCGGATGCATTCTGCTGATTCTGTTTATCCTGATGTCGTGCGGCGTCATCAGCGGCACGGATTGGCTGAGGTTGTGGTAAAGTAAGTGACCTTCGAGGTGTTCGCGCAAGCGATCTCGAAGGTCTTTACAGTGGAGATACAAATACCCGATCCAAAATTCCAAAACATCCAAGCGTGCGTGTTCGATGCGTATGGCACGCTGTTTGATTTCAACTCGGCGGTCGCACAACACCGCGCGCGGCTCGGCGATGTTGCCGATCGTTTTTCCGCCTTGTGGCGCGCTAAACAACTCGAGTACACCTGGTTACGCAGTTTGATGCGCCAGCACGCGGATTTTTGGCGAGTTACCCAAGACGCGTTGGATTACACGCTCGACACATTCGATCTTCGCGATGACGCGTTGCGCGGCGATCTGATCAACGCGTACTTAAATCTCGATTGTTATCCCGATGTCGTGCCGACACTCGAAATTTTGAAACGCGCCGGGTTACACATCGCGATTTTATCAAACGGTTCGCCGATGATGTTGGACGCCGCCGTCAAGAGCGCGCGGATCGAAACGCTGATTGATCTCGTGTTGTCGGTTGAAGCGGTTGGCGTCTACAAACCCGATCCGCGCGTGTACCAACTCGCGGTGGAGCAACTCGGTGTGCGCGCGGACGCGATCAGTTTTCAATCGGCGAATGCATGGGATGCGGTCGGCGCGGTCAACGCGGGACTGCGTGTCGTGTGGATCAATCGGTTCGCGCAACGCCGCGAGCGCTTGCCGTTCGCGCCGGACGCGGAGATCGCTTCGTTGCGCGCGTTGCCGGAAATAATCGGCGTCTGATTTGACAAATCGCCGGGATAAACTACAATCACGCGCAATTTCTCGACGCAAGTCGCGTCGAAAAAAATCAGGAGGAGAAGAAAAATGTTTCGTCGAATTGTTTTGATTCTTGCATTGGTGACAATCGTCGCCGTCGCGTGCGCGCCTGCGCCCACTGCAACACCGGTGCCGCCAACTGCCGCGCCCAAGCCGACGGACGCGCCGAAACCAACAACCGCGCCAACTGTCGCCGCGGTCAAACCGACCGACGCGCCGAAACCGACCGACGCGCCCAAGCCCACCGTCGCGCCGAGCGGTCCGCTCGCGGCGACCAAAGCCGGTTTTCCAAACAAAGCGATGACGATTCTCGCGCCCGCGAATCCGGGTGGTGGCTGGGATCAGACCTCGCGCTTGATGCAACAAGTTTTTGTTAGTGAAAAACTTTTGCCGGTTTCGATTGAAGTCGTCAACAAGGGCGGCGCGGCGGGCACGATCGGGCTCGCCGAATTTGCCGCGAAAAAAGATCCGTACACGATGATGACGATGGGTCTCGTGATGGTCGGCGGCATTCTCACGAACAAGAGCGCGATCACACTCAAAGACACAGTGCCGCTCGCGCGCTTGACCGGCGAGTACGAAGTGATCGCAGTCCCGGCAAATTCGAAATACAAAACTCTGCAAGACCTGATCGCCGATTTCAAAAAAGATCCCAAGAGCATTACCTGGGGCGGTGGCTCGGCGGGTGGCACGGATCACATTTTGATCGGCTTGATCGCGCAAGCGGTCGGCGTTGACATCAAGAACGTGAACTATGTCGCGTTTGCCGGCGGTGGTGAATCGGCGGCGGCGATTATCGGCGGACAATTGACCGCGGGCGTTTCCGGGTACGGCGAATGGAAAGCCCAAGTAGACGCCGGCAAGATGCGTTTTCTCGCGGTCTCGTCCGAGAAAAAGATCGGCAAAGATCCGACGCCGACCTTGATCGAAAGCGGCGTGAATGTTTCGCTCGCGAATTGGCGCGGCATTGTCGGTTCGCCCGGCATTGACGCGGATACGCGCGCGTGGCAGATCGAAGCGCTCAAGCGGATGCACGATAGCAAAGCGTGGCAGGACATTGTCGTCAAGAACGAATGGGACGATTTGTTCCTGACCGGCGACGCGTACGGCAAATTCCTCGAAGAGGAAGACAAACGCATCACCGCGGTTTTGAAAGCGATCGGATTGATTCAGTAATCGGATTGGTAGGGGCGGGGTCATCCCGCCCCTACGCATTGGGATCAACTATGAAACACGATTTTCTCGTTGCGATTTGCGTGGTGCTGTTCGCGATCGCATACTTGATTGGCGCGTTGATGATCAACGAACCGAACACCAGTTACTCGGCGGTCGGTCCGCGTTTCTTGCCGATCTTTATCGGCGTGGGAATGTTCTTGTCCGGCGTCTGGCTCGGCTGGCAAGCGTGGCGCAAAAAATCCGACGCCAAGATCGATGCGCTCGAAGAAATGGAGTGGCGCACCTGGGGCGCGTGTGTGATCGTTTTGCTCGGTTACATTCTCGCGTTCGAAACGGTTGGCTATCTGATCACGACGAGCGTGTTTTTATTTTTGCAAGCGCGCGTGTTCGGCAGTCGCGCGTGGTTGCGCGATCTCGTCGTCAGTGTCGCGTTGACCGCGCTCGTTTACTTTTTCTTCAACGGTCTGCTCAAAGTCGGTTTGCCCAAGGGGATTCTGGGGTGAGGTGAAGGATGGACGCATTGACTCAACTGCTCGCGAATCTCGGCGCTGGTTTTGGCACCGCGCTCACACCGATCAATTTGATGTTTGGTTTGATCGGCGTCGTCGTCGGCACGGCGATTGGCGTATTGCCCGGCATCGGTCCCGCGCTGACGATTTCACTTTTACTCCCGTTGACGTTCGGACTTGATCCGACGACCGCATTTATCTTGTTCGGCGGAATTTATTACGGCGCGATGTACGGCGGCTCGACGACTTCGATCCTGGTCAACACGCCGGGCGAAAGTGCGAGCGTGGTCACGACGCTCGATGGTTTCCGAATGGCGAAGCAAGGGCGCGGCGGCGCGGCGTTGGCGACCGCGGCAATCGGTTCGTTCATCGCCGGCACGTTCGCGACGTTTATGCTGATGTTGCTCGCGCCCGCGCTCGTCGAGTTCGCGCTCAAGTTCGGTCCGCCGGAATATTTCGCGATTATGTTTCTCGCGCTGACGGCGGTTACTGGTCTCGCGGGCGAATCCGCGCCGAAAGCAATGTTCGCGACCTTGCTCGGTCTTGGCATCGGGATGGTCGGGATCGATCTGCAAACCGGGCAAGCGCGGTTTACATTCGGTCGTCCCGAATTGTTGAGCGGGATTGACATCGTAACCGCGGCGATTGGTTTGTTCGCGATTGGCGAAGTGCTGTGGATGGCTGGCACGTTCAAACGCGCGTTGGAAGAAACGATCAAAACGACCGGCTCGCTCTGGATGACGCGCGAGGAATGGAAACGCTCGCTTCCGTCGTGGGCGCGCGGATCGGTGCTGGGTTTCATCATCGGCGTTTTGCCCGGCGCGGGCGCGACGGTCGCGACGTTTCTCTCGTACAATCTCGAACGGCGAATGTCCAAAAACCCGGAAAAATTTGGAACGGGGATGATCGAAGGCGTTGCCGGTCCCGAAGCCGCGAACAATGCAAGCGCGGGCGGCGCGATGGTGCCGCTTCTCGCGCTCGGCATTCCTGGGTCTGGCACAACCGCGATGATGCTCGCGGCGTTTCAGTTGTACGGCTTGCGCCCGGGTCCTCTGCTCTTCGCGCAACGCCCCGACCTGGTGTGGGGTTTGATCGCGAGTTTGTACATCGGCAACGCGTTACTGCTCTTGCTCAACTTGCCGCTCGTTGGCGTGTGGGTCAAGATGCTTGATGTGCCCAAGCCATTATTGTTCGGCAGTATTCTCGCGTTTTCGGTGTTGGGGGTGTACAGCAATGAAGGCAGTCTCATCGGCTTGCTCGTTCTGTTGGGACTGGGTTTGCTCGCGTTCTTTATGCGGCGACACGGTTTTCCGATGGCGCCGATTGTGTTGGGCGTGGTGCTGGGCCCGCTAATCGAACAAGAATTTCGCCGCGCGATGTTGATCTCGATTGGCAACCCGGCAATCTTTTTCACGCGTCCGCTCTCGCTGACGATTTTGATTTTCGCGATCTTGTCCTTGCTGATCCCGTTCGCGGAAATTCTCTGGAAACGTTATCGCGCGCGCAAAGGGCAAGCCGCCGCGGTGCCGACGTTCGGGGATGAGGTGGACTGAAGTGTAGCGCGGGCGGCTCGCCCGAATAATCGCGGCGGGCGAGCCGCCCGCGCCACGGGTGGCAAAATTTTGGATTGACGCGAAAGAAAATCTGTTTTATATTCTTGGCGGAATAGAATCTTTAGAACCAAAGGTGCACGATGACCATTTACGATGTGCTTGCCGACATTCACGCGCTCGAACAAGACTTGATTCACTTTGAACAAAAATACGGTGTGCGTTCGGAAACGTTTTACGCGGCGTATGCCAGCGGCGAAGAACCCGAAGATGATAATTGGGTGTTGGATTTCGGCGAGTGGGCGAGCGTCTATCGAACCTGGCTCGCGCGTCAAGAGACCTACCGCGACCTGGTTCACCAAATTCAACGCAACACGCCGACGTTGGCAGGGCTGGTGCGAGTCGCGGTATGATCAATCCGCTTCGTACTACCGATGATTACGAACTGTTCGTCTATTCGCTGACCGAACAGTTTCCAAACATTCAACATTCCGTTTTATCCAGCTGGATACAATCTTGGACAGATTGGAGTTATTGAATGTCTCGACAATACTATTCCGCTCGAACTGGAAAAAACCCACTGGCAACACGATTGGACTTACCGATGCTTCGTCGGCTTTTTAGAGAATTGTATTTGAAATTTTCAAGAAAAGAGTATTTTCAAGAATCATTCGGATATAACTGTGTTGATGCTGGAGATGTTCCCGGCTTATTGGGCGGCGACGTCGAATCTGAATTATTTCGTATCTTGCGGAAATCCGACCTGTGGCCCATTCCCAACAAATGCCTGGAATATACCGAGGATGATTTATTTGATATTATCGAATTCCTGTATGATAACGTCTCAAAACCGGTAGATGGCTTTTATCATAATTTCAGTAATTGTGGTTGGCACTATCAGACGTTCAATGAGGGGCTTGGGCGGCAAGAATTTATCACTGATGTGAATTTGTTGCTCCGCGATTATCAAGATGGGTATGAGTTATCTGCGGATGGCGAAATACTCGTAATGGCAGAACAAGGTCTCGAAAACTTGTTGCAAGCAAATGTACCTTTGCATGATCCCGAAAACGTTGATAAGCGAATAAATAACGCTGTCCTAAAATATCGAAGATACCGATCGTCTTTCGAAGACCGCCGAGATGCTATCAGAGATTTAGCCGATGTGCTTGAATTTCTGCGTCCGAAATTAAAACTGGTTATCACCAGGAGCGATGAAGGCGATCTCTTTAATATTGCGAATAATTTTGGGGTACGGCATCATAATGATTCACAAAAAACGGATTATGATAAAGCGATTTGGTACAGTTGGATTTTCTACTATTACCTTGCGACGATTCATGCGACAATTAGGTTAATACAAAAATACGAAAAGGAAGGTGGCTTGGTAGCACCATAGAGGTATCTATACACCCTGCACAACTCCCTCCCCCCTCCATTCTCGCGCGTCGCCCAAAGACAAACGCGCGCAACGCGGTTACACTCGCGCTAAAGACTTAACTGGCAACGAACCGCCTGATCGTCAGGCGGTTTTGTTTTTTGCAATCGAAAGTTGGGTGATGCAGACAAACATATTTTCATCCGCGTTCGTCCGCGTTTGTCCGCGTCCCATTTCAACAGGAGGCGCACAATGAGCGAACTCAACTGTCCCGCGCAAACGCGCGGCGCGGTCGCGGCGTGTCGGTTCTGCATCTTCACCGGCGGCGGACCGTCAAATCTCTGTCTCAACCTCGCGGAACGTTTCCGCAAAGACCAAGCCGCGCGACATCTCCAATTTCCTCTCGTATCTTCGGACGACAATCTCTCAATCTCCCAATCGCTAAATCTCTCTCCATCAACTTGATTTCAAGCATTTCCTGAAACTCTTATGTGCATTTTATACAATCACACTCGCGTTAAAATTTCACAAGTTATCCATAGACATTCCCGCGCGCGCGCGTTATAATCGGCTCGAAATGATGTAGCACTCGGGTTCGAGCCAACGCGCCGGGGTACGTCCCTGGAAACCGTCGAATCAAATATGTTCGACAGGCACAAAGACCGCCAGAACCCGGCGGTCTTTTTCTTACCATTTTGAATTGGACGCGGACAAACGCGGATGAACGCGGATAAAAATAAATTCATCCGCGTTCATCCGCGGTACTCCGCGTCCCATAATGAGGAGGACACTATGTGCCGAATGGCGGCGATAAAAGCGAAAACACCGGTCGCACCGGTGCATCTGTTGCGAATGATGCTTGCGATGCAAAAGGGGCACGATAATTCCGGGTTCGCGATGGTGATGCAAGACCTCGGCGGCGCGTTCGCCGAGTTTAAAAAATTTCCGCTCCTCTCGATGGCGGCGACCTCCGCCGGCGTCGAGCGCGCGGAAAAAATTCTCGAAGACCTGGGATTCTCGCCCAAGTTCGATTACAAGCCGGATGTCGTCAACGACACGTCGCTCGATTTCAAGCGGATGCCGCATTACGTTTTCCGCAACTATCGTTATCCCGAAGGGCTCAACGTTTTGCATGACGCGCCGACGCCGGAGCAGAAAAAATTATTGCTCGACACGCGACTCAAACTTCGCAAAGCACTATCGCACGAAAACCAGGGCTATGTCTATTCGTTTTGGCCCGATGTGCTGACGCTCAAAGAAGTCGGCGATCCGCGCGACATTGGCACGTACTTTCAAATGTGGAACGACGATCACTGGCTCAAGGCGCGCGTCATTTCCGCGCAGTGCCGGCAAAACACGAATTACAAAATTGTGCGCTACGCCGCGCATCCGTTTTTCCTCGAAGGGTTTACGCTGATGGGCAACGGCGAAAATACCTTTTATCAAAAGAACAAAGAGTTCCAACAAAATTTGCATCGCGCGTACATCGGTTTTGAATCCGATACGCAATGCTTCCTCTACTCGCTCCACTATGTTTGCAGTGAACTCGGTTGGCCCCTCGAATACTACAAGCACGTCATCACCCCGCTCACGTTTGAAGAAATGCGCGCGCGCCCCGATGCCGATGTGTTGAATCGCGTGCGTCAATCATTGATGCACCTCGAAATCAACGGACCGAACACAGTCGTTTTCGTTTTGCCGGACAATCGCATGGGCGTGATCGCGGACGCGAAAAAATTGCGCCCGTACGTCATCGGTCGCGATGGCGATATGGTCGTGAGCGCGTCCGAAGTGTGCGGCGTGAATATGGTGATTCCCAATCGCAACACCGAAACCGATCTGTATCCCGGCGAGCGCGAGACCGTCGTCATCAACAACGCGCTGGAGGTGGAACGATGGCAACAATAGATCTGAAAATTTTGCCGACGCTAAAAACGAACGGCGCGGAACCGAAACGCGCGAACGGCAACGGTCGCGCATTCGCAATCAATCCAACCTTTGTGCGCGACACACATCCGATTGATTTTCCGTGGAAGATCGAATGGAACGCGGACACCTGCATTCGATGCGGCTCGTGCGTTGCGACTTGCACGTTCGGTTCGATCAAACCGGAATTGCAAAAGCAAGGCGCGACGTTGAGCATCGGCAATTCGCCCAAGCCGGTGGATTCAACCCAAGTGATGATGGCGATCAAGCAAGTGCGTGAGCCAAAACATTTTTGTCGCGGTTGCTCGATGTGCGAAAAAGTTTGCCCGACCAATTCGATTCGCCCGGTCGAAAATGATCACAATCGTTTTCCGCTCGTCGCGCGCGCGGGCGCATCGCCGATTAAACGCGGCGGACGCGGGCATCACATGCCGATTCGCATTCTCGATTACATCAAGGTCGGGCGCATTAGCCAAATGACCGATCCGTCGCTCGACGCGGCGCGACACACGTTCGATATGCTCACGCCCCTGGGTCGTGGTTTGCCGGCGAATGAGTTGCCGCTCAAAGTTGAAAATGGAAAACTCGTGCCGAATGGAATCACGCCGCCATTGCGTTGGATTTATCCGGTGATGATTGGCGATATGTCCGTCGGCGCGCTCTCGTGGCGAATGTGGGAAGCGATCGCACTCGCGGTGGCGTACCTCAACGAAGAATGTGGCATGCCGGTGCGAATGAGTTCCGGCGAAGGCGGGATGCCATCGCGATTATTGAAATCCGAGTACCTTAAATATTTCATCATTCAAATCGCGAGCGGACATTTCGGTTGGAATCGCATCATCAAAGCGATGCCGGAAATGATCACCGATCCAGCGGGCGTGCTGATCAAAATCGGACAAGGCGCGAAACCAGGTGACGGTGGTTTACTGCCGGCGGAAAAAGTTGCGCCGCACATTCAAGCGATTCGTGGCGTGCCGAAAGCCGATCTGATGTCGCCGCCGAATCATCAAGGTTTGTACAGCATCGAAGAGTCGGTGCAAAAAATGTTTTTGAGTATGAACGCGGCATTCAAATTCCGCGTCCCGGTCGCGATCAAGGTCGCGGCAAGTTCGACGAGCGTCGCGGTATTCAACAATTTGATTCGCGATCCGTATCACATCGTCGGCGGATTTTTCCTCGACGGAATTTCCGGTGGCACGGGCGCGGCGCACGAAGTCAGTCTCGATCACACGGGTCATCCGATCTTGAGCAAACTGCGCGATTGTTATCTCGCCGCCGTTGACCAGGGCAAGCAAGGACAGATTCCACTTTTTGTCGGCGGCGGTTTTGGCGACACCGGCGATCTCGCGGCAGACGCGTTCAAAGCGATCTGTCTCGGCGCGAACGGCGTCTTCTCCGCGAAAATTTGGTTGCAACTCGCGGGCTGTGTCGGCAATGAAAAAGGACGCTGTAACGCGTGCAACACCGGGCATTGTCCGGTCGGCATCTGCACCCAGGATCCGCGTCTCGTCGCGCGTCTCGATGTGGACGCGGTCGCGCAAAACGTCGTGGATTATTTTCTCGCGCTCGATCAGGAATTGAAAAAGTTGATGGCGCCGATTGGCAACTCGACGCTCCCCATCGGTCGCAGTGACGCGCTCGTCGCGATGGACAAGGAAATTGGCGAGCGGTTGCAGGTTGCGTATGCGTGCTAATGCAAAAGTCAGGAGTCAGAATCCAGAATTCAGAATAAAAAATTCAACAAGGAGAATTTACAATGGACCGCGTTCCTGCCAAATCATTTCTGGATTTGATCGTATGGCAAAAAGCACATCAGTTTGTGTTGAGCGTGTATCGGATCACGGAAAATTTTCCAAAGAGTGAACTCTACGGACTGACTTCGCAAATGCGCCGCGCCGCCGTTTCGATTCCGGCAAACATTGCCGAAGGATTCAAAAAGCGCGGCAAGGCGGACAAGGCGCGCTTGATGAACATTGCACAAGGTTCGCTTGAAGAATCTCGATACTATTTGATTCTCTCGCGCGATCTCAACTACGGCGACACCAAAGCAATGCTACTCCAAATCGAAGAAGTTAGTAAACTTCTCGAAGCTTACATCGCCGCGATTCTCAATTCGAAATTCTGATCTGCACTTCTGAATTCTGGATTCTGACTCCTGAATTCTCAAGAGGTTTTCATGAAACATCTATCAACATACGGTAACAATAAAAGAAAATCAACCCAGGTTTTGCTTCAGGAAATTTACGCGGGAATGAACGCGGGCGAAACCGAATTTGAGATCGACGCGTCCGGGCAACACGATATTGGCGGACCGCTGTGGGATGACGATGGGCGCGCGCTCAAGTTCATCGTGCGAAACCCAGGTCAGCGCGTTGGCTCGATGGGAATGTCGGGAACAGAAATCGTCGTCGAAGGACCCGCGCCGGCGGACGTTGGTTGGTTGAACGCGGGTGCGACGATCACGATCAAAGGCGACGGCGGCGACACGACCGGACATTGCGCGGCGGACGGCGTGATTTACGTCGGCGGTCGCGCGGGCACGCGCACCGGCTCGTTGATGAAACACGACCCGGCATACAATCCCCCGGAATTGTGGATTCTGAAAAATACCGGCTCGTTTCCATTTGAATTTATGGGCGGCGGCATCGCGGTCGTGTGCGGTTTCGATTCCGATGATTTCGATTCGGTGATCGGCGAACGCGCGTGCATCGGGATGGTCGGCGGCACGGTCTACGTGCGCGGCGCGATCAGCAAACTGCCGAGCAACGTCAAACTGATCGAGACGCTCGACGAAGAGGATTGGAAATTTTTGTGCGATGGGATGCCGAAATTTCTCGACGCGGTTGGTCGCCCCGATTTGCTCGACCCGATGCTGATTCATCCCGAGTGGCGCAAAATTATCGCGAAGAGTTACGAAGAATTGCAACGCGGCAAGAAACGCAAATCGCTCGGCGAGTTTCGCGCGAATCGGTGGATTCAAGGCGGATTGTTCGGCGATGTCGTGCAAGACGCGGGCGAAGTTGTGCCGCTCGTCGCGATGGGCGATCATCGCGCGTATTCGCCGGTGTGGAACAATGCGGTGTTCGCCGCGCCGTGCGAGTACGCGTGCCCCAGCGACATCCCGACCCAGGATCGGATCAATCTTTTACGCAAGGGCAAAATTCGCGAATCGCTCGACCTGGTTTTGAAATATAATCCATTCCCCGGATCGGTGTGCGGCGCGGCGTGTCCGAACCCCTGCATGGCATCGTGCACGCGGCAGACGATTGATTTCGCGGTGCTCGCCGGTCCGCTCGGCAAGTATTCGATGGACTTGCCCGCGCCGGTCGCGGATCCGCACACCGGCAAACGTTTCGCGGTGATCGGCTCCGGCGTCGGCGGATTATCGGCGGCGTGGCAACTCGCGCTCAAAGGTCACACGGTTACGATTTTCGAAAAAGATGTTGTGCTTGGCGGAAAAATGATGCAAGCAATTCCGCACAATCGTTTAGAAAAAGAAATCGTGCAAACTGAAATCAAACGCATCCTCGCGCTCGGCGTCCAGGTGCAACTCGGCGCGGACATCACGCGCGATTATTTCGAAGAGATTCGCGATCTGTACGACGGCGTGATCATCGCGACCGGCGCGCACGCGCCGCGCAAACTTCCATTCCCAGGAAGCGATCGCACGTACTCCGCGCTCGAATTTCTCACGAGTTCAAACGCGGGCAATCCGATTGTGAGCGTCGCGGGTAAATCGGTTGTCGTCGTTGGCGCGGGCGATGTCGGGATGGATGCGTGCACGACCGCATGGCGCAACGGCGCGGCAAGCGTGATCGCGGTGGACATTCAACAACCGGCAAGCTCGTCGCGCGAACGCAAAGAAGCGATGGAACTTGGCACGCAAGTCAAGTGGCCCCTCTCGGTCGCGGAATACAATGATGGTCAACTCTTTTTCAAAGAGGGCGAGCCGCTCAACGCGGATGTTGTCGTCGTCGCGGTCGGCGAAGTGCCGGATGTGAGTTGGTTGCCGGAAAATTATGATCGCGTGAAAAATAATTGGATCGCCGCGGACGAGTACGGACGCACGCGCGATCCGAAAGTGTTCGCGGTCGGCGATGTGGTGAAACCAGGTTTGCTGACGCAAGCGATCGGAATGGGGCGCGTCGCCGCGCTCGCTTTGCACGCGCAAGTGATGGGCGAAAAGTTCGCGCTCGAACGCAAAAAACAAATTCCGCAAGACCGGCTCAAACTGATTTACTTTACGCCGCGCGTCAGTATGTGCCCGACCGATCCGCTCAAAGAAGGCGACCGTTGTATCTCGTGCGGAACGTGCCGCGATTGCAACATCTGTGTTTTCATCTGCGGACAAAATGCGATCTCGCGCTTTGAGCATCGTGGCTCGCCCGCCGCGCAATTGCGGGCGAGCCGCCCGCGCCACAAATACTGAGCGGAGCGAAGAGTCTCATCGTGAGATGCTTCGCTCCGTTTTGTTGTGGGTGTTGAAAGCGTGGTATAATGCGGGTGGAGGAAATGGCAATGACAATTTTAACCCGCAGAGCGACGCAACGTTTGGTATCACCGCTTCGCCATTCGACGCGCAAATCAGTTGTGTGGCGCGTCAAATTAGTGCGCCCGCCTCATTCGCTTGCGGCGATTCAACGCGGACGACGGCTCGCAACGTCCGTCCGAAAAGAACTCGCGACCTTGGATAACGAATCCTTAGACGCGACGATGGCGCAAATGCGAGGACGCGCGTGGTCGTAATTGATACGGATGTGTTGCTATTGGCGTTTGCGTTTCAACGCGACAATCGTCAGCCCGTCAACACCGCCTTTTTGAATCGGGTGCAGTCCGCGGAACCGGCAATCACCGTCTATAATTTGATGGAAATCCTGGGACAGTTGTCGTTCAATCTTGCGCCCGCGCGACTTGCCGAATGGGACGCGTGGCTGATCGCCGCGTATCAGCTGACTGTGATTTGGCCCCAGTCAACGGCGAATCAATCCGCCGACGCGTTTTTCCGCGCCGAAATTTTTGACCGCCCGTTTTCCAAAGTCCGCGCGCAACGAATGGCGTTTATGGATGCGCTCGTATTGGATTTGGTTGAACGAACGCCGGGGGTAGACTGTTTGGGCACCTGGAACGCGCGGCATTTCAAAACTAAAAGTACGTTGACGATCCTTACCCCTGCTGAGTACCTCGCGCGAATTTAGAAAATGATTTTTGGAGATTGCTTTGACTCTGATCCGACGACAACTGAAACGAACAATCCGGTGCGTCACCCGCGAACCGCATGTGCGCCGCAAAATCGCGCATCCCGCGTTTGGAATATGGGCGAAGCGCGATGACATTGTAGTTTCAGCGGATTTCGCGACGCAGTTGAGACAACGCGTGGAGAATCGTAGCGATGGCAACCGGGCTTGAGTTTTGATGGTGGAGGGTATGCAATGACTCTAACACGCAAACAACCCAAACGCGCGCCGCGCCGCGTTGCGCGCAAACCGCGCGCGACCTGGACGGCGCGGCAAGCGATTGCGCGTATTGACGCGATGATGCGCGAATTACAAACGATGCGACGCGATTTGAATTTACCCAAACCGAAAACGACAGCGAGCATAACCGATCAATTGTTTGGCGCGGCGGGCAAGGGAACACGCGATGAGTACGATATGGATTTGGATTGGAAAAGGTTTAGTGAATGGCAGACGCGTTAAACATAAAGACCCTTCGGGTTTTCGCTGAAAGCGATCCGAAGGGTCTCTTCATTCAATCGCCAATATCTTTTTGAACTTGTGCGATGCGATCGTCCAAATCCGCGATGTACTCATCGGGAATGATCGCGCGGATTTGTTCGTTTGCCGCGCGCGCTTCTGCGAACAACAAATCGTAACTCAACTCGAGCGATTTCAGCACATCCGTCCAAAAGCGTTTGCGAAATTCCGGCGTGTGGCAAGGACCGTCTTTGCCATTCTGAAAACGATCCGGATTGATCACCATCAAATCTTCATACGCGATCCCGCGTTGTTCCGCTTGCGCTTGCAGTTGATCGCGTAAATCCCAATTGTCGAACCAATGCTCGCCGTAATCGTTATCGAGGATGAACAGTCGCCCGATCCAAACGGCGGGATGCCACTCCGACAATCCGAGGCGATCGGCAAGCGCGCGATATTCGTCGGTGATGACAAAGCAATCCAGATCATCCAGGTAGTGAAAAATTTTTACCGTCTTCATCAGCATTCCTTGCTGATTTGCATTTTACCACGATTCGATTGCGCCAACAAAGATCCCAACAGGGGTTACAAAACCAGGATTAGAATTTCGATCCCAGGTCGGGTGTGCGTCAAGATTTTGCACGAACGCCGCCGATTGGAAATCGGCGTCTCAGCCAGGTAAAAATCGGTTAAAACCGATTACCAAACTCGATTCATCAAGGCGATGACGGACAATGCAAATCTTTGACGCATACCATCCCAGGTCGCGCGATTTGACAAGATCATTCATTCGGCATAGAATACCGCCGCTATGAAACTGAGAGATTTTATTTCACCCAGGTATCTCACTAGTTGCGTAAAACTGATCGCCGCCCTGTCCAATCAACAGGTGACTTGCGATTGCTTTGCGTTGAGAGGAACCGGCTTGATCTAAAATCAATCGAGCCATTCGACTTGCAACGCAAAGGCACATCGTCCTTTGCGTTTTTTATTTCGCGAACGCAAAGGGCACAACACCTTTGCGTTTTTCATTCCGGGATCGTCTAGCGGTAGGACGCGGCGCTTTGAACGCTGAAAGCGAGGTTCGAACCCTCGTCCCGGATTGAATTGCTCTCTAGCTTAATTGGTAAAGCGCCGCACTGTTAATGCGGAACATCGGGGTTCGACTCCCCGGGGAGCAGTGATGCTGTAGCGGGTCGGCGCGCGTGGGTTATCTTATACCCTGATCCCACGCGCACAAACTCATCCGCTACACAATGCCAGAGGTAGCTCAGTTGGGAGAGCGTCAATGCCGTGACTAACTTTCATCCGCGCGCGAGCGCGGGTCGCTGGAAACGGTTACCAATGGGAATGGGAAGGTCGCAGGTTCGAGTCCTGCCCTCTGGCACTGATTTGTGGCGGTAGGGGCGAAGCATTTTTTTCCGACGAACTGCGTCGGAAAAAAATGCTTCGCCCTTACACCACGAGGAAGGTGCGCGATGAAGTTCACCCAGTATTTCAATTTACGCAAGCCGCCGCAAATGCAACCGATTCCGAACGCGAACCAGGTTCGGAACAACGCGGGCGGATTCGTTTGGCGCGTGGATGAATGGACGCGCCTCGATCGATTCTTGATGCTCGGTTCCGAGGGCGGATCGTACTATGTGCTCGAACGCACTTTGACCATTGACAACGCGCAAGCCGTCGCGCGCGCGATTCAATTGGATGGCGCGCGCGTCGTCAAGCGCATCGTCGAAATCAGTGAAGCCGGGCGCGCGCCGAAAAACGATCCGGCGCTGTTCGCGCTCGCGATGTGCGCGGGGCAGGGCGATGCGCCGACGCGCAAATGCGCGCTCGAGGTGTTGCCTCAAGTCGCGCGCATCGGCACACACTTGTTTCACTGGATCGAGTACGTTCAAGCGATGCGCGGCTGGGGGCGCGGTTTGCGTTCGGCAATCGCGCAGTGGTACAACACGCGCGACGCGCACGATCTCGCGTATCAAGCGATCAAGTACCAACAACGCGATGGCTGGGCGCATCGCGACGCGTTGCGGCTCGCGCATCCGAAGCCGGCATCCGACCAACATCGCGCGATTTTTTACTGGATGACGCGCGGCTGGGAGAGCGTCGGCGCAGAGCCGCATCCCGATCAAGCACTGCGTTTGATCTGGGCTTTTGAACGCGCGAAAACTGCCGAGCAATCCGAACTGCTTCGCCTCATTGCGGATCACAACTTGCCGCGCGAAGCGATCCCGACGACCGCGCTCAACGAACGCGCGGTGTGGGATGCGTTGCTCGTCAAGATGCCGCTCGAAGCGATGATTCGCAACCTCGGCACGATGAGCAAGGTCGGTTTGCTGACGCCGGGAAGCGATGCGACGCGCACGGTCGTCAAGCGATTGCGCGAGCAAGAGCGCATCACGCGCGCGCGCGTGCATCCAATCAAAATTCTCGCCGCGCTGATCACGTACTCGCAAGGACACGGCGCGCGCGGAAGTGGCGAATGGCAAGTTGTTCCGCAAATCGTGGACGCGCTCGACGATGCGTTCTATCTCGCGTTCGGCAACGTAACGCCGACCGGCCAACGGATCGCGCTCGCGCTCGATGTGACCGCGTCAATGGCGTGGGGATTGATCGCCGGTGTGCCGGGATTGTCGCCGCGCGTTGGCTCGGCGGCGATGTCGCTGATCACCGCGGCGGTCGAACACGCGCCGATCTTTCTCGCGTTCACGAACGAGTTGATGCAACTCAACATCTCGCCGCGCCAACGTCTCGATGATGTGGTCAAGGCGATCACGAATTTGGATTTTGGCGCGACCGATTGCGCTCAACCGATGCGGTGGGCAAGCCAGCACCAGGTCGCGGTGGATGCGTTCATCGTTTACACCGATAGCGAAACCTGGGCAGGTGATGTGCATCCCGCGCGCGCGTTGGCGGACTATCGCAAACGAATGAACCTTCCGGCAAAACTCATCGTCGTCGGAATGGTCGCGAACCAATTCAGCATCGCCGACCCGAACGATGTCAGAATGTTGGATGTGGTTGGTTTCGACACCGCGACGCCGGATGTGATCGCGCAATTTATCGCGGGATAAAACGACTGCGCTAGTCAGATGACTAGCGCAGTTGTTGTTTCACCGTGCTTTTGCGCGATGCGCGCGAATAGTTTTTGAGGGAGGAGGCGAAACGCTGTAGCCCATCGACAACGGCGGACGAATCGAAAGTACCTTCCAATCGCGCGCCGCCCCCGCCGTTGTCGTAGCATGTGTGTGCCGATGTCCGTTCGCGTTCAATCAATCTCGGCTGGCGGATGTTCTCCCATCGCATACAACACGCGCCGCAGATTGACAAGTTCCTCGCGATTCAAGCGCAGGGCTTGGATTGTGGCGCGTCCTGTGGGTGTCAGTCCGACGATGAGAGTAAAATTGTCGCTCCACGCAAAATGGTCGTGCCAGCGTTGTTGTCGTGGGTGGTAGAGCGGAACAAGGTTTTCGGATAGTGGGTCGCGCGCTTGTGTCTTGGGGTATTTAAAGTTGTTACATCCCTGACACGCCAACGCGAGATTATCCAGCGCGGTTTCTCCGCCTGAATGATGCGGGAGGACGTGTTCGGTGGAGAAAGAGTGTGTTGCGAAACGCGCTTGGCTTTTGCACGCGGAGCGTCGCAACAACCGCGCGCGTGTTCAAGCACGGCTTGTTTTTGTGCGGCGGTTGCGCGTTGTTCAGTCATAGGCGGGTGGTCGAATTCCTAAATTTTGCATGAGCGTAGTCAACGATGTTCCGCGCAAGCGCGCGAGTTCTGCCAAGTCTTCGACGCGACGCACTTCTAACTTTTCAACTTGCTGGGTCAGTCCTAGCAATTCTTCGTACTCGTCGGGTGTGAGCGTCTCGGCTTGACGTTTTGAAATCAATTCGTTGTAGCGCGTCTGAATATCAGGCGGCACGCCTTCATTGATTTTGAGCAAGAGTTCAGATTCAGCGTGCGGCAGACTGGATGCTTGGCGCTGTGCGCGCAAGGCGATGACCTGAAAAACAAATTGCTCTAAATCGGTTTGGCTTAATTGTCCAACTGCCTTCAATAATTTATCCGTTGGCACTTGGGCTTCGACTTGAACAACCGGCATACGCACCTCCCTTGACCGCGATTATACTACGAAAAGGGGCAAGTGAACAATGCCGAAAATTGTTCGCTTGCCCCTTTGGATTTTGAATTCGCCGATTCCGCCGCCAAGTGTCTGACGAAATGCAAGTACGTTTGCCAGTGCAAACCACATACGCCAAACGCTATCGCCCGCCGATTCCGCCGCAAGGTGTCTTGCGAAATGCAGGCACGTTTGCCAGCGCAAACCGCGCACGCCCAAAGGCGGCGACCGTGGCGGAATCGGCGGGCAGGTGTTTGGCGGCGTTCATCCGTTATGAAATTCTTCCCGCCATTCTACTTTGTTGTTTAGATGGCGTACATACTTGAAAGCGAGTGTTAAGTTTCTGCTTTAGTGACGTGTCAGACATTACGCGGACGGTTTCCACCTAGTTCTTATCTGCGGTTGTGCTAACTCCGAACAAGTATCCCGCAATTGCCCCAAGAATTCCGATTGCCGCACTAATGCTATCATTCGCAACCAGAGCCAATGCCGATGAGAATGTAGCGACAATAATTATTCCGAGTATCCGAATATTGTTAAGCCCGAAACCTTCTTTCATGTGGCGCAGAGCCAGAATTGCGATTATCATTCCAAACAGCAATACGCCGATGATACCAAATGTTGCGTTGTTGACTTGAAAGTTCATGTGTAGTTCTCCTTGTGTGTCGCGGATTTGGATTCAACTTCCACTGGAACGGAATGTCGCTAAACTTATATTTCACGAACCTCCGAGTGCGGGGATCACGGACTGTCACGCTCACATTTCCGTGTTTCACGCACTCGCAGGTGCGGGAAACCAAACGAGGTTTTCCGCAACGGTTTACAGGGCTTTTGCCAAACAAAAACACCCGCTTTCCAAAACCAAATTTTAACCTCAATCAAAGTAATTCGTTCAGTTCACCCACGCTCATTCCCACATCTCGCAAAATGCCGCGCAAAGTGCCGGGCGCGATTTCTTTGTGGTCTGGGATCGACACGGTAATTACCGGCGCAGTGGCGCGGCGCAACATCATGTGGCTCCCTTTTTGGCGCACGAACACAAATCCTTTGTGCTCCAACACCTTTCGCAAATCGCGGCCAGCAATACGCGGAGGTTTGCTCACGCGGCAACCTCGATCAGCGTTTGTTCCATCACATCACTTGCCGGGATCGGATCGCCGTACTCGCGCGCGACGTGCAACCATCCTGCAATGGCTTCATGGATATTGGTCATTGCTTCATCATACGTCGCGCCTTGCGAGTGGACGCCTTTGAGTGCGGGACAATGAACCGAGTACCAACCATTCGTTTCTTGTTCAAATATCACGCGATAGCGATATGCAACTGCCGCCATCAAATCCTCGCTTTCTAACCTGGTTCGAATCTCAAAAACACCCGCCGCGATCCGAACCGCGCTTTCTCATCGCGGCTAAATTTTATCACGGCTTGCGGATGTTGGCAAAATCGATCGGCGCAAAACCGGGATGCGCGACTCCGCAAGCTGTTCGAGCAACTTTACCGCTCCGCAAATTCGCCAAGATACTTGATATTGTTTTTCATTTCATCTGCCGAGATCGAGTTGAGCAATTTCAGCGTGCGCCGTAACAATTCGCCAAGTTCAATTTGATCGGACATGATGATGCCATAATGTTCTTTGCCGTGATGCCAAAACGATTCGAATAGCGGTTTGAAATGTTTGGTGTTGAAGGTGAGAATCGCACGCCTTTGCGAAATCGCGTAATTCAATTGCTCTTGATCTAAAAGCCGATAATTGCCGACTTCTAGCGCGGACACGGCATCGTATCCGCGCGCGCGGAGCTGGTCTGCCAATTCTAAACTAACATCAGCATCCGTGTAGATCGCGATAAAAAAGGCGAGTTCCTTGTCCATCATAGTGTTGAATGAAATCAGCGATGAAAAAATTACGCTTTCGGTTTGGCAAATCGTTTGGAAATTTCTATCACCTCAACGAGTGCGTCGCGATGTCCTTGGATGATCTTTTCCATCTCGTCCGTGTGATCGTGATAATAACTGAGCGCGTCATAGTATTCAGCGAGCGCCATGGGCGGATGACCTTTGACAAATTCATCGGGCGTTACACCTAAACGCGTTTGCTCAACAATCGTTCGCACGGAAATGTAACTGTTCCGCGTGATCGGCTCGCCGCCTTGCACGCCTTCAACGCGAATGATGTACGGATGCACAACCGGCGCGACCTGGTATTGCGTTACCGTCTCGCGTAATTGGCGCACTTCGCGCTTGATCGTTTCAATTTCAGAATAAAGTTGTTCGTTCGTTATCGTCTCCATTGCAACCTCGCTTCGTGTCCTGTCTGCATTTTACCACGATTCCCCCGCGCCAACAAGGATGATTCGCAAGCAGTCATCGCCCACTATCGTTTGAAAACGACGGCTCAATCAGGTGGAAACTCGACACCTGCACTTGCGTGCGGTGCAAGTGTGAATCGAGTTGACGCGAAGCGAAGCGGCTTGAGCCGATTTTCACCTGATCGAGATGCCGAATTCCATTCGGCGGCGTTCGTGCAATCCGCACAACTTTCCGCGCTTGTATTCGCACAACTTGAACGTAGCCACGCGCCGCGTTTCGTTTTATATTGTCCGCACATAAAGCAATCTCCCGGCGCGGAGGTTGCTTTATTCGTTTCGGCGCGGTCGTTAGAAAATTATAAATTCTCGTCTGTCATTGCGAGCGAAGCGAAGCAATCCCCAACGTGTCGCGCGGAGATTGCTTCGCTACGCTCGCAATGACAAGAGGCGAATTGAAAATGAAACCAGGACAACTTTCATATTTGCAAGAACGCGCGGCGTGCGGCACCGGCTTTATCACGCATCTCTCCGCGCGACCGTCGCATACACTCGTGCGCGACGCGCTCTCAACCGTCGCGCGGCTCGCGCATCGCGGCGCGGTTTCTGCGGATGGACGCACCGGCGATGGTTCGGGCATCCTCACGCAAATTCCGCGCCAACTTTTCGCGCGCGAGCTCGCGCAACGCGGCATCATCGCGCCGGAGCATTTCGCGGTCGGAATGTTTTTCGTCGGGCGCGATGATGCACACGCGCGCGCGATCATCGCGGAATCGCTTGCCGCGCGCGATTTGCATTTGCTCGCGTGGCGCGACGCGCCGATTGATCTCGACGCGCTTGGCGATCACGCGCGCAAAACGCGCCCGGACATTGTGCAAGCGATCATCGCGCGTCCCGCGCAGTTGGACGACATTGCGTTTGAACGCGCGCTCTTGCTCGCGCGCAAAGTGATCGAACGCCGCGCGCGCGAAGAAGAATCGCGCATCTATGTCGCGTCACTTTCCGCGCGCACGGTTGTGTACAAAGGTCTCTTTGTCGCGCCGCAACTGCCGCGCTTTTATCGCGACCTTGACGATCCCGATTTCGAATCCGCGCTCGCGCTGTTTCATCAACGCTACTCGACCAACACGTTCCCAACCTGGGAACGCGCGCAACCGTTTCGAATGTTGTGCCACAATGGCGAGATCAATACTCTGCAAGGTAACATCGCCTGGATGCGCGCGCGCGAACCGTTTTTGATTTCGGACGTGTGGAATAACGGAGGGGCGAGGCATGCCGCGCCCCTACACCCCATCATTGATCTGACCGGCAGTGATTCCGCGATGCTCGACAACGCGCTCGAACTGCTCACGCTTTCGGGTCGCGACATCGCGCACGCGACAATGATGGTGATGCCGGAAGCGTGGGAAAAAATCGCGGACATGCCGGCGAATGTAAAATCGTTTTATCGCTATCACGCGACGTTGATGGAACCCTGGGATGGTCCCGCCGCCGTCGCGTTTTCGGACGGGCGATTCGTTGGGATGACATTGGATCGCAACGGCTTGCGCCCCGCGCGATACCTGGTGACCGACGATGGCTTGGTCGTCGCGTCGTCCGAAGCCGGCGCGCTCGAAATTGATCCGGCGCGCGTGATCGAAAAAGGCAAACTCGGTCCGGGACAAATGATCGTCGCGGATTTATCGCGCAATGAATTGTGGCGGAATGATCGCGTGAAAAATTTTTACGCGTCGCGCGCGCCGTATCGCGCGTGGCTCGAGGCAGAAATGCGATTCCTCAATGAGTGGGAGAGTGGGAGAGTGGGAGAGTGGAAGAATGTCTCTCCCCCGCTCCCCCTCACCCTCTCTCCCCTTCGCACCCTGCAAGCCGCGTTCGGCTACACCGACGAAGAACTCACCGTCATCCTCAAACCGATGGCGCTGGACAGCGCGGAGCCGATTGGCTCGATGGGCGATGATACGCCGCACGCGGTTCAATCGCAATTCGAACGACCGCTCTATCATTTTTTCAAACAACGCTTTGCCCAGGTTACGAATCCGCCGATTGATCCACTGCGCGAAGAACTCGTGATGTCGCTCCGCGTTTTGATCGGCGCGCGCGGCAACATCTTGGACGAGTCGCCCGCGCACGCGCATCTGATCGAGCTCGCGTCGCCGATGCTCACCGACGCGCAACTCGACGCGATCCGCGCGATGCGCGATGAATTTCCGCACGCGCTGATCGACGCGACGTTTGCGCGCGATGATCTCGATTCGCTCGAACGCGCGGTCGAATGTTTGTGTGCGGAGGCGGAACGCGCGATTGATCGCGGCAGTGCGATTTTGATTTTGAGCGACCGCGCGATCCGCGCGACGCGCGCACCGATTCCGATGTTGCTCGCGGTTAGCGCGGTGCATCACCATTTACTGCGCGCGGGCAAACGTTGGCGCGCCTCGATCATCGCGGAGGTCGGCGACGCGCGCGACGTGCATCAGTTCGCCGCGCTGATCGGCTTTGGCGCGGACGCGCTCAATCCGTACCTCGCACTCGCGAGCGCGCGTGAATTATTGTCATTGCGAGCAGAGCGAAGCAATCCCCAATCGCAAGGTGGAGATTGCTTCGCCGGCAAAGACCGCCTCCTCGCAATGACAACCGACGAGAACTTTGTCCACGCCGCCGAAAAAGGGATTTTGAAAATAATGTCCAAGATGGGCATTGCGACGCTCGACGCGTATCACGGCGCGCAAATTTTTGAAAGCATCGGCATTGACGCCGCGGTGATCGAACGTTATTTCGCCGGGACGCCCGCGCACATTGGCGGCAGTGGTCTGCGCGAGATCGCGCAAGATGTGTTGGCGAATCACGCGCGAGCATTCCTGAATGTCATTGCGAGCGAAGCGAAGCAATCTCCGCGCGACAAGTTGGGGATTGCTTCGCAAAGACCGCTCGCAATGACAGCAGAGCCGCACTTGCGAAATTATGGATTCTTCAAATTCAAAAAAGAAGGCGAGCATCACGCGTACAATCCGCGCGTTGTGCAAACTTTGCACGCGGCAGTGCGGACGCCCGGCGCGCTCAACGGAAATTTTCGCGCGGCGTACGAAACCTATCGCGAATTTGTCGCGGCAACGCGCGAATTTCCCGAAGGTGAAATTTCCGATTACCTCGCCATCGCGCGCGGCGATCCAATTCCAATCGCGCACGTTGAGCCCGCGTCCGAAATTCTCAAACGCTTTTCCGCCGCCGCAATGTCGCACGGCTCGCTTTCGATTGAAGCGCATCGCGCCGTAACCGAAGCATTGAATCGGCTCGGCGCGCTGAGCAACAGCGGCGAAGGCGGCGAACATCCATCGCGATACGGAACGATTGCGAACAGTCGCATCAAACAAGTCGCGTCGGGACGATTCGGTGTAACGCCGGCGTACTTGATGTCGGCGGATGAATTGCAAATCAAAATGGCGCAAGGATCGAAACCAGGTGAGGGCGGACAATTACCAGGACACAAAGTGACGGCGGAGATCGCGGCGATTCGCCACAGTCAACCGGGGAACACGTTGATCTCGCCACCGCCGCATCACGACATTTACAGCATCGAAGATCTAGCGCAATTGATTTACGATTTGAAACGAATCAATCCGCGCACGCGCGTCTCGGTGAAACTCGTCGCGGGCGCGGGCGTCGGCACGATTGCCGCGGGCGTCGCGAAAGCATTCGCGGATGTGATTCAAATCAGCGGACATTCCGGCGGCACCGGCGCGTCGCCGCTCTCTTCGATCAAGCATGTCGGCGCGCCCTGGGAACTGGGACTCGCGGAGACGCAACAAATTTTAGTCGCGAACGATTTGCGCGCGCGCGTAAAAATTCGCGTGGATGGCGGATTGAAAACCGCGCGCCACGTCATCATCGCGGCGATGCTCGGCGCGGATGAATTTTCGTTTGGCACGGCGGCGTTGATCGCAAGCGGATGCGTGATGGCGCGCGCGTGTCATCTCAACACTTGCCCGGTCGGAATCGCAACGCAAAAAGAAGAACTCCGCAAAAAATTTCCGAACCATCCCGAATGGGTGATGGCGTATTTCACATTTCTCGCGCACGAGACGCGCGAATTTCTCGCGTCGCTCGGCGCGCGTTCGCTTGACGAAATTGTGGGGCGAGTGGAGTTGTTGAGGGTGGTGACGCGTGAAATGCCGGTCGCGATGGAAGTTGGAGGTTTGAAGTTGGAAGTTGGAAATTTAAAGTTATTTCTAGTTCGGAAACAAAAATGGAATTTCTTGTCAACGACTCACCAATTGATTTAACCAGCGTCCTTGCCGATCCGGATCCGTCGCGAACCCAAGCGCGCAAAAATATCTATGCGCGCAACGATCCGCCGGTTGGCGATACGCTCGACGATTGGCTGTTCGAGGCGGCATCGCGCGCGGTAGAAAATCGCGAACCGATTGTGTTGGCGCGCGAAATCAAAAACACCGATCGCACGGTCGGCGCGCGCATCGCCGGAGAAATCGCGCGCGTGTATGGCGACCTGGGATTGCCGGGCGATATAATTCGCGCAACATTTCGCGGATCGGCGGGGCAAAGTTTCGGCGCGTTTTGCATCAACGGTTTGCGCTTGACGTTGATCGGCGAAGCGAACGATTACGTGGGAAAAGGAATGGCGGGCGGCGAAATCGTGATTCGTTTGCCGGAGCGCGCGCGGTATGCGTCGAACGAAAACGCGATCCTGGGCAACACGGTGTTGTACGGCGCGACGGGTGGCGCGTTGTTCGCGGCTGGGATCGCGGGCGAACGCTTCGCGGTTCGCAATAGCGGCGCGAGCGCGGTCGTCGAAGGTGTGGGCGATCACGCGTGCGAGTATATGACCGGCGGAACGGTTGCCGTGCTGGGACAGACCGGGCGCAATTTCGGCGCGGGGATGACCGGCGGAGTCGCGTTCGTGTACGATCGCGCCAATCAATTCGCGGCGCGGCTCAACGCGCAACTCGTCAAGATCGATCACCTCACGCGCGACGACGAACCTGGTTTGCGCGCCTTGATCGCGCAACACGCGGACGTAGCCGCGAGCGCGTGGGCGCGCGGCTTGTTGGATCGCTGGGACGAAACGCGCGAACAGTTTTGGAAGGTGAGCGCGAAATAAAAATGTAGCGCGGGCGGCTCGCCCGCTGTAACATGCGGGCGAGCCGCCCGCGCGACAGAAAACTGCGCCGGTCGTTTGATCGGCGCAGTTTTTATTTGTGCATATGGTTTGTTTGATGTCGTTTCTATTTTGATCGCCGTCGAAACCGCGACACGATCCACATCGCGATCCCCACCACGATCAGCAACGCGACTCCGCCGACGATCGCTTGTGTGATCTGCGTTTGCAAGTCCGAAGGTTGCGCTTCGACCGAAAGAAACGCGGAGCGTTCGAGCGCAGTGCCATCGGGCAATGTGCCGCTCGCTTGAATGTCAACGCCGTGCAAGCCGGCGATCCTGGGTTTCCACGTCGCTTGCCATTCCGCGCCGCGCGCGGTCAGCGCGATCGTTTCGACTTTGCCTTCGGGATCGCGAATCAATGCGCGCGCTTCGCGAATGTTGATCGCTTGTCCGCCGAGTTCCAAGCGCGCGACCAGGTCAACTTGCTCGTCAATCCTGGGAAGCAGTTTGCTCGCGCGCGCGTTCAGATGCGCGCCGCCGCGCAATTGCGCGGTGACCGCGTAATCCGCGCCGCGCGCCGGCGTTTTGTTCGTCGCGCTCAAGGTGATTTTCCACGGACCCGGACGCGGATTCGTGAAACCGTATCCCAGGTAAACGAGTGTTGTCGGATCGTTGATGGTGATGAGTCCATTTCGTACCGGGTCGAGCGCGATCACATTGCCGGTCGCGCCGCGCACGGTTACGGTGAGCGAGCGCGTCGGTTCATACAACGCGAAACTCGCGACGGTTACGTTATCGAGTTGGATCGTAACTTCTTGACTGCCGCCCGCGGCAACGTGCCCGGTGTAAATGCGCGTGAAATCGAGTTCGCGCTGGGCGACCTGGCTCGGCGCGGGATCGGGTTCATTTGGAAATTCGGTGCGTTGCAACAACGGCTTGACGAATTTTTCAAACACTTCTTTCGACGCGTTCAGATCAATGTGCAAGAGTTGAATTTTTTCGAGTTTGATCGCGATCGCTTGCGCGCTTTCGAGCGAGACCGCGACATCGCTCGGCACATCGGTGCAGGGCGATTGCACCGGCTCGCTCAACTGCGTTCCCGCGACCATCGAAAACGACACACCGCGTCGCCGCGTGATCTGGCGATTGAACATTTCCGAATAATAACTGGGTCGAATTTCGAGCGACGCCGGCAAATAAAAACTCAACGACACCGGCAAGTTCGCGCACGACGATCCGCCGTTCGGTGTGCCAAGCATAATCAACTGCGCGACATCGCGGTCGCCCATCAAGCGATCGATGTAATAACGCGAAATCAATCCGCCCATGCTATGCCCGATCAAATCCACTTGTTGCGCGCCGGTCATTTTTTTCACGCCCGCGATATAATTTTTCAAAATCTCCGCGTTCTGCGCGATTGTGTTCGTCTTGCCGGGCGGATTGTCAATGCTCCCGGTGTTGAACTTGCCTTCGACCTGACCATCGCCGACTGCAAAGCCGCGAATGTTGAACGGCGCGAGAAAACCGTTCGCGCCCAAATAATTTTCCCACGCGATCGCGGTCGAAAGAAATCCGTGCGCCATCACCACCGGGCGCGGCGAAACCTGGATCGTCGCGCTCGCATCGCCGATGCTCGCTTTGATCGTGCGCGTCGCGCGCGGTCGCGCATCTTTGCTCCAGGCCCAACCGAGCGTCGCGAACGACGCGGTCTCGCAACTCATCCCGCCCCCCGCGATCGTGCACTCGCTCACGCGCGCGCCATCGTCGAGCGTGAACGCAACCTGGGTTGGTTGATTCACTTGCGCGACCGTCGCTTTGAGTTTGATCGAATCGCCGTCGGTCAATTTTGCAATCGGCTGATTCGCTTTGTCGAGCACGACGAGCGCGGCTTGCGCGCGCGCGGGCGAATACCACAGCACAACAATCGCGACGAAAAAAACAACGGAAATATATTTTGACATCGTTCACTCCATATCTGTAGCGCGGGCGGCTCGCCCGCCGATTCGATGCGGGCGAGCCGCCCGCGCCACGAAAGCAAGGGGGATTGACGCGCACACCTGGTTGATGTACAGTCCCCCCAAATTCTTTTTCACAAGGAGGAGGTTATGACCTCTCACTCATATCGTCAGATCGGTTTGGTTCAATTCGTGCTTGCGACCGGGTTTGTGATCTGGCTCGTATTTCTGCCGGGACTCGCGCCGCTGTTCGCGTGGGCGATCAACGATCAACTGACCGCGATGTTTATCGGCACGGCGTTCGCTCTGCGCGCGTTCGAAGGTTACTTTATGTGGCGCGAACCGAACTGGTATCGTTTGCGTTGGATGAGTTGGGGCACGCCCGGTTTTCTCGCAATCATTTTTCTCGCGACGTACATCCACGTTCAAAAAATGAATTGGGTGCCGTTCAACCCGGTCGCGATCATTTGGTTCATCGCGTACACGCTCGAACCGTTAATGTTGCCGTTTTACGAACCGCGCGGCGCGGACGCGAACGCCGCGGTGTCGCCAGCGCAACAACGCGGCGCGATTGCTCCTGGTTTGCAATCGCTCTTGAGTTTAGTGATCGTTCTCGGCGCGACGCTCGGCGGCTTGCTTTTCATCAGTCCCGAATTTACGGCGAGTGTGTGGGCGTGGCAAGCGCCGCCGTTCAGCGCGCGCGTGATGGCGGCGTTTTTCATCGGCATTGCGTTGTGGTCGGCGAAGATGAAAGTGTCCCAGGACTGGGCGGAAATCCGAATGGGCATTCAGGGATTGATGTTATTCTTCGGCGGACATTTCATCGTTTGGATTTTCAATCTCGCGACCGCGCAATTTGATCTGGCGCGCGTAACCGTGTGGATTTATGGAATCGTGATGGGCTTGTTCGCGGCGGGCTTGACCTGGTTTTACTGGCGGCAGGAGAAATCCGGGTGAACGCTGGATTCGACGCTTTAGCGGGTTGTTAGTCTGATCCGCGAAGCGAACCGCGTAAACGCTCGACTCCAATCCCAAGTTTTTGGGGCACGTTCATTCTTTCGCTGGCGCGTCGCGCCGTTGCCCCAAGCGTTCGCCGAAACGTTTCTCGGTGCCCGCGCGCAAACGTTGCAGATTCGGAATGTGGACGATGAACACGATCACACTGCATACGACCATCATCCCAAAATAACTCCACGGCACGGTGCCGGTGGACGCGAAATAAAACATCAGCGCGGATGCGATCACAAACACGCTCAACGATGTAACCGACGCGTACCGCACGATGAAAAGAATCGCGGCAAAGATCGGGAGAATGATCAACAGGATTGGCGGAAAGAGCGCAAAGAACGCGCCGCCCGTCGTGCCGACGCCCGCGCCGCCGCGACTGATCTGCGCGAGGCGGCGAATTTTTCCGGCGAGGGTTGGTTCGTTCGGCGCGCGTGGATCGGGTTTGGTGAGGATCGCGATCCACAGTGAATAGTTGTGTCCGATCACCGCGCCGAGCACGGCAAGCGTATGCGCGTCGTACAGTTTCGGAAAAATAAATTGCGCGAGGTAAACACCGACCGCGCCTTTGGCAATGTCGCCGAATGCGGTGAGAAAAAATCCAAACCAGCCGACCGAGCGCAACACGTTCGTGCCGCCGGTGCGTCCACTGCCGTGGCGGCGCACATCCACGTTCCACAATTTGCCGACGTAATAGCCGGTCGGAAACGCGCCGCACACATAGCCAATCAACAAACACGCGATAAAGGGAAAAAGATCGGTGATCATTGCAAACTCCTGCATGAAATTGTGCGCGCAGTATAGCAAATCATTTTAGCGCGCGCAAGGGTAGGGGCAAAAATAAAAAATCGCGCGACCGAAATTTGGTCGCGCGATTTTTGTTTGTGCACTTGCTACTCACTGACTTTCGGCAAACCTAAAAAAATTGGCGCTAACTGCGGATCGAAATGCGTGTTGGTATGTTCAAGAATATACGCGCGCGCTTGTTCGGGCGACCACGCGGCGCGATACGGTCGATCTGAGGTCAGCGCGTCCCAAACATCTGCCAGCGCAAAGATGCGCGCGGCGAGTGGAATCTGCTCGCCGCGCAAACCGCGCGGATACCCGGTGCCGTCCCAGTGTTCGTGATGGCAATACGGAATGTCCAACGCTGGGCGCAAAAACGCAATCGCGGAAAGCATATCGTACGCGTATTGCGGATGCCGGCGCATAATCTCCTGCTCCAACACCGTCAGCGGACCGGCTTTGTGCAGAATTGAATCGGGGATGCCCATCTTGCCAATGTCGTGCAAAATCGCGCCATAACGAATGTGGACCAGTTCATCTTCCGCGAGGTTGATCGCGCGCGCCAGTTGTAGCGTGAGTTCGGTGACGCGCCGTGTGTGTCCTTCGGTCAGCTCATCGCGCAATTCGAGCGCGCGTGCCCAGCCCGCCAACGTGTTGTCGTACGCTTGCGCGATTTCGCTCGCATGTTGTTCGGCTTGTTCGTGCAAGGTCGCGCGATGAATCGCGTTGCCGGCGATTTCGGAAATCGCGGCGAGCAGGCGAATTTCTTCGGGCAGTGGCGCGCGCGGCGCGCGCGAAGCCAGGAATAAAACCCCGATCACTTCGCGTTCAGTTTTGAGCGGGATGCACGCGCCCGCGCACATTCCGTTCATTAACGCGGTGAGAAGCGCGCCGGGTTTTACTGCGGATGCATTGGCGATGTCGTGGATAAAGTGTTGCTCGCCGGTCGTGATTACACTGTGCAACAAATCGGTGTCCGAGATTTGCCGCGTGCCAATCAGGGCTTGCGCCGTCCCGCGCGCGGAGGCGACAACCAGGTCCGGATCCGCGCGCAGAATCAACGCGCCGCCGTCGGCGTGGAACAGGCGAATAGTTTCCTCGATCAGCAGAGCCAGGATCGCATCGCGGGTGGGCGCTTGGCGCAGAGCCGCCGCGATATTCGTCAACACTTCTAACTCGGTGGCGCGTTGCTGTAACGCGGCTTGCGCTTTTTTGCGATCCGTCACATCGCGATAATTGACGATGATGCCGGTCACGCTGGGATCGTCCAACATATTGTGCGCCGCGGCGTCGAGGTGAATCCACGCGCCATGACCGTGACGCACGCGAAATTCCAACAGCGTAAATTTATCCGGAATTTCAATGCCTTCTTGAAACGCGGTGAGCACACTCAGCACATCGTCCGGGTGAATCAAATCGAACGCGGAGCGTCCCAGGATTTCTTCCGCGCGATAACCCAGGACGCGATCCAACGACGGGCTAAAATATTGAAACACGCCTTGCCGATCCAGGATCGTCACGCCGTCGGCGGCGTTTTCGATCAGCGCGCGAAAATATCCTTCGCGTTGCGCCAGCGTGGTTTCGGCGCGCTTGCGCGCGGTGATATCGCGATAGTTGACGACGATGCCCGCGACGTTGGGATCATCGAGCAGGTTGCGCCCGGTGGCTTCATAGTGATGCCACGCGCCATCTTTGTGGCGCAGGCGATATTCGATGGTGGCAATCGCGTCGGGCGTGCGAATGGATTCGGCGATGAGCGCGGTAACGCGCGGCTGATCTGCCGGATGCATATTCGTGATCACATTCTGCCCGATGATTTCTTCGGCGCGAAAACCGGTCAACCGCTCTTCCGCCGGGCTGAGATAACGAATCACGCCTTGCGCGTCCAACACCGCGATGCCTTCGGCGGAATTATCAATCAACGCGCGATGGTGCGCTTCACTGCGTTCGAGCGAAGTAAACAGTTGCGTGTTGGACGTTGCCACGCTGACAATGTGCGCCAACGTTTGCCCGACCGCGAGGTCATCTTGGGTGAAGGGCGCGCGCGAATCGCGATAGGCGATGAACGCGCCGGTCGTGCCGTCGCGCGTGAACATCGGAAAGACGGCGTACGCGTGAAACCCTTCGCGCATCATCCACTCGCGTAATAACGCGGTGGCGGGATCGGTTTGCACATTCGCGATCACGATCGGGCGCGGCTCCGTAATCAAGCGGCTCGCGGGCGCATCGTGAAAACGCCGGTTGATTTCCGCGATGTACTCGGTGGACAAGCCGGCGGAATACGGACAGGTGAGCCGATCCGTCGTGCGATCGTACGCATAAATCGCGACGCGATCGGCGGACAGCGTTTGTTGCACCGCCGTAACGACGATCTGCCAAAAATCGCGCGGCTCGCGATTGGTGAGCAATCTGCCGGCAGTTTCCGCCAACCCGCGTTGTTGTTCGGCGCGCCGGCGTTCGATGTCCAGTGCGCGTTCCAAGTGCGCGTCTTGCTCGAGTTTTTCCAACGCAAACGCCAGGTCGTCCGCGAGTTCTTGCAAGAGGATCAATTCCGAATCATCGAAAACATCCGGCGCGTCGGCGTGCACGACGAACGCGCCTAACGCGCGTGCGCCGCGCAAGAGCGGCAACGCGCGCGCCGAGCGTTGCGCGTTCAGCGCGCGCAGAGGACACTCGGGGCAAAGATCCGCGTTGCCCGGTTCAATGCGCGCCAGCGCGCGCGTTCGAATCGCGGCGCACGCACACTGCGCGCGCCCGCCCGCATGATCGAGCCGCGCGCTAAAATTTTCCGGGGCGACGGGACCGGTCGCGGCGACGAGCCGGAGCGTAACGCCGTCGTCGTCTAGCAAGCCAATCCACACAAACGCGTACATGCCATCGCGCTGGAGAATTTCGCAAACGTTTTTTAGCAGTGCCGCGCGGTCGCGTTCGCGCACGATCAGTTGATTGACATTGCTCAACACGCGCAGTAACCGATTCGCGCGATCTTTTTCTGCGAGCGCGGTTCGGGTTGCGGTTAAACTTTGCGCGAGCGCGCGCAAAAGATGCGTGCTGGAAATGACAACGGCGGCAGTGAGGAGCACGAACACGATGGTGCCGCTGAACCACGCGGTCGGATCGGCGGCTTGAATTTGGCGTTCCGTTGGCACCACGATCACACCGCTAACATTCAGCCAACCAATCGTCGCGAGCGTGAGGACGCTCACACCGAGCGCGCCAATCGCGGCGCGGCGTCCGAAAAAAATCGCCGCTAACGCGACGAACGCGAATAAAAACACGCGTCCGTCGCCGTGCAACGCCGCCGCGGCAAGACCGAATGTGCCGAGCGCGTACAACAGCGCGAGGAAGGTGCCGACGCGGAATATGTAACCGAGTCGGTGATTGAACGTGATCAAAATAAAAGCGAGGGTAGTGGCGATGTAAAAACCAATGATGCTTGTCGCGACCGCCACCGGATTGGGGAACAGATGCGCTTGGCGCGGATACGCTTCGAGGATATTGAGGATGCCTGCCGCCAACGCGATGAGCCAAATCACCAACACGCCGCGCAGAATGCCTTCCAACAAACGCGCGCGCAATGCTTGCAAATGATTTGTTGCCGCCGCGTTTTCCGTTTCCGTCGTACTGAAATTGCTCATACGCTCCCATTGCCGACTTTGCGAGAATGTGGGCGGAGTATAGCGTAAATCGGCGCGGCGTCAAATAAAAAAAGCGGACGCGCAACTTTTCTCCCTAACGCGTGCGCGCCGGCGGAATGTTTTGATTGAGCCGGAAAAAGTTGGTCGGATCGTAGCGCGCCTTGATCGCCGCAAGCCGATCCCAGGTTGTTTCCGGATATGCCGCGCGCACGCGCGTCGCGCCTTCATCGCCCAGAAAGTTGACGTACGCGCCGCCGTCATCCTGGCGTAATGCCGCCACAAACTTGTTGACCCAGGATTCGTGCGCGGCTTGATCCTCAGGGCGTTCGTACAGCGCGGCGAGATTCACCATAATTTTTGATTGGCGATGCGCGAACGCGGTGGCATCGTTCGGCACGCGCGCCATCGCGCCGCCGAGCACGCGCAGTTGCGCGACGCGCATCAGCGCGTTTGAATTTGAAAGGTGATCGAGAATTATTTCGGCGACCGAACGATTGATCGTGTTGACGAACATCGTGCGATTCGCCGCGACGGGATGATAGTTCGGATCGTCCGGCGGATAAATTTCCGGGTAGCGCATTGGTTTGACCATATCAACGATTGGCGTGGCAAGCGATTTGAAACGCGCGACCGCGCGCTCGCCGGCAAGTCCGCCGCCGGCGTAAACCATCAATGCAAGGATGACAAGTTTGCCGTGATGCTCGCTTGGTACGAATGGCATCGGTGGCGCGGGCATCACATTCGCGATGGTCGAGAGTTCGTCCGGCGCGGCGTCCGCTTCCGCAATGAACGATGCAATCGTGTCCGGCGTCGCGGGCAAAAGCAACATCCCGCCGATGACTGGATCAACTTGGTGCAATCGAAATTGAAAACGTGTCGCCACGCCAAAGTTGCCGCCGCCGCCACGAATCGCCCAAAAGAGATCGGGGTGCGTTTCGACATTCACGCGCAAAATCTGACCATCCGCAGTTACGATTTCAGCCGCGAGCAAATCGTCAATCGTGAGACCGTACTTGCGAACGAGATAGCCAATCCCGCCACCCAGCGTCAGCCCGCCGATGCCAACCGAGCCGGTATCGCCGAACCCGGTCGCGAGACCGTACGCGTTTGCTTTGGTGGTGTACTCAATCGCGGTCAACCCGGTTTCTGCCCACGCGGTCTGCTGTTCGCGATTAATGTCGAGCGCGCGCATCTCCGCGAGATCGAGCACGATTCCGCCAGCGGTGGTGCAATGTCCCGCGCCGCTGTGACCGCCACTGCGAATCGCCAATTCCAATTCGCGTTCACGCGCGAACGCAATTACGCGCGCAACATCTATCGCGTTTGCAACGCGAACGATAACCCCAGGGCGACGATCAACCCCGCCGACAAAAACTGCGCGCGCTTGATCGTAATCCGCATCGTCCGGCGCGATCACGCGTCCCGTGATGTCGGCGCGGAGTTGTGGGATCGCGAGTTCAAGTTTTGAATGATTCGTTATGGTCATTCGATTTCTCCATTAACAGCGAAAACAAAACCGCCGACTAGCGCGGCGGGA
>JACRPR010000169.1 GCA_016223105.1 Chloroflexota bacterium | reverse complement strand
GAGAGGGGGAGAGGGGGAGAATCTCACCCGCTCTCCCCGTCTCCCCCTCTCCCCCTCATTTTATCGAATCACTTGCAAGTCGCGCCCAACTTGAGCGAACGCGCTCAACCCGCGATCCAAATCATCGCGCGTGTGCGCCGCGCTGATCATCACGCGAATCCGCGCTTTGCCTTTCGGCACAGTTGGAAAACCAATCGCCATCGCGAACACGCCGTTATCGAACAGCGCGCGCGAAAATTTTTGCGCGCGGGACGCGTCGCCGAGCATAATCGGCGTGATCGGCGTTTCGCTTTTGCCAATATCGAAACCGAGTCGTTGAATTTCCGATTTGAAATAGCGCGTGTTCTCCCACAACCGATCCACGAGTTCGGTCGAATGTTCGAGCAGTTCAACCGCGGCGAGGCACGCCGCCGTGTCCGCCGGCGTTACCGCGCTCGAAAATAAAAACGGGCGCGCGCGTTGCCGAATCCAATCCACAACAATTTGCTTTCCCGCGATCACGCCGCCGACGACGCCGAACGCTTTCGAGAGCGTGCCGATCTATTTGCCGCGCAAGTTGAAATGATCCACGATGCCGCGTCCGCCGCGCCCGATCACGCCTTCGCCATGCGCGTCGTCCACCATCGTGATCACGCCGTACTTTTCGCACACCTCGTACAATTGATCGAGCGGCGCGATGTCGCCGTCCATCGAAAACACGCCATCGGTTACGAGGAGCGCGCGGCGATAGTTCGCGATGTTTTCTTTGATCACGCGCTCCGCGTCCGCGACGTCGCAATGTTCGTAGATCAAAATTTTCGCGGACGATAAACGACAACCGTCAATGATACTCGCGTGATTGAGCCGATCGGTGAAAATCACATCGTCCTTGCCAACCATCGGCGGAATCGCGGCTTGGTTCGCGCAAAAACCGGATTGCACGTACAGCTTCGAGTTCGCGATGCAAGGTCAGGGTACCCGCGATCGTTCGCACGGCGGCGGGACCCGCGCCGAATTCGTCAATCGCGCGTTTCGCCGCCTCGCGCAAACGCGCGTCGTTCGCGAGTCCGAGATAATTGTTCGAGCAAAAATTCAGCACGCGTTTGCCATCCACGATCATCGTCGGTCCGCACGCGGAACCAATCGTGCGAATGTTGATTCGCAAGCCCTGATCTTGCAGGGCGTTTAGTTCATCGGAAATCCATTGCAATTTGTTAGACATTTTCACTCCTTGACAAAACGTCTGCGCTAGTTTTCTAATGCAAGTATAACACGAACGTTCTATAGGTCAAGACAGTGCCTTGTGATCGCGCCCTGACCTGGGACACTCTGTTATTGTTCAGAAATTTGCGCGGGGTCTTGCTCCAGTGCTATAATACTTTTGAAAGGGAAAATACTTGTGCCGGATCAATTTACGCTCGACCTGCTCCCGCGCTTTGCCACTGCCCTATTCGCGACGGGGTTGGCGATCTTTGGTTGGCGTCGGCGCGCCGTGCCGGGCGCGTTGCCGTTCGCGATCTTGATGGCGTTGGAAGCGCTGTGGGCAGGCGGCACCGCACTGCAGGTGTCTGCCCGCACCGAATCAGCCAAGATTTTTTGGTTCAAGTTCGAATATTTTTGGCAAGGTCCAATCATCGTCGTCGGGCTGTGCTTTGTTTTGCAATTCGCGCGTTTGAGTTGGTGTCTCAATCGCTTCACGCTGGGGCTGTTATCTGCTTTTATCTTGAGCGGTTCTTTGCTGATTCTCACGAATGATCTTCACCATGCGATCTGGCTTGATTTTTCAGCTGATGGCATGGTTTATTCATTGCGCGGCGTCGGAAGTTTGTTCTTGAACGGGATCGGTCTGGGTCTGGCTCTGCTGAATTTACCGATTCTCCTTTGGCTGTTTATCCGTTCGCCGCAACATCGTTTGCCGGTCGCGTTTATTCTATGCGGTCAGTTGGCAGTGCGCCTCGTTTATCTATTTTGGATCACCGAAATCAATCCGGAGATGCCAACGAATTTCGATCTATTCGCCGTCAATTTCAGTTCGATTATGTACGTCATCGCGTTGTTCGGCTTTCGCATTTTCGATCCCATTCCGATGGCGCGGCGCACCGTGATCGAGCAGATGCGCGAAGGCATGATCGTTCTGGACACGCAATGGAACATTGTTGATTTGAATGTGGCGGCGGAAAAAATTTTGGGCGCGTCTGCCGCGCGCATCAAAGGGCGCGCGCTTTCCCAAATCGTGGCGGCGGCTCCAGAATTGCGCGCGCCGATTGGCGACGCCCAAACCGCGCCCTCCGAAGTTACGCTGGGCACGGGCGCGGCGACGCGAATTTATGCTTTGCATTTTTCACCGCTGAATGATGCGCGCGGATTTTCGTTGGGCTATCTGATTTTACTGCACGATGTGACCAAACAAAAACGCGCCCAGCATCAACTTGTAGAACAACAACGTGTGGTGGCGACGCTCGAAGAGCGCGCACGGCTCGCGCGCGAATTGCACGATACCCTGGTGCAAGCCACGGCATCCATCCGCATGCAAGCGGAAACGGCGAACGTCCTGCTCGCGCGCGGCGATACCGCGACAACGCGCGATTGTCTGGCGCGGCTCGCGGATATGGCGCACGATACACACCTCGATCTGCGCGAGTACATTTTCGAAACATCTGCCGCGCGCGCGGCGGAAGAAAATTTCTTTGCCGCACTGCGCGCGTACCTCGCGCAGTTCAGTCAACGTTGGGCAATCCAAACGCGCTTGCGCGTGCCGGCGGAATTCGAGCAATCGGGCTTGGGCATCGCGGTCGAAACGCAATTGCTCCGGATCATTCAGGAGTCGCTTGCCAACGTTCGCAAACATTCTTCAGCGCATTGCGCGCAGATTGTCTTTGCGCGCGCGCCAAACGGCGTGCAACTCTGCATCGAAGATGACGGCTGTGGTTTTGATCTCGCCCGCGATGTGTCCGGGTTCGGCATCCGCTCGATGCGCGAACGCGCGCAAACCTTCGGCGGCGCGTTCGAGATCCAATCCGCGCCGGGCAAAGGGACGCGAATCGTGGTCACAATGCCGGATGATCCAAAATTCGTAATTCGTCATTCGGACATCCATCCCTGAATGAAGAATTTTGAATTACGAATTTGGAATTGGGAGTCGCTCAATGCGCGTTTTACTTGTGGACGATCACAATCTTTTTCTCGAATCCCTGCAAAATCTTTTGACCGCGCATGATTTTCAAGTTGTCGGCACGGCGGCGGATGGATTTGTCGCGCTGGCTCAAGCGCGCACTCTGCATCCCGATCTGATCTTGATGGACCTTGCGATGCCGCGCTGTGATGGACTCGCGGCGACGCGTCTGATCAAAGCCGAAATGCCGGAAATGCAAATCGTGATGCTGACCGCTTCGGAAGCGGACGCGCATTTGTTTGAAGCGATCAAGAGCGGCGCGACTGGCTACCTGCTGAAAAGTTTGCGCGCGCCGGAATTTATCCAGCGTTTGCACGCGCTGGAACAAGGCGAGCCGCCGCTTTCGCCCGGCTTTGCCGCCAAGCTGATGCGCGAATTGGCGCGGCACTCTGAAACGCCAACGGCTACGGACCGCGCCCCCACCAAATCGCTCTCGGCGCGGCAAACCCAGGTCTTGACGCTCGTCGCGCAAGGACAGACCTACGCCCAGGTCGCGCAAGCGCTCCATCTCAGCGAAGCGACGGTGCGGTATCATATGGCGGAAATTCTTGAGCGGTTGCATCTCGACAATCGCGCGCAAGTGATCGCGTATGCCGCGCGACTGGGATGGGATCGGCGCGTACAGACCTGACCGGTCGCTTGCGCGAAAACCTGTCAGGTCTTTGACGCTAGTCCTGGTATTGCCAGGACTAGCGTTTTTTATTTCGCGGACTAGCGCTTGCGCTAGTGTGCGCGCGCGGCGTTGCGGGTATAGTGATTTTGCATTTGGAAGGAATTATGCCCAACTCGCATTGCATCGTCGTTTACGGCAACTCGCTCGCGCTCGCCGGCATCGCCATCGCGCTCCGGCATAATCCCGCGTTGAAGGTGGTGACGATCGAGACCGATAGCGCAAAGTCGGCGGAACAACTTGGCGCGATTGGTCCCGACGTGATTATCTTTGATCGCGCGCAGGCGGACGCGAATCTTTTGGCGCGCGCGCAACAACGCGGCGTGCGTTTGGTGATCGGCGTGGACGCGAACAGCGACCAGATGTTGCTCTACACGGCGCAACGTTCACGCGCCACAACGATGCAGGATTTGGCGCGCGCGATTGATGGGCTGGTGACGGAAGAAACTCATTCTCTCGAAGAAACCTGAGGAGGAAAAATGATCATTCAAAAATTTCGTGGGGCGCGCTGGGTAGTTGGCGCAATCGTGTTCGCGCTGATCGCGTTGACGATGGCAAGCAATCCCATGCGCGCGCAGGCGAACGCGCTGATTCCGGTCGCGACCCTGCTCAATGCCGATGGCACACTCGACACAAGCACCGGTGTGAGCGGCGCGCTAGATGTGCGCGGTTGGAACATTACGCTAGACGCCGAACGCGGACCGCTTTTATCGCCGGCGGACGCGCCCCCGGCTAGTCCAACAAGTGGCGCGTGGTCGGCGTTGAGCACAGGGACGAACAACATAGTCGAAACTATCGCCATCGTTGGCACGGACCTGTACGCGGGTGGCTACTTTACCAGTGTGGGGAGTTGCGCCAGCGGGTGCAATCGCATCGCGAAATGGAACGGCTCGACCTGGTCGGCGTTAGGCACGGGGATGGGTGATGGCGCGGTCTTTGCTCTCGCCGTCAGAGGCACAGACCTCTACGCGGCTGGCTCGTTTACCAACGCGGGGAGTTGCACAAGTGTAGACGGATGCAATCGCATCGCGAAATGGAACGGCTCTACCTGGTCGGCGCTCGGCGGAGGGATGAACAACACGATCTACGCTCTCGCGGTCATTGGCACCGACCTGTACGCGGGCGGCACGTTTATATACGCAGGGACTTGCATGAGCGGATGCGCGCGCATCGCCAAATGGAACGGCTCTATCTGGTCTGCGCTTGGCACGGGGATCAGTAATAGCAGTGTTTATGCTCTCGCGGTCAGTGGCACTGATCTTTATGTGGGCGGTTCGTTCGCCGGCGCGGGAAATTGTACGAGCGGTAACGGGTGCTATAAAATCGCTAAATGGAATGGCGCAACCTGGTCACCACTTGGCACAGGAGTTGATGGCGCAGTCTGGACTCTCGCCGTCAATGGCACCGACCTCTACGCGGGCGGCTCATTCCTCAATGCCGGAAGTTGCACGAGCGGAAATGGATGCAATTACATCGCCAAATGGAATGGCTCTACCTGGTCGCCGCTTGGCGCGGGGATGAATAACACTGTCTATGCTCTTGCCGTCAATAACACAAACATCTACGCGGGTGGCGAGTTCACGAGCGCGGGGAGTTGCACAAGCGGGTGCAATAGCATCGCCAAATGGGACGGCTCTACCTGGTCGCCGCTTGGCACGGGAATGAATAACGATGTCTACGCTCTCGCCATCAGCGGCACCGACATCTACGCGGGCGGCAATTTCACCAGCGCCGGAAGTTGTACGAGCGGAAACGGATGCAATCGCATCGCCAAAGATTCAATCGCGCTAGTGTTTGCCGATCCCACCGGCGCGTGCGGCGGCAATTCCCCGTGCTACGCCAGTTTGCAAAGCGCGATCAACGCGGCGGGCGCGGGTGGCGAAGTGCGTTATTACGGCGGCACGTACAACGAATCCGTCTCGCTCAACACCAACGCCACGCTCAACTTTGTCGGCAGTAGCAACGTCACGCTTCACGGCGGGCTAAACATCAGCGCAGGCACATTCAACGCGCCGAGCGCGTACGCGCTTTCACTCACCACCGGCAGTCTCACCAATAGCGGCGGCACATTCAATCACAACAACGGCACCTTTATCTTTGCCGGGAGTGGCACGCAAAATGTTTCCGGCAATTTCACATTCAATCATCTCACGGTCAACAGCGGCACAACGATTGATGTCGGCGCGAACACGCTGACCGTCGTCGGCACGGCAACGAACGCGGGAACGATCAAACGACTCGCGCCCGCGCAAAACATCACGCTCGGCACATCGTTCACGTTCAACGATGGCATCGGGCAAGCGAGCGCGATTCTCCGTCAAACGAGCGGCACAGCGATGGGCAATACAACCGCGCAGGTGAACGCGAACACGACGACCGCGCACGCGTGCGCCGCGACGACACTCGGCGGCACGCCGGTCAAACGTTATTTCGACGTCACGCCGACGAACGGCGCGAATGTTACCGCGGATGTCACGCTGTACTTTTTCGATGGAGCGTCGAACAGTGAAGCGAACGGCAACACACTAGCAAACATCGCGCTGTTTCATTGCGAGAGTGGAACGTGGCGACGCTTGAGCGGAACGTACACGACCGGGACGAGCGGGAATTACAAGTGGGTCAAGTTGAACGGGTACCCATTCACCACATTCTCGCCGTTCGCGATTAGCGGCGGACCCGGCGCGCCGACCGCGGTATCGCTCTCGTCGTTCCGCGCCGATGCGCCCGCGTTCGACCTGGTCGCGTGGTTCGCGCAAATGCTGGGATTGGCGCGGTAATAAATTTGCGCGAGCACGCACGTAAGGCGCGATAGAAAGGAGGTCGCCGCACTGTTCACTGTTTACCGTTTACTGTTCAGTGATTACAAACTCAAGAAGGAGAACCATGAAAACTCGAATGTTCATCAACCTTTCACGCGCGATGCGAATCACGACGCTGATTGCGCTCGCATCGTTTCTCACACTGCTTGCGTCCGCGCAACCCGCGCACGCGGCGGGTGTGGTGAGCGTGTGCGACGAAGCGCATCTCACTGCCGCGATGACTGGCGGCGGCACGGTGACGTTCACATGCAGTGGCACGATTACGTTGACCAGCACGATTGCGATTTACAGCAACACGACACTAGATGGCGCAGGGCAAAAGGTGACGATTAGCGGCAACAACGCCGTGCGCGTGTTCTCTGTCGCCAGGGGCGTCACCTTCAACCTGTTAAATCTGACCGTGGCAAATGGAAATGATTCGACAGGCGGTGGCATTGCCAATTTCGAGGGCATCCTCAATGTTACCAACAGCACCTTCACGGGCAACCGTTCACCCACCGATGGTGCCGCCATCATTAATTTAGCCGGCACTGTATCCATCACCAACAGCACCTTCTTTGGCAACGTTGTCGAAGGCAGTGGCGGCGCTATCACTAACCGAGATGGTCGCGTCTCTAGTGTGGGTGGACCCATCACCATCACCAACAGCACCTTCTCGGGCAATAGCATCGCTATTGAAAATATTTATGGAACGACCACGTTGCGTAACACAATTATCGCTAACAGCTCGATCCAGAACTGCTCTCGCTCCATCGTTGATGGCGGTGGAAATCTACAGTACGGTGGTTATAATCCTCCACCCCCGCTCCCTCCAGTTTGCGGTGCAACGATTCCAGTTGCCGACCCAATGCTCGGTGCGCTGTCAGATAATGGTGGGAGCACGATGACCATGCCCCTACTGCCCGGTTCGCCCGCCATCAACGCGGCGGTCGCGGCGAATTGTCCCACCACCGACCAGCGCGGTTATGGACGCAACGGCGCTTGCGACATCGGCGCATTCGAATACAACGGGATTCCTCCGCAACCGACCGACGCTACCGCGCCCACCATCACGCTGACGACACCGGCGCAAGGCGCGACGTATCTTCTCGGTCAAGCGGTCACTGCCAACTACACCTGCCAGGATGAAGCCGGCGGGTCGGGTCTCGCCTCGTGCGTCGGCACGGTTGCGAACGGCGCGAACATTGATACCGGCTCGGTCGGCAGCAAGACCTTCACCGTCAATGCGCGAGACAACGCGGGCAACCCGCGCACTCACGCAGTCACGTATCGCGTCGCGTACAACTTTGTCGGCTTGACTTCGCCGGTGGACAATCCGCCGACGATGAACATCGCCAAAGCCGGGCAAGCGATTCCGCTCAAGTGGCGATTGCTCAACGCAAGCGGCGCGCCGGTGACGAATCTTTCTAGCACAGTCGTCAAGGTTACAGCGATTGGTTTATCGTGCGCGGCAGGCACGACGACGGATCAAATCGAAGAGTATGCCGCGGGTGAATCGGGATTGCAGAACCTGGGGAACGGGTACTATCAATGGAATTGGAAATCGCCCAAGACGTACGCCAACTCGTGCAAGACGCTCAAACTTGATTTAGGTGAAGGCACGGGCAACGAGCATACCGCGCTGTTCCAATTCAAGTAAGAGAGACACAAAACCCGAAGGGTCTCCAAGACCCTTCGGGTTTCC
>JACRPR010000168.1 GCA_016223105.1 Chloroflexota bacterium | reverse complement strand
ATTCAACTATTCAACAACATGGGTACTCGAGTACCCACCTCACACAGTACTCCGCCCCGATGACAGCGCGCGACGATTGCGTTATGCTAGTGCCGCAAATTGGAAATTTGCGTTACGGAGCATCGCATGAAACGCACCGTTTTTCTGTCGGCGTTTGTTGGCATCTGCATCTTTTTTTTCTTTCTGCTCTCCATCGGCATCGCGTTTGCCGCGCGATCCTTTGCGCCGAGTTCCGCCTCCCCCACAATTTTTCTGCCGCTCGTCGCGACGAGTCCGGCAATTGCCCCCGCGCTCATTCAACCGAACGATTTGCAATACGTTGGCGCGTTTCGTTTGCCGGACGGCGCGGCGCGCCCGCGCACATTCGAGTACGGTGGCAACGCGATGACGTTCAACCCGAACGGCGATCCGACCGGCGCGCGCGATGGCTTCCTGGGATCGCTCTTCGTGACGGGACACGAACGAATGGCGTACGGCGAACTGCCGGACGGAAACCAGGTCGCGGAGATCACGATCCCCGCGCCGATCATTTCGCGCGATGTGACCGCGCTCAATCAAGCCGGGTTCATCCAAAATTTTCGCAATGTCGCGCAAGGATTTTATATCGGCTTGGCTGAAATTCCGCGCGTCGGGATGGCGTACCTGAATCATCCGGCGACCGACGCGAAAATTCATCTCGCGTGGGGACAACACATTCAACCCGATCCGCCGGATGCATCGCACGCGTGGTTCGAGCCGAACCTCGCCGCGCCGAATCTGCGCGGGACATGGTTCATCGGCAATCAATCGGTGTACAGCGTCAATGGCTATTTGTTCGAGCTTCCCAACGCGTGGGCGAATCAGCACACAGGCGGACGACCACTCGGCACCGGACGCTACATCAACGGCGGCTGGTCGGGGATGGGTCCCGCATTGTTCGCGTACAAATCCTGGGTTGATGATCGCGGCACACCCGCGTCGAACGGTGCGCGCTTGCCAGAGACACCGTTGTTGCTTTACGCCAAATCCACCGAGACCGATAACATCGAACGCGCGCTCAACGGCTATCAACACGCGGACGAATGGGAAGGCGGCGCGTGGCTCACGACCAACACCGGCAAATCCGCGGTGATGTTCGCCGGGACAAAATCGAACGGTGCGAAATACTGGTACGGTTTTCTCAATCCCGCCGGCGCACATTTGCCGTGCGTGTATCAAGAATTTGTGACCCAGTTTACCGTGTGCCGGCTCGCGAATGGCGCGCCTTGCCCGCCGAGCGATTTGATCGAATGTGCCGGGCATACTTCGGAACGCGGTTGGTGGAGCGCGCGCATGGACGCGCAAATTATTTTGTACGATCCGAACGATCTCGCGCGCGTCGCACGCGGAGAAATGCAAACCTGGGAACCGCAACCGTACGCGACGCTTGACATTGACGATCAACTTTATCTCAATCCCGCCGGGATCGAAATCGAAATGCTCGGCGCGGGCGCGCAACGCCGGTATCGCATCGGCGATGTCGCGTTTGATCGCGCGCGCGGAATTTTGTACGTCCTCGAACTATTCGCGGACGATGCCAAGCCGGTCGTGCATATCTGGAGAATCAAATGACGCGCGTATTGATTGTGGACGATCAACCCGGCTTTCGCCGCCAACTGCGCGCGCTGTTGCAGATCGCCGGCTTTGAGATCGTCGCGGAAGCCGGCGATATTCCCGAAGCCGAAAAAATAATTCGCGTGATCCCGGCGGACCTCGCGATTGTGGATGTGATGTTGCCGGGCATCAACGGCGTCGAAGGCACGGCGCGGCTCAAATCGCTCGCGCCGAACCTGCGCGTGATCCTGGTCAGCGCGTATCCGGATCGCGTCAATGTGTTTCGCCACGCCGCGCGCGATGCGGGCGCGGAAACGTTTATCGCGAAAGATGATTTGGATTTGGCAATGGCGCGTTCGTGGAATCAAGTTCGTTAAGGATCTGAAAAAGAATAACTTCCCGACCGTCACCCTGAGCGAAGCGAAGGGTCTCGCGCGATGAACAGGAGATTCTTCACTGCGTTCAGAATGACAACTTGGCGGCGCGACGGTGGTACGCGGCAAGTTATTTTTTTACGAACCCTAAGAGGAGCAAATAATGAACACGAAACACTTGACCACACTCTTTTTACTGATTCTGTTTTTCGCCGCGACCGCGTGCGAACCGGAAACCACCGGACCACGCGCGTGGATTGACATCCCGCTCGACGGTGCGCGCGTGCCGGTCGGCGCGCCGGTCGCGGTCGTGTCACACGCGTACGCGCGCGAAGGCATCGCCGAAGTTCTGCTCGCGGTGAACGGCGTCGCGTATCGGCGCAGTCCGCCGGCATCCAACGAGTCGTTCGCGAAAATGACGCACGAGTGGATTCCGCAGAATGAGGGCGATTATCTTTTGCAAATCACCGCGTTCTCGAAAACCGGCGAAACGAGCAATCCCGCGTCCGCGCGCGTACGCGCGATTGGCAAAACGACGCGCACACCCACGCCGGTCGCGAGCGCAACACCGACTCCTGTCATCACCGCGACACCGCCGCGCGGAGCAATCGTTGATTTGGAATTGGTCAGCGTTGAAGCGTTCGTTACACTCACAAAAGGCGAACAACAATTCTGCGATATTCGCGTCACGTATCGCAATGCCGGGACGATTCCGATTCCAAACGATTACACGATTCAAGCATTTCTCGATGGCAGACCGCATGCGGCAATCACGCGCGGGCGCGGCTTTGGCGTCGGTGGAACATCGGAAGCGATTTTTGTTTATCAATTCACCGGCACCGCGTACATCGGGATCAATCTCGATTCGACGAACGCGATCGCGGAGAGCAACGAATCGAACAACGCGTTTGCCGAAGCGCGCAGTTGCGGCGTCGCGCCAGCCGCGACCATCGTGCCGTCGCCGACGATTCCATTGCCGGTGATCACGCTTGTCCCATCGCGCACGTCCACGACTGTGCCGACCGCGATCATTCCCGCGCAGATCAATTTCCGCGCGGATCAAACGACGCTCACGCGCGGGCAATGCACGACGTTGCGCTGGGATGTTGAAAACGCGACCGCGGTTTATCTCGAAGGAAACGGCGTGCCCGGTCACGGCACGCAACAAATGTGTCCGAACAACACGACGACGTACACTCTGCGCGTGAACGCGCCGGCAGGCACGGCGGATCGCAACGTAACGATCAACGTGCAAATTCCGGCGAACACACCGACGCGCACGCCGACAAAAATCCAGGACACGCAAGGTCCACCCGCGCCGGGCTTGGTCACGCCGAAAGGTAATCTATCGTGCCGCGCGAATGTAACCCTGGATTGGAACGCGGTCAGTGATCCAAGCGGCATCAAACATTACATCGTGAAATGGGTGCGAAACGATGGACCATCCGGCGGCACAATCACAACGAGCACGCAACATTCGATTTCGGTAACGTGCGGCAAAGCGTACACCTGGAGCGTGCAAGCCGTAGATAACGCCGGCAATGAAGGCGGCACTGCGAGCGCGAATTTCGCGATTGATGTTGCCGCGCCGCATTAGGGTACGTTCATCCACGCCGTCGCGCGCGGCGACGCGCAACAAAAAATCAAACGCGTCGAAGTGTGGATTGACGGTGCGCTCCACGACGCGCAAACGACCGGCGTGCCGGGCGGACTCGCATCCTTTCCGCTCAGCGTAACCTGGTGCGCCGGCAATCCCGGCGCGCATCAGATCGTCGTGCGCGCGTTCAATACGCTGAACACGCGCGGGACGGCATCCATCAACCTCCAAGTCGTTGCGAGCGCGGATCGCGACGGGGATGGCGTCGCGGACGCGCTCGACAAGTGTCCCGATCAACCAGGTTTGCCGGCGCACAACGGTTGCCCCGCGCCGACGACGGATGATCGCGATGGCGACGGCATCCGCGACACGAGCGACGCGTGTCCCGATCAACCCGGCACGACGCTCGCGAGTGGATGCCCCGACGCGGATAGCGATGGCATTCGCGATAGCGCGGACGCGTGCCCGCGCGAGTTTGGCGTCCCCGAACGCAACGGCTGTCCGAATCCCGGCGACGCAGACAGCGACGGCATCGCGGACGCGAGCGACGCGTGTCCGCGCGAAGCCGGGTCTGTGGAAACCGGCGGCTGTCCCGATCGCGATAACGATCGTGTGCGCGATGCGGACGACGCGTGCCCCGACATACCAGGTTCGCCTGGCTTGCGCGGCTGTCCCGATCGCGATGGCGATGGCGTGCGCGACGCGCTCGACCTGTGTCCCGATGTCGCGGGCTCGGCGTCGAATAGCGGTTGCCCGCCCACCGGTTCCGCGGATCGTGATGGCGATGGCGTGGACGACGGTACCGATCTCAGTCCCACTGAATCTGGGTCGGCGGAGAGCGGCGGCGCGCCCGCGCCCGGCAGTGGCACCGATGGCGATGGCGACGGCGTCGCCGATGCCGATGAGCCAACCGAAGACCCGTTGAGTGGATTGGATTTGTTCGTGCCGGGATATTTATTGCAATTCGTCCCGTTCGAATTGCAAGCGCTCGAATTTCAGGTCGCGCAAAATTATTCCCAGGTTTACTGTTACGCGAGCGTGGCGGGGCAGGCGATGGAGCGCATCGGTCCATTTCATTCGCTCAGCGCGCGCCGTTGGGATATCGCCGCAGTGATGGGTCCGCTCAACAGTCGCACGTTCCTCGCGCCGGCGAGTCAACCGGTTCAGGTTCGGCTCGAATGTAGCGGCATCGTGGGCGGATCGCGCGAGGCGCCATCCGGCGGCGGCATCGGCGAAGGCGGCGGCTCGGAAGCGTATTTCGATCTCGGCGCAATGACGCGCAGTCACACGCTGGCTAACCCGGGCGCTGAAACGGTGACGTTAGATTCGAATGGCGGCGCGGCGGGACATTCGTTTCGCGTCAAGTATCAGATTTGTTCGCCGAGTTGTAAAACGCCGGTGTTGCGCGCGCCGCTCATCAGTTTGACGCACGGCGGCGGACAACATCGGTTGGCGTGGGCGTGGGCGGGGCATGCGTACAACATCAACGGTTTCAAAGTGTATATGAACGGCAACTATATGTTTGCGCTATCGCCGCGGAGCACGAATTATCTCTTTCGCGATCTGCCGCCGTGCGGACGCCGCTTCGATATTCAACTGACCGCGTACACCGGCAATCCGCATCGTCCGGATCAAGAATCGCCGCGCAGTAATATCGCGACCTGGGATGGCGAATTTTGCCCGCGCACGGCGACCGTCAGTTTCAAGCGTTTTGAAACGAATGACTTGCGCTTCGCTTTCCCGGAGATCACGGGTATTGATGTTGGACCGATCTATGGCTCGTTCTCGGTGAACGATCAATACAGTGAATTCAATATCTCGTGATTCAAGTTACGGTGACGCCGCGACCGTGAAGAATGACAACAACGAATTTGGAAATTCTGGATTCGACGCTTTAGCGGGTGACTTGCGGACGAAACAACCACGTAAACGCCCGACTCCAAATGTGCGATTCGTTTCATTCTAAATTCGTTGTTGTGCGAGGAAACTATGCAAACTCAAACTCGAATCTTGATCACACTTATCTGCGCCGCGCTCCTGCTCGCGTGTTTGCCGGGAAACCTGGGACAAGCGGTTGCGCCGAACGAGCCGACCACCGCGCCGAATCCGCCGATCACGTTTGCCGGCGGCGTCATCGTGGACAATGCCGATCCTGGTTTCGCGATTCTCGCCGGCGAGTGGGGCGCGTGTCGCGGGGGCGAATGTCAAGGCGCGCCGTTCAATGCGGATTTTCGATTTGCCGATGCGAAATGTCTCGCGTGCCGCGCACGGTTTGAATTGCGCGTCGCGACTGCTGGCAGTTACGAATTGTACGCGTGGTGGCCCAATGGCGCGGATCGCGCAACCGATACGCCATTCACGATCACGTACAGCGGCGGCACGAACACGGTGCGCGTCGATCAACGCAACAGCGGCGATGACTGGTTTTGGTTGCAAACGATCAACGCGCAAGCCGGTGAAACGATCAGCGTCGTCATCGGCGGCGCGGCATCGGGATTTGCGAACGCGGACGCGCTTGCGCTCGCGCCGACTGGGGCGCCACCCTCATCCGCGCGCACACAACCAACCGCGCCGGCGCGCGCACAACCGACATCGCGCCCCGCCGATCCAACACCAGGTCAACCGATCGCGCAACCGACCGCCGCGCCGATCATCGGCGGACTCGATCCGAATCCGCCTGGCAAAACACTGCGACTCGTCTTCATCCATCACTCGACCGGCGAAAACTGGCTCGCGGATGATAACGGCGGACTGGGGATCGCGTTGCGCGACAATAATTATTTTGTGAGCGACACGAATTACGGCTGGGGTCCCGATGGCATCGGCGACACGACGGACATCGGGCATTGGTGGACGTGGTTTCGTTCACCGAACAGTCCAAATTATCTGCGCGCGCTGTACGCCGAAAACGGACAGCATGCCGAGTACGCGCGCCGTGCGAATAATCCCGGCGGGGAAAATCAAATCGTGCTGATCAAGTCGTGCTTTCCCAATTCGCAAATGTTGGGCAAGCCGAACGATCCGCCGACGACCGGCAACAATCCCTTGCGCGGACAAGAAGCCGGCGATCAGTTGACGGTCGCGAACGCGAAAGGAATCTACAACGATCTCTTGCCGTACTTTGCGACGCGGCAAGATAAATTGTTCGTCATCATCACGCAACCGCCGCTCAGTCAACGCGAAACGAACGCGGTAAACGCGGCAAACGCGCGCGCGTTCGCGACCTGGCTCGCGCGCGACTGGCTGAAAAGTTATCCGCACAAAAACGTGTTCGTCTTTGATTTCTACAACATACTCACTTCCAATGCCGGCAACGCGAATAAAAATGACGCGGGGCAAGAGAGCGGCAATCATCATCGCGTTTGGAAAGGCGCGGTGCAGTCCGTTCAATCGGTGAACAATAATTTTTCCGCGTATCCCAGCGCGCCCGACGACAGTCATCCCAGCAATGCCGGCAACAAAAAAGCGACGGCGGAATTTATACCGCTCTTGAATGGCGCAGTGCATTGTTGGTTGGGCGATGGCAGTTGCGCGGCGCGGTGATGAAAAAACCCGGTTTCTCGCTTCATAGAAACCGGGCTTGCTGATTACTTGCGCGACGGCGGTCGAAATTTTCTCAAATCGTTCGCGCCGCGATCCTCGTCATCATCGCGATCCTCGCTCACGTTAAATTCGCCGACGATGCGTTGCGCGCGTTGAATGTCGTGCTCGTGTTTGAGCAAAACGCTCAACGTCGTCTCCAACGTTTTCGAATCGAGCGATTTTGAATTGAGCATCACAAGCGCGCGCGCCCAGTCAATCGTTTCGCTCACGCTCGGATGTTTTTTCAGATCGAGTTTGCGTAAACGTTGCACCAGGTCAACCGCTTGTTGCGCCATTGCCGGCGCGAGGTCGGGCACTTTTAATTTGACGATTCGCAATTCCGCTTCGCTCGTCGGGTAATCAATGAACAGATAGAGGCACCGGCGTTTGAGCGCTTCGGAAAGTTCGCGCGTGTTGTTGCTCGTGAGAATCACGGTCGGCATGTGCTTGGCTTTGATCGTGCCGATTTCCGGGACGCTCACTTGAAAATCGCTCAACACTTCCAAGAGGAATGCTTCAAATTCCGCGTCCGCGCGATCGATCTCGTCAATCAACAACGCGACCGGCTGATCGGATGTAACCGCGCGCAAGAGCGGGCGCGGGAGTAAAAAGCGTTGCGAAAAAAACACGTCCTCTTCCGCGGCGAGTTTATCTGCGGCTTCCGTCAGCGTACGCGCATCGCGCAAAACGTCTTGCAGTTTGTCGCGCAAGAGTTGCGTGTACAACATCTGCTTGGCGTATTCCCATTCGTACAACGCTTTGGTTTCATCGAGACCTTCGTAGCATTGCAAACGAATGAGTTCGCGTTGCGCGACGCACGCCCACGCCTTGCCGAGTTCGGTTTTGCCAACACCCGCGGGACCTTCGACCAGGACTGGCTTTTGTAATTTGTCCGCGAGAAAAATCACGGTCGCGATTTCGTCGGTCGCGATGTACTGTTGCGCGGCGAGCGCGCTTTTAACTTCGGTTATGTTTTTGAACATCTTGCTCCTATTTTCGATTTTCGATTGCTGATTTTCGATTTTCGATTTTAGATTCCAACCCACCCTTTACTAATTCGCGCGATCTCACGCTCGAAAAATTTCCTGACGCGATTCCACTGAACGGATTGAAACATTCGCGGCAACGGATCCGCTTCCGCATCTTCAAAGTACACCAACGCGCGCGCGGCTTGGAGCGCAAAGTCGCGTACATTCGGAAATTTTTCCGTGCAATGTTCGAACAGCTCATCCAACGAAATTTGTTGTGCGATGAAATACAAATCAATAAAATCGCGCTTGCGTCCACGCCCGATGATCGCCGCCATTTTCATCAAGCCAATATCGAGCACTGAAGCGATCCGCAAGTTTTTCTCAACAATCGGTGGTGCGATAAACGGGTATGGATAACGAAAGAAACTCATCGGCACATTTTCGAAACGTACGAGCAGTGTGCCATCATTCTGGCTCTGAATTTCCACTTTGCCTTTGGCTTCCAAATCAGCGACCACGCTTTGACGCCAATCTTCCAACACCGGATTCGTCGGCGAAAAAAAATCAAAATCCACCGAAGTACGATGCCCCATTTGCAGAGCCAATGCCGTTCCGCCCGCGAGAAAGAAATCCTTGATCTGGGGAGAATCGCGTAGGATAGCAAACAATTCTTTGGCAGAAGGCGCAAGTACGCGCTTTTTCAGAGCAGTCATTTTAACGTCCCCAGAGTGTCTCGCGAATTTCTCGAAATGGCGTCGGACGAAATGTTGAAATATTAAGAACGACGCGCCAATAGTTGAACGCGCGTTTCGTCAATCGGCGCACACCGACATCGCGCACATAGTTCTGAATTTGTTCGCGCGAGTAAAATCGAAATAACCATTTCAATTCTTGGCGTGTGCCGTGCTCTAACGCGCGTTCGATAATGATTGCCGAATCTCGACGCGAATCCAGATCGCGTAAACGATATTCGGGAAACGCCGGTGCGAGCGAGCGCGGAATTGAATCGGCTTTTACTTTTTTCACTTTCCCACCACCACCACAATCCCCAAATGATCCGACGCAGTCGTGCGCGGGATCGTCAGTCCGCTCAATTTCAAATCGGGCGAGAACCAAATGTAATCGAGCCGCTGGCGCGGTTTGTCGGCGGGCCAAGTGAATCCATCGCCCGCGCCGATTTCTGCGAACGCGTCTTTCAACCCGGCATCGCGCAACATCGCCATCTCTTTTGAATTTGGCTCCGCGTTCAGGTCGCCAAGAAAAATTGTGCGCGCGCGTTTGTTCCAAAATTGCGCGATCACCGGCGATTGTTGTTGGCGTATCGCGGTGCCATCGTCAACGTGATAATAGTGCGACGCGATCAAAAATAATTCATCGCCGCCTCCGACATCAAGGCGCGCCCAGAGAAAGCCGCGCTTGAGCAATAAATCGTGCGGCGGTAATTTTTCGTTGCTCCATTCCTTGATCGGATATTTTGAAAGAATCGCATTGCCCCACACCGGATCGGCGGTTGGTCCGAAAATGTACGGCATTTGCAATCTCTGCGAAAGCCAGGTCAATGTGTCCACCGAACTATCAATCGCCCAGCCGCGCGCGATTTCTTGCAAGCCGATCACGTCCGGTTTTTGTTCTTCGATCACGCGCGCAATCGCTTCGAGATCAAGTCGCCCATCGGTGTTAAATCCATTGTGAATGTTGTACGTCATTACGCGCACCGGGAATCCCTTGCCCGCGCTGATCCCAGGTTCGCGCCAACCGATCACGAGCGCAAGCGGCGCGATCAAACACGCGAGCGCGATCGTCGCGGGCGTCCAATCGCGCGCGGCGAGCGGCGCGGGCGCGCGCGAAAAGATCGCGGCAAGCGCGACAACAATCGCGGAAACGAGCGGCAAAATTTCGTTCGGAATGCCGAGCCGAATATCGTAACTGATGTAATAAATAAACATCACAATCACAAAAATTGTCCAGCCGATTCCATTCGCAATGGTTGCGCGACTTGAGCCCGTGCGCTGGGTTTGGCTCGCGCCTTGAACGATCGCGGCGACAAGTGAAAACGCGTCAACGATGCCGATGAAATACAACACCATCGCCGGAACGCCTCTGAGTGCGAATGGAATCGTCGCGATGATCAAACCCACCGCGTTAGGCTAAATCATCCAACGCTGTCCGCGCAAAACCAGGATAGCCAGCACAAGTACGACCAAATTTGAAACCGCGATCAATCCAAACGCGAGCGGTGGCGTCAAGCCGGTCAATGTCGTCGCGCGCGCGAGGTTTTGCAACATCACCAGCGCGATGAAAATGAACGCGGGAATCGCGACAAGCGGCAGACTCGCGATAAAACTCGCGTCCGTATTTTTCGCTTCGCCGAAGGATGTGCGCGCGAGCAACCACCATTGCGCGGCGACAAACATCGCGACGAGGATCAGCGCGACGAAACCAGGTTGCCAACTCAAATCGAGCGTGCCGAACGCGCCGTAAAGCGTCGTGTCGAACGCGATGCCGAGCAAAAATCCCAAACCGAATTGCCGCGTCGCGTCGCCGCCGTGCGCGCGCGTGTGCGCGAGATAAATCGGAAAAAAGAAAGTGAACAAAAGCGTGCCAATCGCCGCGAGCGCGAGATCGAGCGCGGGAATTTCAGAAACTTGTTCGACAAGTCGCGCCAAGCCCAAACCGCCAACCGTCGCGAGCATCGCGACGCGCGAACCGAGCGCACGGCGCAAGAGCGCGGCAAAAAAAGCCGCGACGAAAATTCCAAGCGCGAACGGCGCGAGCATTACGTACGCGACCTCGACCGTGTCGCCGAGATACCACACGAGCGACGGAAACAAGAGCCGCAAAAATTGCATCCCGAACATCGTCGTCAGCGCGGGCAGGGCGAGCGAATAAAATGTTGGCGTGTTCCAAAAGTTGATGGATTTCATCGGTGCTCCTCAACGAAAGTAAATGGTAATTGGAGATTGGTGATTAGAGATTAGAGTTTGCTGAATCATTGTACTGGCGTCAACAAAATAATCGGAATGTGTCGTTTACCTGCGCGCTGTTTGTACACGGCATAACCGATGTAAAACTCGACCGCGCGTTGCCAAACACGATCATACTCCGCGTCATCAATTTCGCGCGCGCGATAAATCGTCACGCGCCCGTCGCGCGCGCACGCGACCTGGGGATGCGCGCGCAAATTATAGTACCACGCCGGGTTGCGCGCGTTGCCAAAGTTCGATGCAATCAACGCGATGCAATCGCCATCAGGAATTCCGGCAAGCGGCAAGGTGATGCGGCGTCCGCTTTTCGCGCCGGTCATTGTGATCAACACGGTTGGCAAACCGACAAGCAAGCCCGGCAATGACCATCGTCCGCGCGACGCGCGCAAAAGAAATGGATCAATGCGATGCAACGTCCGCGCGAGCAACCACGAACCCCATCGCGTTGCCGGAACAATTTGCATCACGCGTTGAACAAAATTAGGCATCACTACTCACCGGCAACTGTTCCCGAAACTGTGTGCGATACAAGCGCGCGTACAATCCATCACGCGCGAGCAATTCCGCGTGCTTGCCTTGCTCGACAATCGCGCCGTCGTCCACAACAAGAATCACGTCGGCGGACAAAATCGTCGAAAGCCGATGCGCGATGACGACGCTCGTGCGTCCGCGCATCAACGGTTCGAGCGCGGCTTGGATCAGCGCCTCTGATTCCGAATCGAGATGCGAGGTTGCTTCATCGAGAATCAAAATGCGCGGGTCTTTGAGAATCACGCGCGCGATCGCGACGCGTTGTTTTTCGCCGCCGCTCAAACGATAACCGCGTTCGCCGACTATCGTATCATAACCTTGCGGCAATTTCGTAATAAAATCGTGAATGTTTGCCGCGCGCGCCGCGCGTTCGATTTCGTCCTGGGTCGCGTTCGGTTTGGCGTACAGTAAATTCACGCGCACCGTATCGTGAAACAAAAAAGTTTCCTGAGTTACCACGCCGATTTGGCGCGCGAGCGATTCGCCGGCAATGTCGCGCAGATCGTTGCCATCAATTAACACGCGTCCTTCGGTCGGATCGTACAAGCGCGGAATGAGATACGTGATTGTCGTTTTGCCCGCGCCGCTCGGTCCGACAAGCGCGACAAGTTTGCCCGATTGAATTTCAAACTGCGCGTGGCGCACTGCCCAACGCGGTGATGCCGGATCAGTATTGCCGTTTCCATTTGGCGTAAGTGGTAATTGATTAGTGGGCGATTCGGAAGCGAGGTACGCGAACGAAACACTTTCAAAACGAATGTCGCCGCGCGCGCGATCTAATGTGATCGCGTTCGGGCGATCCTGGCTTTCGACCGGCAGATCGAGTAATGCAAAGACGCGCTCGAATGAAACCAACGCGGTAACAAAATCTACGCGCGCGTTGATCAAGCCCGCGACCGGCTGATACAATTTGGTCAGGTACGCCGCGAACGCAACAATCGTGCCGATGGTCAATTCGTTTTGCAAAACCAGGATTCCGCCAATCCACCACACGACCGCAACGCCCGCCGACGCGATAAATCCCAGCATCAAAAAAAACCAGCGTCCGATCAGGGCTTGCTTGACGCCAATCGCGGCGACGCGCTCCGCGCGGTCGCTAAAGCGCGCGACCTCGTCGCGTTGGCGTCCGAATAATTTCACGAGCAATGCGCCGCTCACGTTCAATGTTTCGTTCATCAGCGCGTTCATTTGCCCGATGAGATCGAGTTGCTGATTGATGATTCCGCGCAGGATGCGCCCCACGCGACGCGAAGGCAAAAGCAGAAACGGCAGTGCGACGAGCGCAAATAGCGTAAGCCGCCATTCGAGCGAAAGCATAATGCCCAGCGTGAGAATTACTTGAAACGCGCTTGTGATGATCGTCAGCAAAGTATTGGTCACCGCGCGTTGCGCGCCAACTACATCGTTGTTGAGGCGCGACATCAGTTCGCCGGTTTTCGTGTTGGTGAAAAAGCGCAAGGACATTTTTTGCATGTGCGCGTACAGCGATTTGCGTAAATCGGCGATGACGCCTTCGCCGACGCGCGCGGTGAGCCAACGTTGTCCCAGGTCAATCAATCCTTCGAGCAGGGGCAAAACGACCATCGCGCCGGCGAGCAGATTCAAGCGCGCGAAATCTTTTGCCGGCAACGCGTGATCGATCAGCTCGCGAAACAAGAGCGGCGGAATGAGCGCGATTTGGGTCGCGGCTAAAATCGCGACGAGCGCGAGCGCGACCTGGGTCGCGTACGGACGCGCATACGCCGCGACGCGGCGCAACAAGGCGCGCGTAACGCGCGGTTGTTTTTCTTCATCGGGGCGCGTGAACGCCCACCATGCCATACCACTTCCGTGCAACATTTGAATCCAACTCTAAAAGCCAAACCATTCGCGGCGTAATGTTTTCGCCTGGTCAATGAAAAAATTTTTCGCCGTCGCCCATTCGACGGTCGCCAACAATTCCGGTTGCAAATCGCGATCCGCGTTGTCAAAAAGGAGCATACTCTTGAAAACCAACATCGGAAAATCGCGAATCCATTTGTATTTCGTTTGGCTCAGTTTGAATAATTCAATTAGTGGAATTTCCCGCGCAATGAAAAACACATCGTAAAAATCTTTGCGACTACCGCGCGTGATCAGCGCATCGAGTTTCATCAAGCCGATATCGGCGAGCGATGCCAGCGCGATCTGATCGAGTTGACGCATCGGCGCGATTAGCGGCGCGCCGTACCCGAAAAAACCGACGAGCACGTTTTGGATCGTCAAGACAAAATTGCCGTTCGCTTTTTCAACCACCAACGGAGAGAGATTTTGCAACGCGCGCAAAATTTCTTGTTGGGTGTTCTGTCCAACCGGATCACTTTCCGAAAAGAAATCCAAATCTATCGAACGGCGATGCCCCAGTTGCAAAGCCAGCGCGGTGCCGCCCGCGAGATAAAAGCGCGATGCAAAATCGTGCTGTCCGATGACGCGCAACACATCGCGCATCGGAACGTCAATCGTTTCCCAATGCGGCGCGGTCAATGATTCCATACGCCACTCGGTGGATGTATCACCCTAGTCTCTGGAATTTCCAAAATCATTTTCCACGCGGTGAATTGTCGGCGAAAGAGTCGCCGCGCCCCCAGCCGACACATCCAATCCGTAACGCGCGCGCGCCCGTAGCGCGCGAACATCCAACGCAATTCGTCGCGATTGCCCCACGCGAGCGCGCGCGCGATCACCAGGTCGGCATCGCGCGTCGCGTCGAGTTGATCGAATCTGTACTCTTGAAAAAATGGCGCGAGCGTGCGCGGGATGTCTGAATTCACGGTCGTCATTCTACCACTGTTACACGCGCGGCGTCAATACGCGTGAAAAAAACATGCGCGCGATTGTTTCGAAACAATCGCGCGCGCGTTCACGCATCACGTTTTACGGTTTACATTTTATTTTGCGCCTGCCAAAACTGATTGTACACTTGCAACGCGCGCCGCAACTCGCGTTCGTCAAAGTCGGGCCAAAATGTGGGCGTCGAATAAAACACGCCGTGCGCGGCTTGCCAGGGAAAAAAATTCGAGAGCCGTTGATCGCCGCCAGTGCGAATCACCAAATCCATATCGCCCAAGCCCGCGGTGTACAAATAGCGTTCAAACAATTCTTCCGAAATCGCGTCAGCCGAAATGGGCGCGCGCAAAATTTCTTGCACCGCGCGCAAAATTTCGGCGCGCCCGCCATAGTTGAACGCGACGTTAAGCGTGTACGCGCGATTCGCGCGCGTGTTCGCAACCGCGCGCGTCACTTTCTCAGCAAGCACCGGCGGAATGCCGTCGAGCGAGCCGGAGTGAATGAGCCGCACGCCCTCGCGCCGGAAATTTTCCGTTTCGCGATCAATCACCTCGGCGAGCAATTCAAAAAAGCCGGTGATTTCATCGCGCGGTCTGCCCCAGTTTTCGGTCGAGAAAACATAGAGCGTAACGATGCGAATACCGTACCGCGCACACGCGTCGAGCGCGCGGCGCACGTTGAGCGTGCCGAAACGATGTCCGTCGCGCCGCGACAAGCCGCGCGCCTGCGCCCAGCGTCCATTGCCATCCATCATAATTCCGATGTGGCGCGGCACAAATCGAAACTCGGTTGATTCAATTCTTGTCTTGGGTAACTGTGTAATCAAGCGCTCTTTCAACATCGAACGATTCCGGCGCGGGGTCCGCGCTCAAGTAAATAAAATATTCCACGTTGCCATCCGCGCCGGTGATCGGCGAACGACAGATGCCGCGCATATGCAGATCATTTGTGCGCGCGGCGCGCGCGATTTTTTCAAGCACCGCGCGATGCACGCGCGCATCGCGCACGATGCCGCCCTTGCCCACTTGATCGCGCCCGGCTTCGAATTGCGGTTTCACCAGCGCAACGATTTCGCCGCGCGGTTGCAATAATCGTTTGACGACGGGAAAAACCAGGGACAGCGAAATGAACGAAACATCAATCACCGCGAGGTCAAGCGGTTCGGGCAACGCGTCGAGCAAGCGAATATTGACGCGATCCATCACGATCACGCGCGGATCGTTTCGCAATTTCCACGCGAGTTGACCGTAGCCGACATCAATCGTGTACACACGCCGCGCGCCGCGTTGCAACAAACAATCAGTAAAGCCGCCGGTGGATGCGCCAATGTCCGCGCAAATTTTTTCGCGCGGGGCAAGCGCGAACGCATCCAGCGCGCCCGCGAGTTTGAATCCGCCGCGCCCGACGTACGGCAACGGTGCGCGAATCGCGATCGCGGCATCCTCCGCAATCGGCGTGCCAACTTTATCCACGACGCGATCCGCGACGCGCACGTCGCCCGCGAGAATCAACGCTTGCGCGCGTTGGCGCGTCTCAACCAAACCGCGCTCGACTAGCAAAACATCCAACCGTTTTTTTGGCACGGCGCAAAGATAAACGCGACCAGAGAAAAAGTCAAATCATTTCGGATTTCAAATTTCAGATTTCAAATTGGTGCGATAAAATCTGAAATCTGAAATCTGAAATCAAAAATCCCCGATTGCATTTTGCCGGGTTTCCGCGTATTATACGCCCCATCTGAGGACAGTGTGCTTTTGAATATGCTCAAGACGATGCGCCCGCGACAATGGACGAAAAATTTGCTCGTCTACATTCCGTTCGTGTTCACATTGAAACAGTACTGGCAACCGTTCACGCCCAAGATGTGGGAATTTCTCGCGATTGCGACGGGCGCGTTTTTTTTGTTTTGCATTTTTTCCGGCGTCGTGTATTTGCTCAATGACATCACCGACATCGAAAAAGATCGTCAGCATCCGCGTAAAAAATTTCGCCCGCTCGCGTCAGGCGCGTTGAAACGCAGTCACGCGATTGGCGCGATCATCGTTTTACTCGCGCTCGCGATCCCGCTCGCGTTTTTACTCAACCCAATGTTCGCCGTCGTCGCGCTGGTTTATTTGACGAACAATGTGCTCTACTCGTACTGGCTCAAAAATATCGTGATTGTGGATGTGTTGAGCGTGTCGGGCGGATTTTTATTGCGCGCGCTCGGCGGCGCGGCGGCGATCCAGGTGCCGGCATCGCATTGGTTGTTCGTTTGCACCGGCTTGCTGACCTTGTTTATCAGTTTCAGCAAACGCCGCCACGAACTTGTTTTGCTCGAAGGCGAAGCGACGAGTCATCGGATTGTGTTGAAAGAGTACACGCCGGAATTGCTCGACGAAATGATCGCGGTAACAACCGCGTCGTTCGTGATGGCATATTCGCTGTACACTTTTTCCGCGGAAAATTTGCCGGCGAATCGCGCGATGATGTTGACGATTCCGTTCGCACTCTACATCGTGTTTCGCTTGTTGTATCTTGTGCACGTCAAAAACGAAGGCGGCAGTCCCGAAGAAATGCTCGTGCGCGATCGTCCGCTCGCGATTTCAATTGTTTTGTGGGGCGCGGTCTCGGCGGCAATTTTGTTTTGGTTCGGACGCGTTTAATCGCATGCAGACTTCCGAAGTTTTTTGAAACTTCGGAAGTCTACGCTAGCCCGGCAATTCCATTTGCCACGTTCCCGATGGTTCGATCAAATTATGCGCGCCCACGCCGACCAAGCGCAGGGCGCGTTTTTGATTCCAATGCGCGCGCAGTAACCACAACGCGCGCTCGCGAATTTCGTCGGCGTGCGCGGTCGGCACGCGCAGAGGCGTTTGGCGCGTGAGTGTCGTGAAATCGCCGTAACGTAATTTTAAAACAATCGGGCGCGCGCGATACCCTTCGCGCGCGAGATCACGCGCGACGCCCGCGCTCATCTCCGCGATCAATTTTTCGATGTGCGCGACCTCGCGCACATCGCGCTCGAACGTATTTTCGCGACTGACCGATTTCGGATTCCACTCGGTAACGACCGGCGAATCATCCAGTCCGCGCGCGGCGCGATGCAAATACTCGCCGATTTTACCAAACTCGGCGCGCAGTTCGTTCACCGGCACGCGCGCGAGATCGCCAATCGTTTGCACATTCCAGCGCGCGAGTTTTGCGCGCGTCGCCTTGCCCGCGCCGGGCAGACGCTCAATCGCGAGCGGCGCGAGAAATTTTTCTTCGTCCCCCGGCGCGATCACGCCAAACCCGCGCGGCTTGACCGCGTTGCATGCAACTTTGGAAACGAGTTTATTACACGCGACCGCGACCGTGCAATCAAGACCGATTTCGTTTTTGATCTGCGTTTGAATCGCGCGCGCGATTTCGCCCGCATCGCGTTCGGGCGCGATTTCGACATACGCCTCGTCAATCGAAACCTGCTCGACCAGCGGCGAGTGTTCGCGCAAAATGTTCATCACCCGTTGCGAGTACTCGCTGTACGCGTGGCGGCGCGGTGGCACGACAATCGCGTGCGGGCAAAGTTGGCGCGCGCGCGCGAGCGGCATCGCGGAATGGACGCCGAATTTGCGCGCCGGATACGACGCGGTTGTAACGACACTGCGCGCGCCATCGTACGCCACGATGAGCGGCTGGTCTTTTAATTCGGGATTTAGCAAAACCTCAACCGCCGCAAAAAACGCGTCGAGATCGAGATGAATAATTTGGCGCATTGATTTGCCATTGTCATTGCGAGGAGCGGAGCGACGAAGCAATCCCCGCGTGCAAGTTGGGGATTGCTTCGCTCCGCTCGCAATGACAGAATCACGATTGACGTTTGGTTCAACTCACAGTACAATCTTTGCAACGATTATACCAGAAAAATAATTATGCTCACACCCGAACAAATTCAAAACCGAATCATTCTTTTGCTCGGCAGTCGCACGTATCGCGCAAATCCGTTTGTGGATGCCGCTGAACGATTGGGATTAGAAATCGTCAAAGGAATTAATCTGCCGAAAGAATTGGCAGAGTACTACAAACCGACCTTGCCACTGCAATTCGCCGATCCGATGCGCGCGGCGGACGATGTGATCGCATACGCGAAACAAAATCCAGTACGAACGATTCTCGCGGTGGATGATGACGCGAGTGTGATCGCCGCCCGCGCGTGCGAAGAACTCGACATCTCGCACAATTCGCCGGACGCGGCATACGCGGCAAAAAATAAATTCGCGATGCGCGAACGATTGCGCGAACAAAATGTGCCCAGCCCGCGTTATCGTTTATTTTCGATTGACGATGACCCGCGCGCGTTCGCGCCATCGCTCGATTATCCCTGCGTCGTCAAACCGACGATGCTCTCCGCAAGCCAGGGCGTCATTCGCGCGAACGATCCCGGCGAGTTGATCGCCGCGTTCAAGCGCACACGCGCGATCATTCGCAAAACCGGAAGCGATCCAAACATTTTGATCGAGGATTACATTCCTGGGATCGAAGTCGCGCTCGAAGGGATTCTCTCAGGGGGACGTTTGCATCCGCTCGCGCTGTTTGATAAACCCGATCCGCTCATCGGTCCATTTTTCGAGGAGACGATTTACGTCACGCCGTCGCGATTGGCGCGCGCAACCCAGGACGCGATTTTTGATGGCGCGATGCGCGCGTGCGCGGCAATCGGTTTGCGCGAGGGACCGATTCACGCGGAATTGCGCGTGAATGACGCGGGTGTGTGGATCGTCGAGGTCGCGGGGCGCTCCATCGGCGGCTTGTGCGCGAAAATTTTGCGCTTTGGCACAGAGGAAATTTCGCTCGAGGAATTGATCATTCGCCAAGCGATGGGGCTGGATGTGCAATCGCTCGCGCGCGAAAATCGCGCGGGCGGGGTGATGATGATTCCGATTCCAAGCGCGGGGTTGTTGAACGGGGTCGCGGGCATCGAAGCCGCAAAAGCAATTTTCGTTCTACTTTTTTTTCGGCGCGCCAGTTCCCTTGCCCTGCGTTCCCTGTCCTTCCGGCGTCCAGCCCTCCGGCACTTTCACTTGGTCCTCAAATAAAAATTCTTCCATCTGCTGGCGGAGAAATTTTTGCGCTTCGGGGTCGGCGAGCGCGAGACCGTAATGATTAATCAACAACATTTGTTGACGCTTCCACAAATCCCATGCGGCTTGCGAAATGTTTTCAAAAATTCGCTTGCCCATTTCGCCCGGCACGGGCGGCATTCGTTCGAGACCGGGCAACTCTTGTCCTAACTTGGCACACTTGACCATTCGAGCCATTGTGATCCTTTTTCCAAAAGAGATTCAGAGATTGCGAGATTCGAGCCGCAGTATAAAAGTATCATCGCGAGTTGTCAATGTCTAAACTTGGCGTTGTGTTGTTCGGAATGGAGGGATTGTTTTCGCGCGCGCCGCTCGCGGCTTTGCTTGCGGATGAACGCGTGCGCGTGAACGCGATTATCGTGCCGCGTCCGACGCACGCACCGATTGAAGCCGACGCGCGTTTTATTGCACCGCCCGCGCGTCTCGTTACCGAAATTCCAATGATTCAAAATGCGCGCGAGCCGAACATTATTCAAATGGCGTGGGACGCCGGAATTCCGGTTTTGGAAATCGCGACCTTATCGCATCCGCACACGCGCGCGATGATTGCAAATTTGCAACCCGATGTGATCTGCGTCGCGTGCTTTCCCAAAATTTTGCCACGCACGATTTTTCAAATTGCAATGCGCGCCGCGTTGAATTTGCATCCCGCGTTACTCCCGGAATATCGTGGCGCATCGCCATTGTTTTGGATTTTCCACGATGGCTTGGAGCACGCGGGCATCACGTTGCATTTGCTCGATCCGCGCGCGGATCACGGCGACATTGTTTCGCAAACGCGCGTCGCTCTGCCCCATGGAATCACGTACAGCGATGCCGAACGAATTTGCGCGGAACGTGGCGCGCGATTGTTGCTGAACGCGCTCGACGCGATTCGCGCGGACACATTCACGCACACACCGCAAATCGAAGGTGATTTTCCACGCGCGCCCGCGCCGCGCGATGACGATTTCATTATCACACGCGAGTGGTCGGCGCGGCGCGCATTCAATTTTATTCGCGGCATCGCCGAATGGAATCGCGCGATCACATTCAAGATCGCGGACGAACAATTTGTTGTGCGCGATGCAATCGCGTACGACGAATCGGAAATTCTCGACGCGCCGATCAAACAAATCGGCGCGCATTGGAAAATTCAATGCGCGCCGGGCACACTCACCATTTCCACAAGTCCCAAAAGATTAGACTTTATCGGAAATAACGTGGCGCGGGCTTTCTAGCCCGCATTCGGCGGCTTGGAAAAGCCGCGCCACGTTATTTCCGATAATGTCTATTATTGACCTTTCCGCGTAAACGGCAAGTGGAAAGTGGGAAACACGAATTCAACATTGACCTTGATGAGATCGAAGCCGGTTACGCCGAAATTTTCGACCCGGATCGCGCACAATCCTTTGGTCGCATTGAACAGGTACTGCGTCGAAATCGCCGGACTGCCGTTGGTGTTCGCGGTGAGCGTAGCGACACGGTCACTCCCGGCGTAAAGGTTCAGATCGATATTCGCGGCTGACCTGTATTCAATCCAGACTTTATATGTGCCTGAATAGTTCGCATCAAAGTGATAGGCGCGCCAAGCATTTAGAGAAAGCGTGGTCGCTCCCGGTCCGGGCGTCGCCCAATCCCCCAGAATCAGCGAAAAATCCCCACCATCCTTGCTCATCGGCAGAGTCGCGCCGAAGGTGTTTTCCCAAGCTTGCGTTTGTTGGGATAGTTGCACGATGGCATCGTACTTGCGCGTGTTTAAATCGCGAATGGTGCGGACAAAGCCCAAACCATTTTCCCACGTCGCCGCCAGCGTGAAATACATCCACAACCCTCCACCGTGTTCTTCGTAATACTGAAAATGGTCGAGCATGTTTTGCGTGACCCAGGGCGCGAACCAATCTGGGTCGTCCTGCCCGTCAAAGTAAATGCCCCCTTCGTAATTGCAATAGGCGATGCCGTACGCCGCGGCAAACTTGGAATCGGTCTGCACGGCATTTTTGAAATCCGTGTCTTGCGCGAGCGGAATATCGTCGTGATACAACGCGCCGCCACCGCACCACAAATAGTAATTGACCGGGTGCGGATCGGCGTAGCCCCAATGACTGGTGCCGTAAAACTTTTGGATGAAATCCAGCTGGTGGCTTGCGGTTGCTTGCCCGTTGTCAGTTTGCCAGGCAAGCACGGGACGAAAGCGCGTCATCATTTGCGCGTCGCCAAACGCGGCGCGGAATTGTTTGCTGATCTCGACGAGGCGTTTGCCCACGCGTCGCCAACCCCAATAATACGTATTGGTTTCACCGTCAAAGTTCAAGGGTGAATTGCCGGCGTTCACTTCGGCAACGGCTTGCGCGTAATTATATTGCGCCTGGTCGAAGCCGCCATTCCACACTTCGTTGCTGTATTCAATGTACAACTTGCGTTCCGCTTCAAGTGGAGCAAATCCGTTTCCGCCGTTTCTGATCAGATTGATCAAACTGTTCACATACGCGTCGCTTGCTTCTGCTGGAATGTTGATCCAGCCATCCTTGTTCGTCGTGTTCAACAAATCAATTGCAAATTCCCACGCGATGCCCCTGCCTTGCCAACCATAACCAGTCGGGTGACTTTGCTGGGTCGCGGCATTGGGCAGAGTGCGGTCCGACCAATTCACTTCATGATTCCAATTGGTCGCGGTGAAATCCATCAAACGAATCACCGGAATTGGCGCGAGCGCGGTTAGAAAAGCGTGATTCCAGGTTTCACCAAAATTATGTCCTGGCATCATCAACTGCACATTCTTCACTCCGCCGTTCGTGCCGGTGAACGTGAGGTACAGATAATTTGTTAAACCGTCAATGACAACGTTGGCGGTCGTTGTGTTGGCGGGAGCGTCGTAGGCAATGTTCTGGATGGTCGCGCCGGCGGCTGAGATGGTCGCGACACTGCCGATCAATTTCAAATGATACGTTCCCGCCGCGCGGTTCAAGCCGTGCCACACAAGAAACCTACAATCGGCGAGGGGCCATCCCGTGGCATCCACCGCCACCGGCGTGACACCGTCCGGTTGGGTCACATCGCGCCAGGTCTTCATCACGTCCGCGAACATTTCCGCGGGATCCCAATCCAGCGCGCCAATCCCGGCATTCATTCCAAAACGCGATGTTTCACCGGCAACCGTCCGCGCCGGTTTCGATTCCCAGGTTCGCAAGGGAGAAGCATTCGATGCCACCAACACCAGAGCCAAGAATCCATACGCGATCAAACCCAGTCGGCGTTTCATGTTTTTCTCCTAGATTGAGTATTTTGGCAAGATCGGTTTTGCCATTTTGAAAAGGTTGCTGCCTGGCAATGCGGTCTCCAACAGCGCCACAGTATTTTGCGTTAGCCCGATGTTCAATCGTAGAGTGTCCACGCATAGGTTCAATTACACCTAGTTCACCTGGGTTATAATCACATTCCGCGCGCCCGCGTCGCGCCACGCGCGCGCAACTTTGTCTTGTGTAACCTCATCCACCAGCGCGATCACATTGCCGCCGCGCCCGGCTCCGCATAGTTTCACGCCGGACGCGCCCGCGCGCAATGCCGCGTCAACCAGCGTTTCAATTTCCGGCGACGATACGCCCAGAGCGCGCAACAGTGCTTGATTCGCGTTCATCAACGCGCCGAGCGATTCAACATTCCCCCGCTCGATTGCCGCGCGCGCTTTTTGCGCGATCGATCCGATTTGATCGAAGAGCGATTCGTACCGCGCGCGCTCCGCTTGCCACGCGCGGCGCACATCGCCGACCGCGATTTTTGTCGGCGCGGCAATGCCGGTGTCGGCAATCGCAATCGTGAACGGGCGCGCGACGCGAAACGATTCGATCGGTTGATCGCGCACGAAATACACCGGTTGCTCGAACGCGATCACGGTGTTATCAATTCCGCTCGGCGTGCCGTGATGCAATTTTTCAACTTCGAACGCGAGCGCGGACGCTTCGCCTGCGCTCAGTGTGACAGAAAAATGTTGCGCGAATGCGCGCGCGATCGCGACCGAAACTGCCGCGCCGCTTCCCAATCCGCCGCCAATCGGAATCGTCGAGCGCACACGCACGCGCAAGCCATTCGGCTCAACATTTAATCGCGCGCACGTCAAGCGAATGATCGTCGCAATCGGATCATCCGGCAGCGCGTCTTGTAATGTGTATCGCTTGTCTAAATCCGCCGCGTCAATCTCCAATCTCTCAATCTCTAATCTCTCAAGCTCCACCTCCGCGCGCACCTGAAACACCGGCACCGCAATCGCTGGGCGCGCGTATACGACGGCATGTTCGCCGAAAAGAATGATTTTGCCGGGCGCGGATGCTTTGCTCAAAGCCGAGTCCTTGTGGTAAAATAGTAGAAACCGCAAAACGGTTGGGAGAACAAATGGAGGAGCCGCTTTTAACGGTCGTCAAATTAGCCAGTGTTGCCGCGCTGATTTTTGCGGCCGAAATCGGTTGCGCTCGCGTATCCCGAACAAACCGCGCTTGTCGTCGCCAAGCCAACCGTTTTATTTGAAAATATTTTTCGACCGGCAATTTGGGCTTTGAACGGCACCGGTAACGGTTTGCTCAAATTGATCGGATTGCATCGTCCGGCGGGACATCAACTTGTGCACTCGGTCGAAGAATTGAAAATGCTCGTCAGCGCGAGCACCGCTTCGGGCGAACTCGAACCGCACGAAAAAACAATGTTGCACAATGTGTTCGAGTTCGAAGATCGGCTCGTGCGCGAGCTGATGATTCCGCGCACCGCGATGACCGCCGTTGACGAGAATACCACCATCGCAGAATTTTTGCAAACATTCAGCGAAGTGCGCCATGCGCGTTATCCAATTTACGCGAATAGCGTGGACAATGTTACCGGCTTTATCGCGATCAAAGATGTCTTGCACGCGATTGCCGCCGACGGCGCGCGCGCGCTCGATGCGACCGCTAAATCACTCGCCCGTCCCGCGCTCTTTGTGCCGGAAGCGAAACGCGTCGGGCGCTTGTTCGCGGAAATGCAAAATCAAAAAATTCAGATCGCGATTGTGATTGACGAATTCGGCGGCACGGCGGGAATGGTCACGCTCGAAGACCTGGTCGAGCAAATCGTCGGGCGGCTCGGCGATGAAGTCGCGCCGGCAGAATTGTCCGTCGAAACGATTGACGAACACACAACCCAGATCGACGCGCAACTTCAAGTCGAAGAGGTCAACGCGCAGTTGGGAATTCGTCTGCCCGAAAGCGACGGGTACGAAACGGTCGCGGGATTTATTTTGCACACCTTGCGTCACATTCCGCGCGAAGGCGAACAAATCAAATTGGACAATCTCAAATTGACGATTACCGGAATGAACGGTCCAAAAATCGAAAAGGTTTTGATTACGCGACTATAATTGATGTCATTGCGAGCAAAGCGAAGCAATCTCCGCGTTGCAGGTTGGGGATTGCTTCGCTCCGCTCGCAATGACAGTGGAGCATGGTATGCCACCCGAATCGTCCAAAGTGCCCAAGGTTGTAAAATTATATTTGGAAATTTTGCAATACCCGATCCTCGCGCCGAAAATTCGCGCGCGGATGCGCGGCGAACTGTTTGCGCGCGGCGTGATCACGCGCGCTGATTTTGAAAACGAAGTGCGTTTCAAAGCCGAGCAATCGCAAAAACTCGAAGGGCTCGACGATCCGCTCGTCCAAGAATCCGCGGAAATTTGGGAACGCCGCAAACAACAGACGCGCGATTATCTCACCGATTTTTATTTCGCGTATAATCTACCGCACGAATTATTCGAGTCCATCGTGCAGAGCGCGGTCGCGGAACGCAATCCGAGCCAAAAAGTGATCTTGTCGTTCAACCCGGAACTTGCGCCGATTGATATGGTACTGGCGCAAGGCGAACGGTACGAAGCGTTGCCCTCGGACGAACGCCAACAATTGCGCCATCACTTGCAAGAAATGGTCGTCGTCGTTTTGAAAACGTTGATGAGCGATCACCTGGGATTTATTCGCATCGCGAAAGAATGGTTCGAGATTTCCGATCTGAAAGAAATTCGTCAGCGGCGCATCGGCGACGGCAAGATCGGCGGCAAGGCGGCGGGAATGTTGCTGGCGTGGAAAATTTTGCAAGCAACTGCGGCGCAAGACGATAACGATTTGCGCGATCACCTGGTCGTGCCAAATTCGTGGTACATTGGATCATCGGTGCTTTACGATTTCAATTCGATGAACAATTTATTGTTCTCGGTGGATCAAAAATACAAACCGCTCGAACAGATCGAAGCCGAATATCCATCCGTGATCAAAGCGTATCTCGAATCGCGCTTGCCGGAAGAAATCGCCGAACACTTGCGCGATCTGCTCAAACAAATCGGCAGGCATCCGATCATCGTGCGCTCGTCGAGTTTGCTCGAAGATAATTTCGGCACGTCGTTCGCGGGCAAGTACGATAGTTTCTTTTGTCCGAATCAAGGCACGCACGAAGAAAATTTAAACGCGCTCGCGACCGCGATCAAACGCATTTACGCGAGCGCGCTCAACCCGGACGCGCTCGCGTATCGGCGGCGCATGCACTTGTTGGACTACGACGAACGCATGGCGATCTTGATTCAAGAAGTGCAAGGCGCGCCGCGCGGAAAATATTTTTTCCCGACGCTCGCGGGCGTCGCGTACAGTCACAATCCGTTTAGATGGAATCCGCAAATTCGGCGCGAAGATGGTTTCGTGCGAATGGTGTGGGGCTTGGGCACGCGCGCGGTCGAACGCGTCGGCGCAGATTTTCCGCGGATGGTCGCACTCAGTCAT
>JACRPR010000167.1 GCA_016223105.1 Chloroflexota bacterium | reverse complement strand
TTAGTGGGGTAGCATAGCCCCTTGTGGGCGTTGAAATGGAAAAGTACGCGCACAAGGCGCTATGCTACGCGACTAACCCCACCAATTCCCGGAGAACCGAAAGTGTTTTGAAATTGACTGTGGTGCGGCTTTTCCAAGCCGCCGATGCGGGCACGCGAAGCGAAGCCCGCCCCACGAATTTCAAAACACTTTCTAAACCACGAAGCGAAGCAATCCCCGCACAACAAGTTGGGGATTGCTTCGCTTCGCGCGTAACGACAGTCCGAGTTTTTACCGGCTCACCATTTTCGCGATGGTAACGCCCTCGCCGCCTTCGTGTTGTTGCGCTTCGCGAATGTCCGCGACGAGCGGATGCTGGCGCATCGCGTCGCGCGCGAGTTTGCGTAACGTGCCGGTGCCTTTGCCGTGAATGATTCGCACGTACGGCAAGCCGGCGAGGTATGCGCGATCCAGATATTTTTCGAGCGTGTCGAGCGCTTCATCCGCGCGCATCCCGCGCAAACTGACTTCGATGCCGGGCGATTCCACTTCCGGCACAGACACCGCACTCACGACCGGCTCGACCGGAATCTCCGGCGCGCTGATTTTTTCGCGCAGTTCATCGGCTTTGAGCCGCACGCGAAAATTTCCGACTTGCACATCCGCGCCGCTCGCATCGAGCGCGATCACTTGCCCACGCTGATTCAAACGCGCGACCCACACATAATCGCTGACGCGTACTTGACCCGGCGCGGTGGGGATGGGCGCGGGCATTGTGCGCGCGACCGGCGCGGGAAGTTCGCGCGCGAGCTCGTCTAATTTCGATTGCGCGTTCGCGACGAAATCGCGCGTAACCGCGACCGCGCGCCATTCCTGGCGCAAGCGATTCAACTCTTCGCGCGCGAGTTCGATTTCGGCTTGCGCGTCGGCGCGCGCGCGTTGCAAAATATCCGCGCGTGCCTGCTCGGTTTCACGCGCGATCCGTCGCGCGTCGCGCGCGCGTTGCTCCGCGTCGCGTTGCGCGAGTTCCGCGTGCGCCTGCGCGGCGGCGGCGTCTTGCCGCGCGCGTTTAATTTCCGCGAGCATGGTTTCCATTTCGACATTGCCGCGCGCGACATTCGCGCGCGCTTGCTCGATCAGCGCGCGATCCAAACCCAGCCGCGTCGCAATCGCGAACGCGTTCGATTGTCCCGGCAAGCCAATCGTCAAGTGGTACGTCGGCGAAAGTGTTTCGACGTTAAATTCGACGGAGGCATTTTGCACGCCCGGCGTAATTTGCGCGAACGCTTTCAATTCCGCGTAATGCGTCGCGACGAGCGCGGGAATTTTGCGCTCGAGCAGGTTCGCCAAAATCGCGCGCGCCAGCGCAGACCCTTCGATTGGATCCGTGCCCGCGCCGAGTTCGTCGAACAACACGAGCGCGCGCGCGTCCGCATCGCGCAAAATTTCGATGATGTTTTTGAGATGCCCGGAAAAAGTCGAAAGCGATTGTTCGATGGATTGCTCGTCGCCGATGTCGGCAAAGACGCCGGAAAAAATTGGCAGGCGCGAACCGGCGCGCGCGGGAATGTGCAAACCGCATTGTGCCATCACCGCGAGCAAGCCGACGGTTTTGAGCGTTACCGTTTTGCCGCCGGTGTTTGGACCCGTAATCACGAGAATCGAAAACGCGCCGCCGAGTTGCACGGTGATGGGCACGACTTGATCCGGGTCGAGGAGCGGATGCCGCGCCTCGATCAGGTGGAGCGATGTCATTGCGAGCGCAGTTTGCGAAGCAATCCCCGCGCGGCTGGACGGAGATTGCTTCGCTTCGCTCGCAATGACAATCTCCGGCTCGGTGCCGCGCATCGCGACCGAGTATTTCGCTTTCGCAAAAGCCAGGTCGAGTTCCGCGAGCGCGTCTACCGTCGCGTCGAGCGCGTCTGCGTTGTCGGCGACGCGCGCGGTGAGTTCGCGCAGGATGCGTTCGATTTCGCGTTCTTCCGCGCGTTCCAACTCGCGCACGCGATTGCCCATCTCGACGACCGGGAGCGGTTCGATGAAAATGGTCGCGCCGCTCGCGCTGGTGTCGTGCACGATCCCAGGAATGCGCCCTTTCGCTTCCGCGCGCAGTGGAATCACGTACCGCCCATCGCGTTGCGTGATGATCGGCTCTTGAATATATTTCGCGGTTGCCGCCGACGTGATGAGCCGTTGCAATTTGTCCATCAAGCGACCGCGCATCGCGTTGAGTTCGTGCCGGATGCGCGCGAGTTCCGGCGATGCCGTGTCCGCGATTTCGCCGCGATCATTCACGGCGCGCGCGATTGCATCTTCGAGCGTTGGCAGTTCGATCATCGCGGCGGCGCGCGCGGCGAGACGCGGGTACAGCGTGTCCCAGCGTCCGAGTGAACGGCGCAGGGTGCGCGCGGCGATCAATGTTTGCCGGATTTCGATCAAGTCCGTTGGCGCGAGCAACGCGCCGATGCGCGCGTTTTTGGTATAGCCGCGCACATCGCGCGCCCCGCCGATCCCGGTTTCGGGATGTTGATCGAGGAGCGCGACGGCTTCGGTCGTTTCGGTTTGACGCCGCGCGAGAATTTCAGGATCGGTCACGGGTGCGAGCGCGCGCGCGCGTTCCGCGCTCGCGGCGAACGCGGTGTGCGTGGCGAGGCGCGCGAGAATTTTATCGAGTTCGAGGGCGCGAAGATATTTTGGATTCATGGTCAATTAAAAAGGGCGAGGAGCCCTCGCCCTGACTAGCCCAGGTTGAAAATCGCGGGCAATCCCGAAGGAAGCCAAAAGCGTAGTGCGTCGAGGAGCAATGGTTTAACCAGTTGAAAGTACGGCACGAGTCGCGCGGTGCTGAGCCACTCGCGCAATTGTGCGCGGATTTGTTCATAGCCGGGGGGCCACGCTTCGACGATGGAAAATTCAAGCACCGGCAAAATTAAACTGAGCGCGATGATCACAGTGGTCAAACCGAGAATACTGCCACCCAAATAATCCAGCAAGGGAAATATGCGGATTTTGGTTGAGCGATAAGCGTCGTATGCCAAAATGTTTAGCACCACGACAATAAAAATGACGATGATCGCAAACGCGATCGCGTTGACAAAACGCGTGGATGCCGCCAAGCGCGCTAGCCCGACCATCCAACTACTTAGGGTTGGATAGTACTGCGCGCCGAGAATGGTCGCAATGTACAGCACGGCGAGCGCGATGACTTGTCGCAACAGCCCTTGCGTAAACCCGATGATCAACGCGAGAACCGCGAGCAGGAACAATGTTAGATCAAGCGGATTAAATCCAAGTAAACTCATCTCCACCTCATGCACGCGATTTATGGCGTTGCGAGAAAACCGCATCTGCCGAGTAGGATGAGTACGAGTAACAGTGCGAGAACAACGAGTGCAATATGGGTGCGTGTAATTTTCATCCTCACCTCCCCGCGAAAAGTATACCACACACACCCAGTCCGGGCAAACGGAGGGGCGAAGCATCCCGTGCGGAGTCGGAGCATCCTGAGCGGAGTCGGAGCATCCTGAGCGGAGTCGAAGCATCCTGAGCGGAGTCGAAGGATCCTGAGCGGAGTCGAAGGATGCGGTACTTTCCGCGAGCCGCATCCTTCGACTCCACTCCGCTTCGCTCCGTTCCGCTCAGGATGCTTCACCCCGACACCGCGATCCGCGATCAATAATTTGACAATCCCGGTTCTCTTTGCTAGAATAGCGCCACGATGAAATTCCTTTCTGAATTTGCAATTCAACTTTTTTCGGCAGGATGTTGGCGCGCGCGTGGGCAGACCGGTGCGGGTCTGCGCGTGACGCAAAGCAACATGCCTTGCCGCGCGTCGAGAGAGAGGAGATTGGGCTAGCCGTGCCAAGTCGGCGCATTTCGCTCTCGGCGCGAAGGATTGTTTTTCCCTTCGCGTTTTTATTTACATGAACGTGCCCGCGAAGGGAGACCTGGTCTCGCTTCGCGTTTTTGTTGCGCGCGGGTCGCGCGTGTGAACGCATCGCGGCGTGGAGCGGAGGGCTCTACGAGGGGGGCATGTGGTTCAGTCGGTTTTATTGCTCAACAACACGTATCAACCGTTGCGGTTGATCAATTTATCGCGCGCGCTGACATTGCTTTTCGCCGGCAAAGCGGAGGTTGTCGAGACGCGTCCCGGGCGCGCGATTAAATCGGTCAATCGCGCGTTGCCGCGCCCGAGCGTGATTGTGCTCAAGCGGTACGTGCATGTGCCGCAACGCCACGCGACCTGGTCGCGGCGCGGCGTGTTAGTGCGCGATCATTACATCTGCCGGTACTGTGGCGCGAAAATGACGCATCGCGACGCGACGGTGGATCACGTTGTCCCACAATGGAAATGTAAAAAGACCGGCGAACCGGCGAACACCTGGACGAATACGGTCGCGTCGTGCCGCATGTGTCAATCGCGTAAAGGCGGGCGCTCGGTGCATGAAGCCGGCATGCGGTTTTCCGATCCCAACTTTGAGCCCAAGATTCCACGCGCGACCTATCTCGTGTTGACCTCGGAAATTCTCCCGGAGTGGAAACAGTACATTCAAGTTTAACCGGCGCGTCTGGAAGAATGAAAATTCTTCCAGACGTTTGATTTTTGAAACGGCAGAAACGCGCGGCGATTGGAAATGGCATGCATTTTTTTTGAATGAGCCAAGTCGCGCCGCGCCTGCAAGATCCGCGCGCGAGTGCGCGTGGGTGTGCGTCAAAATTTTGGATCGGTAGGGGCGAAGCATTTTTCGACGGAACTACCGTCGAAAAATGCTTCGCCCCTACGCATCATCCAAAAATCTGACGCACACCCAGGGCGCGTCGTTTGGTTGACTTGCATCGCCATTGTGGTTATAATAGCCGCAATTCTTGGGGCAACCACAATGGCAATCAAAGGCAATCTTCGTGACGTTGGTTTGAACCAACTCCTCAATCTGATTTACCTCGCCCATAAAACCGGCGCGCTCGCCATCGAGAACGAAGCCAGTCGCGCCGATGCGCGGCTTTATTTCAAAGAGGGCAAACTGATTCAAGCCGCGCTCGATGGCAAAGCGCCGCGCCTCACCGAGATTATGGTGCGCGTCGGCAAACTCACGCCCGAACAAGCCAAAGCGATTCACGCGCGCTCGCGCGTCGACACCGACAAAGAACTCGGTTTGTTGTTGATTCAAAACGGCATCTTGAATCAACAAGATATTATTCAAGGCGTCAAGAATTATTTGCTCGAAGCCGTGTACCAAATTTTCACCTGGCGTTCCGGCAATTTCCGATTCGATCCCAATCTCTTGCCGCCGGATGAACGCATCACCGTCGCGGTGACGCTCGATCATTTGATCATCGAAGGCACGCGCCGCGTGCAAGAGTGGGAACATCTCAAAGATGAACTGCCCGACCTCGATGTGCCGCTCAAATTCGCCGAGCGTCCCGATCTCAATTTACGCAACGTTAGTCTCAGCGTTGAACAATGGAAAGTCGTGTCGTTCATCAATTCGCGCAATACGATTCGCCAAATCGCGAGTTTTCTCAAGATTGATGAATTTCAAATTCGGCGCATTGTGTATGGTCTGCAAACCGCCGGGCTGGTGGATGTGTTGCCCTCGCCGGTCGCGGCAAGCGCGCCCCGCGCGACCGCGCCGGTGCCATCCGCGCCGGTCGGACGCAGTTTGATTACGCGCGTGATCGATCGCTTGCGCTCGCTCTAAATCCAATGTCACCCTGAGCACAGCGAAGGGTCTCGCACACAACGCGGGGATTCTTCGCTTCGCGCAGAATGACAGTTCATATTCATCTCACTTTTTGGAATCCGAATGCAAACCGTCAAGATGGTCATTACCGGCCCGTTCAACTCGGGCAAAACATCTTTCATCGGCAGTGTCAGCGAAATTCCGGTCGTGCGGACGGAACGCAAAATCACCGATGAGACGCGCAACGTCAAAAATCAAACGACGGTCGCGATGGATTTTGGGCGCATCACGATTGATAAAGACCTCGCGCTCTATCTGTTCGGCACGCCCGGGCAAAAACGTTTCGATTTTATGTGGGAGATTTTGTCCGAAGGGATGCTGGGCTTTGTCGTGTTGATTGACAGTTCGCGCCCGGAAACATTTCGCGAAGCGCGCCGGATTTTAGATACGTTTCGGTCGTACAGCAACACCCCGTTCGTCATCGCGGCGAACAAGCAAGACGATGAGGATGCTTGGCCCGCCGATGATTTGAAAATCGCGCTGGGTCTGGATTCGAATGTGCGCGTGTTGCCGTGCGTCGCGACGAGCAAAGAAAGCGTCAAGAACATTCTGCTCGAGTTGTTGTACGTCATTCTCGAAACCGCGCCGGAAGAACCGGCTCCGGCGCGCAAGCGCTAGACAAAGGAGTCACCGATGCCTGAAGAGCGAATGATGCCGAATGACGCCCTGCGTCTCCTGATGTTTGCAGTTGAAGATGTGTTGGGCGCGGACGGCTTGAAAGCGGTTTTGAACAAAGCCCAGTTGCAACGTTACATCGGACATATGCCGCCGAAAAATTTAGAGCTGGGCGCGCGCTTTAGCGATTACGCCGCGGTCGAACAAGCGGTGGAAGATGTGGTCGGCGGGCGCGGCGCAAAAGCCGTGCTGTTGCGCGTTGGACGCGCGACCTTTTCGTACGCGATGAAAGAACAATCCGCGGTGCTGGGTCTCGCCGGGCAGGCGCTTAAAATGATGCCCTTGCCGATGACCGCAAAAATGAAATTGCTTCTCGAGCAAATGGTCGGCGCGGCGAACAAGACCGTGAATCAACCGACGCGTTTGGAAGAGGACGCGGAAAGTTTTACCTGGGTTGTGGATCATTGCATCTGTCTCTATCGCCCCAAGCACCCCGCGCCCTGTTGCGCGGTAACGATGGGCGGATTGATGGAAGCGATGAAGTGGCTCACCGACAAAAGTTTTCCGATTCAGGAAGTATCTTGTATGAATCTCGGCGCGGACGCGTGCCGATGTCGCATTCCCAAAAATCCAGAATAAAAAATCGCGCAAAAAAATTTCCCAGAGATACAAGCGAACACGGATATTTTTATCCGTGTTCGTTTTTTATCCAATGAATTTTCGCAATTGCTGGATTCGACGCTTTAGCGGGTTGCGTGAACGCGCAAAGCACCGCGTAAACGCTCGATTCCAAACAAAAAATCGCGCCGGAAAAAATCCGGCGCGATTATTTTTTTACGCGATTTAGACTTGCGAAGTTTTTGGAAACGGCGCAAGTCTGAATGTTCGTACGCGCTATCTGCCTTTCAACATCAGCATATGCCCCATCGTTCGCAAGAGAATACTGATGTCGAGCATTAGCGATTGATGTTTGATGTAGTACAGATCGTACTGCAATCGAATCCGCGCGTCCGCGACGCTGTCAATGTAATCGTAATTCACGACCGCCCAGCCCGCCATTCCCGGCTTGACCGCGTTCCGCAAACGATGAAACGGTATCACGCGATCCAATTCCGCGAGATGCTCCGGGCGTTCGGGACGCGGACCGACCGCGCTCATATCGCCTTTGAGAATGTTGATGAGTTGCGGCATTTCATCGAGCCGCATTTTTCGCAAGAGTCGTCCGACGCGCGTGATGCGTGGATCGCGCATCTGCGCGCGTTGCGCGTGCCCATCGGCTTCCGCGTCCACGATCATCGTCCGCAGTTTGATCAGATCGAACACTTTGCCGCCCTTGCCGACGCGCGCTTGTGTGTAAAACAACGGACCGCGCGAATCGATCCAAATTGCGAGCGCGATGATCGGAAAAAATGGAAGCAAGAGCGCGAGTCCGATCAACGCACCGGTTACATCGAAAACGCGTTTCGCGATTGGGTAAAATCCACCGGCTTCCGCCGAATCGAGCGGCAGTGCGATATTCCAATTATCGCCAATGTGTTCGATGGGCACCTGCCCGGTGAGTTGCTCGAACAACACCGGCATCAAGGTAATTTGAACGCCTTGCTCTTTGCAATCCAATACGGCTTGAAACAAGGTCGTGTGCAAATTGTGGGTGATCGCGAGAATCACTTCGGGGACGGAATAGTCTTTGACGAGCCGCGCCAAATCGCGCGATGCGCCGATGACCGGCAGAGCCGGTTTTTCGCCGATGGTCTGACCCAGTTTTTCCAGATCGTCGTCTACGAAACCCAGGATGCGATAATGCGCGCCCGCCGATTGGTGAATTGCTTGCGCGATCGTTTGCCCCGCCCAACCCGCGCCGACGATAATGATCGGGCGCGCGAACGCGGGGCGTTGAAGCGCGAGAATGTATAGCATCCGCCACAACGCGATCACGATCACGCTCGCCGCGCCTTGATAACCGACGATGCCGCGCGGCACCGAACCCGGTGTGGCAAAGAAAAAATAGATCAAGACGTACGTGACGATCATCAAAATCGCGGAGCGGAACAAGATCAAACCGGTGG
>JACRPR010000161.1:8480-9561 GCA_016223105.1 Chloroflexota bacterium | reverse complement strand
CCAAAGAGGGAATGATCAACGCACTCGCGGCGCAAACCGAACCACGGCAATCATTTCCGATCCAAACTCAGTTCGGCGTCTCGATTTTAGCGTTAGTGCTTGGCAGTGCGTACATCATCGGCGACAGTCTGGGATTACGACTCACGCACAGCAAGTAGTTTGGCAATGTCAGATTCCGCACACACGTTCGACTGTCATTCTGAGCATAGCGAAGAATCCCGCTCTGTGCGCGCGAGACCCTTCGCTTCAGGGTGACACCCGAATCTGACATTGCCAAAGTAGCCACAGAGATCACAGAGAAAAATATTTTCCTCTGTGATCTCTGTGGCAGGAAAATGAAATCTGATTGTCCCACCTCGAAAGGTGAAATGTGAATCCACCGCGGGTATATGTAATTTGCGTGAACCGGCTTGTGTGTGAAGTCGTGCATTTATTGTTGCGCCGCGAGGGTGTGGATTCACTCGGCATCGAAACCGATCCGGAAACCGCGTTGATTCAAATTCGCGCGCTCAATCCGGACATTGTCCTGGTCGAGGACGATGGTGATCAGAGCGAAACCGGGTTGATGAAAGCGCTCGCGCGATTAACGTACGAGAACGAGCATTTACGAATTATTCGACTTTCGCTGACCGACGAAGCACTGCACATTTATCATCAAGAACAACGTCGGTTGGTGAATACGCAAGACCTGGTCGCGGCGATTCGCGCGGCATAAGCAAGCGCGGACGCAGAGACGCGCAGATCAGATAAGAGTGAAGGAGCACTGATGGCAAAACATTTTTCACGGCGTCAATTTTTGAAACTCGGCGCGCTAGTTGCTGGCGCGGTGGCAACTGTGGGCGCGGCGCGCGACAAGGCGTTCGACGAACTGGTGCAAACTGTTACCGAGACTGCCGCGCAATTTCCAATGTTCCGCGCGAACGCGCACACGACCGGCGAACTCGTCGGCGCGGACGGATCACCAATCCATCCGACGCACGCGTCGGCTTCGCTGACTACCGGGACGGATGGCGCGCCGATGCAACACGCGCCAGCGACAGCAGGCGCAACCGGCAAACATCGCTGGGTGATGGTGATTGAT
>JACRPR010000161.1:0-8389 GCA_016223105.1 Chloroflexota bacterium | reverse complement strand
GTACCTAGGCGTGTAACGCGATGCACTTTGTTCCACCCGGTCAAGAGTGGATCAAGGTTTTCAAAAACCGGGACAATCACGTTGCCGACGCGTATTGGTTTCCGCGCCCGTGTATGCAGTGCGATAATTCGCCGTGCGCCAAAGTTTGTCCGGTCGGCGCGACGTTCAAGCGCGAAGACGGCATCGTCCTGGTTGACCAGGAGCGCTGTATCGGGTGTCGCTATTGCATCGCCGCGTGTCCGTACGGATCGCGTTCGTTCAATTGGGTCGAGCCGCCGCACACGCCCCAGGAACTCGCCGCGAAATATTCGGTTGAATTGAATTATCCCCATCGCAAAGGCGTCGTCGAAAAATGTATCTTTTGTCCGACGCTCGCGCGCGAAGGCAAATTGCCCGCGTGCGCCCAGGCATGCACGATGAACGCGATTTATTTTGGCGACCAGGTCGAAGATGTGGTAACGAATCACGCCGGCGTCAGCGTTTCGTTCACGCAATTAATTCGCGAAAAAGGCGGCTTTAGCTTTATGGAAGATTTGGGCACCGAGCCGCGCGTGTGGTATCTCCCGCCGCGCGATCGCGTGTATGCCGCGCCGAAAGGATAAGCGCAATTCTAAATTCGTAATTCTAAATTCGTAATTCTAAATTCACGGACGCATCGCGAATTCCGAATCCCGAATTCCGAATTTGTGTGGAGGCACAATGTTTCGACAACCAACCCGCGAAGACATTTTATTCGAACCGCTCAAATCCAACAGTCTGAAATTTTACGGATTCGTCGCGCTCCTGCTCGCCGTGATTGGCTGGGCGGCGTATGCGTACTATGTGCAATTGCGCGATGGACTCGGCGTTACCGGTTTGCGCGATTACGTGTTCTGGGGCATTTACATGACCAACTTTGTTTTCTTCATCGGCATCAGTCATGCCGGCACGCTCATCTCGGCGATCTTGCGCGTGACCGGCGCAGAATGGCGGCGTCCGATCACGCGGATGGCGGAAGCGATCACCGTGTTCGCTTTATTGATCGGCGGACCGATGATCATTATTGATATGGGACATCCCGAACGGCTCTTGAATCTTTTGCGCTATGGACGTTTTCAATCGCCCATTCTGTGGGATTTGATTTCGATCGCGACGTACATCACCGGCAGTTTGATGTACCTCTACTTGCCGATGATTCCCGATCTCGCGCAATGCCGCGACCGCTTGACCGATGCGCCCGCGTGGAAACGTTTTATTTATCGAACGCTTGCCCTGGGTTGGCGTGGCGGCGAAGAACAGAAACACAAACTCGAACGCGGCGTCGCGATTATGGCAGTGCTGATTATTCCGGTTGCCGTTTCGGTGCATACCGTCGTATCCTGGATTTTCGGAATGACTCTGCGACCGGGTTGGCACAGCACGATCTTTGGACCGTACTTTGTCGTCGGCGCGATTTTCTCCGGCATTGCCGCGCTCTTGCTCGCGATGGCGATCTTTCGCAAGGTGTATCATCTCGAAGCGTACCTGGAAGACAAACATTTCCGTAACCTGGGTTTGCTCTTGCTCGTGATGGATATCGTGTATATCTATTTCACGTTGAGCGAATACCTGACGATGATCTATGGAAATGATGTCGCCGATCAACGCGTGTTGCAATTGCTTTTCACCGGCGATTTTGCAATGGCATTTTGGGCGATGATCCTGGTTGGCTTTCTTCTGCCCGCATTTATGCTCGGCTTGCCGAATCTGATCACGGTCGCGCCGCGCCCCACCGCCCGGCTAACGGTTCTTCGACCGTTTGTGGCGATGGGCGCACTCGCGGTGTTCGCGGTGATGGCGTTTTCACCGGCGAGCGCATCCGCGAGTTTCCAACTGGTCTCGTTATGGCCGGTCGTGCGAATGTTGAGCATCGTCGTCGCGCTCGGTGGTCTGCTCTGGCTCGCGTTGCCCTGGATGCGCGCACATTCGATCGCGACGATTGTGATTGCTTCGATCTTGATCAATCTCGCGATGTGGCTCAAACGCTACATCATTATCGTGCCAACGCTCTACAGTCCGCGCACGCCGATTCAAGATGTGCCCTGGGAATGGGCGCACTATGCGCCGACCTGGGTTGAGTGGTCAATCACCGCGGGCGCGTTTGCGATGTTCATTTTGCTGTACACGTTGTTTTCCAAAATGTTTCCAATCGTTTCGATCTGGGAAACTTCCGGCGAAGAACACGCGGCGGCACACGGCGCGAAAGGAGAAGCGAATGTTTAATCGCTCGATCGTCTTGATCGGATTCGCATTACTATTTGTGTTCGCGGCGCAAACCATCGGCGCAGAGGATCCGCCCGGCGCGAAACTTTTCGGAACGTACTGCGCGGATTGTCACGGCGCGGCGGGGCAGGGAGGGTTCGCGATCTCGGTCGGTGGCGAATCGTATTTGAACACGCGCGATGACGCCGCGATTACGCACGCGATCATCAATGGCACGGGTAACAAAGATATGCCGGCGTGGAGCAAATCCAATGGCGGCAAGTTGACCGATGATCAAATCGCGGACATTGTCGCGTACTTGCGCGGTTTGTCGCCGAGTGGAGTCCTGGTGACCAAAGCGCCGGTGAGCCCGGTCGTGTACTCGCAAACGAATCTTGCGTTGACCCAAGCCCAGAATAAATTGGGCAAGATGGTTGTGACTGCGACGCTCAAAAAAACCGATGGAGCGCCGGTAAATGGCGCGACGGTTGTGTTCACGCGGCAAACCACATTCGGCGTCATCGAAATGGGCAAAGCCAGGACGGATAGCGCGGGCGTGGCATCGCTCATCGTGGATGAACAACCGGAACGCGCGCGCCACATTTCCGCAACGTTCAAAGGCGACCCGGCATTGGGGTTGAGCGCAGGAATGATCGAACTGGGTTATCCCGTTACGGCATTGTCGCACGACAATCTAAATTTATCGAGTGTCCATTTAGCCATCACCGACGAACCGCTCGTGCCGCCGGAAGGAAATCTATTTTCCCCCAATCCGCCAATCGTGCCGACGGCAATCTTCCTGTTGGTGGTCGGTTGCATCTGGACGATCTATGGATACGTGGTTTCGCAAGTGGTTGGCATCTGGAAAATTGGACAGATCAATCCACGGCAAAATGTTTTCCGGATCGGCAAACGTTGATTAAACGCGTTTCTTGGCGATGCTGACGATGGCATCGCACTTTCACCGAAGGTGGTGATTGCCTTTGGATGTTTGTGCGCGTCCAAAGGTTTTGTATTTTTGGACGACCAATGGTGAAAGCGAGGTGACAAGTAATTTAAGAATTGACGTAACTACTCAGCCCATGTCATTGCGAGCGGTTTTTGCGAATTCTTGTCAGTCTCGCGACTATTGCCGGATGCACTGCCGCGCCCGGCGCGCCCGGCGCGCCGGGCGCCGCGGGTCCCGCGGGCCCATCCGGTCCTCAAGGTCCTGCCGGACCGCAAGGTAAGCCGGCGCCACTCCCGCCCGGCACCGATCCCGGTATGGATGTAACGGTCGGTTTATCCAAGCCGGCGAATGGAACCCATTTCGTCGCCGGCGAAAAATTGGTGGTTACGGTAACGCTTAAAGATAAATTCGGCGGCGCGCTCACCAAAGATGATTTTGCGACGATCAACTTGTACGCGTATGGACCGCAAGCGCCAAGCAAGACCGTTACGCCGGTGAAATTGATCAACGCCACAGCCGATCGTACCAAAACACCGCACCATTACATTGATCTCCTGAAAGATACGAATGTCCAGACCGAAGCGAATACATTAAAGTATACGTTCCAGCCGGTCAGTAATGAAGAACCAGGGACTTTTACTGTATCCGTTTGGGTGATGAAGAAAGGCGATCCGCCGGTTGATCAGAAATTTGTAATGACCGATTTTCAACTTGGCACGGCGACGGTTGAAAAGCAGGTCATCGAAAAAGAAAAATGCGCCGCGTGTCACTTGGGCGCATCGAACGGACAATTTTATTTGCATCACGTTGACCCAGGTCGGAGTCCGTACGGCACGCCTTCGATTGACGCAGTCCCGGTGCGAACGTGCAAATCGTGTCACAACAACGAAGGGTATGCCGCGTATACTTTGCCCACCGATAACACAACGCGCGTCGCGGATCCGATCGTGTTCCGCGCGCATGGCGTGCATATGGGCGAACATTTAAAGAATCCGTTGAACACCGATCCGAAAACCGGAATCTTTAAGAATTATACCGGCGTCGTCTTCCCGGCGAATGTCGAGAATTGCACGACCTGCCATGTGGATGATCGCTGGAAAACCGCGCCGACGCGTCTTGCCTGCGGCGCGTGTCACGATACGACCTGGTTCGGCGAAGTCGCGAGTATGCCCAAAGGTTCGCTCGCGCACAAAGGCGGACCCGCGCAAAATGATGCGAACTGTTCCGGTTGCCACACTCCCGATACGGGTGGTTCATCGCCGGTTTCAGCGACACACAAGGTTACTCCATCCGCATCATTAACCGGCGCGATCCTGAACAAAGTTGACTTTAGTTTGACGCCGCCGCGCAACGGCAAGTTCTACGCTGACGGCGACAAGCCAGTCCTCACGATTGTCATCCGAGACGACAAGGGCAGTCCGATTGACCACACCAAGATTGATGAGACGTCTTTCTCTGTCGCCAGTTTCTTTGTCTATGGTCCGCGCTACAACTCTGTGCCGGTGTTAGCCAATGCCGCCAAGAACGCGGACAGTAAGGCACGCGCTTCGGCTTCGAGTAGTATTCCGGCGGCTGGTACGACAACCAAAGGTTGGACCTTTGCCGATGGCGATACGTTCAAGATCGCGGTCAACGGCGGCGCGGTGCAAGTGCTGACCGCGCCTGCCGGTCTGCAAACCCCGGATCAAGTGCGTGACTGGCTCAAAGCAAACCTCAAAGGGGATGTTGTGATCACCTCCAACAACACCGCGGGCAGTGTTACCATTGCGAGCATTGTCCTCGGCGCGCCCACTTCGCGCTTGGAAATTTACAACAGTCCGGTCACCACCAAGATGGGTTGGAAGCCCGGTCCCCTGCCTATTATTGAGAATGGCGTGACCAAGAGAATGACCGCTGGCACAACCGTGGAGCCATATGTGGTCATGGGGAATGTCAGTATCCCAGCCAATGACCTGCGCCCGCGCAGTGCCCCGTTGAACTTCACCGACCCGTTGGTAATTCGTAGCGCGGACAAAGTTACCTACCAGCTTGATGATGTCAAGGGACTGACGCCGGGCACCTACATGATCTACTCCTACGTGATCCCGAATGGTGTCCTTGCAGGCACAGTGGACAAACCCGGTCCCACCGGCGCGCCAAATGCCGCGGCTAAAGCGTTGAATGTCAGTCGCACAGCCATTGGTTTTATGACCTTCCAGGTTGGTACGGAGACGCCGGAGTTGAAGGTCGCGACCAATTGTGCTGACTGCCATCGGGATACTATCTGGCATCTGGACGAGGGACCGATTCACCCCGCGCCGTTTGATGCTGACTACTGCAAGGCGTGCCATGACTATCAGCGGTGGTCCGGCACCGGCGATTTATTTGCCCGGACGGGTGGCAGTTCGACGAGTGGTTGGGCTGGCTACGGCGCCAAACCAACTTCTGCGCGTGTGCACAACATTCACTTTGGGAAATACATGGAACACCCGGAGTACGGCTATGCTGGCAATCCGAATGCCTTTGCCGAGATCATCTTCCCCCAGGATGTTCGGAATTGCGTTAAATGCCACGACCCCAAGGGCAGTTCCGCTTGGAAAGAAAATCCAACGCGCCTGGCGTGTTTGGCATGTCATGACACGGACAAAGCGATCACACATGCCAAGTTGAACACGAATGTCCCGACGCCGAGCGATCCTTTCGGCAAGGATGCGACGGAGACGTGTACGATTTGTCACGGCGCGGGCAAAGAGTTTTCGCCGGAGAAGGTACACAACATCGCGAAACCATACAAGCCGCCGTACGTGCGAGAACCATAACGTCTAGAAAATCACAAAGAAAAAACGTAACCGTTCAGCCCAACCTGTCATTGCGAGCGGTTTTTGCGAAGCAATCCCCAGCATTGTCGTTCCGGAATTGTCGCGCGGACGCTTCGCGGCTTCGTCGCAAAAAACGCTCCTCGCAATGACACCTGAACGGTTACGAAAAAACGTAGGGCACACGCTTTGCAAATGTGCTCTACGTTTTTTGTTTTATGCTGTCTGCGGTATAATGCAAGCGAATCGTGTTGAACGCGAAGAGCCAACTCTTTGCGTTTTTATTTTGATGGAGGACACAATGACTGGTTTGCTTTCTGGCGCGCGCATTCTCGATTTATCGCATATGCTTGCGGGACCATTCGGCTCGATGATGTTGGGCGATCTCGGCGCGGAGGTGATCAAGATCGAACCGCCTGATGGCGACCCGATGCGAAAAATGGGACCGCATTTTCTCGAAGGCGAGAGCGCGTACTATCTCAGCGCGAATCGAAGCAAGCAAAGCGTCGCGCTCGATTTGATGGATGCGCGCGGGCGCGCGGTGTTTTACGACCTGGTGCGCGTCGCCGATGTGGTGTACGATAATTTTCGTCCTGGTATCGCGCAAAAACTGGGAATCGATTACGCGACACTCAAGTCAATCAATTCGCGAATTATTGGTTGTTCGATTTCCGGTTTTGGACAAACCGGACCATATCGCGACCGTCCCGCGTTCGACATCGCGATTCAAGGATTGGCGGGCGCGATGAGCATCACCGGCACGCAAGAGCAACCGGCGCGGATGGGCATTCCGATGGGCGACCTCGCCGGTGGAATGTACGCCGCGTTCGCGATTGCGAGCGCGCTGTATCGGCGCGAAAAAACCGGCGAAGGATGTTGCATTGATTTGAGTTTGCTCGATTGTCTCGTGTCGCTCCTCACGTACATCGCGCAGTATTATTTTCACGACGGCATCGTGCCGGGACCGCAAGGCACGGAGCATATGTAGGTCGTGCCGTATCAAACTTTCAAAACCAAAGATGGTCACCTGGTCGACGCCGCGTTCACGGAAAAATTTTGGCACGGATTGTGTCGCGCGCTCGAATTGCCGGAACTGATTGACGACGCGCGATTTGTGAACAATGACGCGCGGCGCGAACATCGCGCGGAACTCGTGCCGATTTTGTCGCGCGTGTTTCTCGCGCGCACAACAAGCGAATGGCAAACGCGATTAGATGCGGAGAGCGTACCCTGGGGTCCAATCAATACGATTGATCGAGTGTTTGCGGATCCGCAAGTTATCGCGCGCGCAATGCAAATCGCGGTGAATCATCCGACGATTGGCGCGTTGCCGATGCTTGGCAATCCGGTAAAAATCGCGCAGGAGAATGAATTACGCGCGCCGCCATTGCTGGGACAACACACGGAAAAAGTTTTGCGCGAAATCCTGGGTTATGCCCCGGAAAAAATCGCGCGGTTGGAAGAACAGAAAATCATTCGCGCAGAAAATTTAAGTTGACAAGAAATGGAAAATCGCTATACTGTTCGTGCGTTAGGAAGTTAAAAATAAAAGGACTGCGGAGGGCAAAGAGAAAGTTTAAACAGTGCCAACGTGAAAGCAACACATTGTTGAATGTGCTGTCTCTTTGTCTCCGCCGACCGTTAGAGTCGGCGGTTTTGTTCTCTCCGCTCCGCGATTTGACACGGGCGAAGATGTGTGGTATAAGTCCGCCCGTTGTCGTGAGACAGGGACTTTAACAACTGAAGAGTGATAGGAAAGATGCGTTCGGATGCGTCTCGTAAGAGATGTGTCCTTTTTCGTGAATCGAAGATGCTTGGATAACTCAAAAGTTGAAATACAACGGAGAGTTTGATCCTGGCTCAGGATGAACGCTGGCGGCGTGCTTAACACATGCAAGTCGAACGGGCATTTTGGGAAACTGGAATGCTAGTGGCAAACGGGTGAGTAACACGTGGGTGACCTACCTCAGAGTGGGGAATAACGGACCGAAAGGTTCGCTAATACCGCATACGCTCGATGATTCAGTTTGTCGAGTAAAGGCGCAAGTTGCTTTGAGAGGGGCCCGCGTCCCATCAGGTAGTTGGTGAGGTAAAAGCCCACCAAGCCGATGACGGGTAGCTGTTCTGAGAGGAAGACCAGCCACAATGGAACTGAGACACGGTCCATACTCCTACGGGAGGCAGCAGTGAGGAATATTGCACAATGGACGAAAGTCTGATGCAGCGACGCCGCGTGGGCGACGAAGGCCTTCGGGTCGTAAAGCCCTTTTGGCAGGGACGAGTGAGGACGGTACCTGCAGAATAAGTCTCGGCTAACTACGTGCCAGCAGCCGCGGTAAAACGTAGGAGGCGAGCGTTATCCGGATTCACTGGGCGTAAAGCGCGCGTAGGCGGTCGAGTAAGTCGGATGTTAAAGCCCCTGGCT
>JACRPR010000160.1 GCA_016223105.1 Chloroflexota bacterium | reverse complement strand
GGAAGCCGCGCGCGCGCGCGGCTATCCCATCGCCGCGATTCACGCCGAACCAATGTCGCGTCGCGTCGTCAGTCGGTACGGCTTTCGCGAATTTTTCAAAGTGTATTTGTACGGTTGGATGCCGGTGATGGATCTCAACGTCATCAAGTCGCTCGTGCCGGATGAATGAGTTTGGAGTCAAAATGAATTTCATGACCAAAATGATTTTGATCAGCGCGGTGGTCTTTTTGCTGATCTGCATAATCGCCGGTGGGCTTGCCGTTGCGTTTTTGTTGTCCAGCCCGAGCGAACCCATCGCGCAACCACCGGCGCAAATTGCTCCGCCGACGAGCGCGTGGTATCAACTCTATTTCACCACGCCGAAATATCCGGATCGCGATGCGGATCATCGCGGCGGCTTGCCCGATCACTTGAGCGCGTTCATCAACACCGCGACCCAAAGCGTGGATATGGCGATCTATCAACTCGATCTCGACAATGTAACCCAGGCATTGCTGGTTGCCAAGCAACGCGGCGCGACCGTGCGCGTCGTTACCGGCACGGACATTCTCGACGACCCCAAAGAAAATCCATCGTTCAAGCAACTGCAAAAAGCCGGGATCACGGTTATCGCCGGCAATCCAAACGCGATTATGCACAACAAATTCGTTGTTGTCGATCGCGCGGCGGTGTGGACGGGTTCGTGGAATTTTACCGAAAACGATGCGTACCGCTACAACAACAATGGCATTGCGATTCAATCTGCCGAGCTCGCGCGCAACTATACCGCGACATTCGAGAAAATGTTCAACGATAAAAAATTCGGCGGACCGCGCAAGCCCGGCGGCACAACGCCGCGTCTGACGATTGACGGGATCGCGGTCGAAAATTATTTTGCGCCCGAAGACAAGGTCGCGGATAAAATCGTCGCGCGATTGAAAAAAGCAACCGGTACAATCGAGTTTATGGCGTTCTCCTTCACCGATGATGATATGGGTGATGCGTTGCTCGAACGCGCGCAAGCCGGCGTCAAGGTGCGCGGCGTTTTTGAAAACACCGGTTCCGAAACCCGGTTTAGCGAAATGACGCGCTTGAAAAATGCCGGGCTGGATGTTGTGCAAGACGGCAATCCGTACCTGATGCATCACAAAGTTTTCATCATTGATGGCAAAACCGTAATTTTTGGTTCGTTCAACTTTTCCGCGAACGCGAACGAGAGCAACGACGAAAATGTTTTGATCGTGGATGACCCATCGCTCGCGCAACAATTCCAAGCCGAGTTTGCGCGCGTGTACGCGCAAGCGAAAAATCCTCCCAAAAAGTAATTGGTAATTGGTGAGTGGTAATTCCACTTACCATTTACCAATTACTACGTACCCCAATGAACCGCCGACAATTTCTCCAACTTTCCGCCGCGTTTGCGGCGAGCGCGCTCGCCGTGCCGGTGCTCGCGCAAGAGAAACCGGAATTTGTTACCGTGCGCGGCGATCAATTTTTTTATCGCGGCGCGCGTTTGCCGATCAACGGATTCAACTATTATCCGCGCGTGCATCCCTGGCGCACGTTCAACGTCGGCGAGTGGGAGCCGGACGTTACCGAAAAAGAATTACGGCTTGGCGCGAATCTCGGCGCGAATGTCGTGCGAACGTTCCTCGATTTCAATTATTCGCTCGACAATACCCGGTCGCAACAGCGCAACGATTTTTACCTCGCACCCGTCGCGCGCTATGTGCAGAATTTCCGCGAGTTTCTCGACATCGCCGGACGCTTGAAACTTTTTGTGATCCCGACTTTATTCGACAGCGCGGATTGGTCACTGTATCAACCGGCGAATCATTGGATCGCGGAAGCGTACTTGCAGGAATTGATTCCGCCATTCGCCGATGATCCGCGCATCCTGTGCTGGGATTTGCAAAACGAACCAGATCGTCCGCTTCGTCAGGACGCGAAACCGGTGATCGAATTTTTCCAAATCGTCTCCGATCAAGTGCGCCGCCTCGCGCCGAAACATTTGCAAACCATCGGCTGGACGGATCGCGCGCGCGCGCAACATTTTCCCGCGCTCGACAAGTATCTCGATTTTTGGTGTTTTCATTTTTACGATAAAGTTGAACGGCTTGCCGACCTGGTAAAATTCTACAAAGCGCAAACGACGAAACCGATTTTGCTCGAAGAATTTGGCTTGGCGACCGGCGGACCCGGACCCGACGGCGCGTTCACCGAGCAAGATCAAGCCGCGCATTACAACGCGGTCTTGACGATTCTCGAAGAAAACAAAATGTGCGGTTCAGTCCCCTGGTGTCTGGTTGATTTTCCAATCGGTCTCGCCGGCAATCCGCCGATTCAAACCGATTCGCCGGAAAATCATTTTGGATTTTTCCGGCTCGACTATTCCGAAAAACCGGTAACCGCCATCCTCCGCAAATTTTGGCGCGCAACGCAATGACAAATGACAAATGACAAATGATAAATGGCAAATGAGGAATGAGTCAATCTCTGACTTGAAAATGTCCCGTCACCCTGAGCGAAGCGAAGGGTCTTGGCGCGACGACGCGAGATGCTTCGCTTCGCTCAGCATGACATTTTCATGCTTGGTGGTGAACATTATTCATGTTGACTAATCTCCAATCTCTAATCCCCCATCTCCGACCTCTAATCTCTAACCCCTCATCCCGCGTCGTCATCCTCACCGGCGCGGGCGTGTCTGAAGAAAGTGGCATCCCCACATTTCGCGACGCGCAAACCGGCTTGTGGGCAAAATACGATCCATTGGAACTCGCGACGCCAGACGCATTCGCGCGCAATCCGAAATTGGTGTGGGAGTGGTACGAGTGGCGGCGCGCGCTTTGCCGCGATGCAAAACCAAACCCAGGTCATGACGCGCTCGCGGCGATGGAGAAATTTTTCGCGCGATTGGTGATCGTAACGCAAAACATTGACGGCTTGCATCGCGTCGCGGGCAGTCGCGATGTGATTGAACTGCACGGCAACTTGCAACGCGATAAATGTTCGCGCGAGAATGTGATGGTTGAGCGCGCTAACGCGTGTACTACGAACGATGGGTTGCTGGTGTGCCCACAGTGCGGCGCGTACCTGCGCCCGGATGTCGTGTGGTTTGGCGAGACCTTGCCGCGCGATGCGCTCGAGCGCGCGTTCCGCGAAGCGATGCTGTGCGATGCGTTATTTTCGATTGGCACATCCGGCTTGGTTGAGCCAGCCGCGTCATTGCCGCGCCTCGCGAAACAAGCCGGCGCGTTCATTGTCGAAATCAATCCCGCGCCGACGCCGATTTCCGAAATCGCGGACGCGATTGTGCGCGGCAAAGCGGGTCAAGTTTTGTCGGAGTTGGTGCGCGCAATGGAACGGTTGGGTAGTTAGACTTGGTTTGTGCTACTTCTTCGCCCGGCGAACCCTCACAAGCGTCCCCGTTTCCTGATGTTCGTATTATGGCAATTATCTGGTAATCAATTGACATTTTGCGAACTATTTCGTATAATCTATTTCAGAAAAGGAAGAATATGCCAATTCCCCTGGATGACCTGGATATTACGATTATTGCCGCGCTTCAGAAAGACGGACGCGTGCCGTTCGATCAGGTCGCGAGCGAAACCGGCGTCTCCGCGCGCACGATCAGTGCGCGCGTCGCGCGTCTGATCGAAAATGGTGTCATCAGCATCGTCGCCGTTGTGAACCCGGAGAACGTCGGCTATCCGGTGTTGGCGACGGTCTTCATCGAAACCGAATTGCCCAAAACCAAAGACATCGCCGATTTGTTGGCAAAGATGTCCGAAGTCGCGTTCGTTGGTTTGACCTCCGGCGATCCAGACATTTATGCCTCCGTGCGCGTCGAAAGCAATCACGCACTTGCCAAATTCATGACCGAGAAACTCGCCGCGATCAAAGGCATTCGCCGCTCGCGGATGTTGCTCGTGCTTGAAGTTGTCAAAGCGGCATCGCATTGGACGGTGCCGAAGAAAAAATAAAATGTCCGAGCTTTCTTTCCCAGGATCGCAAGCCACACCGCCGCGCCAACTTGACGCGCTTGAGCGCGCGCCCAAACAGAGATCATATTGGAGCGATGCCTGGGTCAGTTTACTGTGCGACCGCGTGGCGCTCGCCGGCGGTATTCTCGTCGTGCTGATGTTTTTCCTCGCGGTCGGCGCGGATTGGTTCGCCCCCTATGATCCACTCAAACAATTCCCCGAAGGTCTCACCGCGCGCGGCGCGCCGATTGAACCGAACGCGCAATTTCTGCTCGGCACGGACAACCTGGGTCGCGATCTGTTGAGCCGCTTGATCTGGGGCGGCAGAATTTCGCTCACGGTCAGTATTCTCGCCAACCTGGTTTCGCTCGCGGTCGCGATTGTCGTCGGCGGCGCGGCGGGATTTTTGCGCGGCGCGGTGGACACGTTCGTGATGCGAACGGTGGACATCGCGCTTAGTTTTCCTACGCTCATTTTGCAAATCGCGCTCGCAACCGTTTTGCCGCCGAGCATTGGCACGGTGATCGTCGTGATCAGCATTTTCGCGTGGGCATATCCAGCGCGCGTCTTTCGCGGACAAATTCTTTCGATTCGCGAACGCTCATTTGTCGAATCGGCGCGGAGCATCGGCGCGAGTGAATTGCGAATTTTCGTGCGCCACATTTTGCCGCAGTTACTGCCGACCATCGTCGTCTATTTCACGATTCGCGTGCCGTCCGCGATTTTAACCGAAGCGAGTTTGAGTTTCCTGGGATTGGGCGTGCCGCCGCCGACGCCCTCCTGGGGCAATATGATTCTCAGCGGTTATCAACTCTATCGTCAAGCGCCCTGGGTCGTGTTGTTTCCCGGCTTTGCGATTATGATCGCCGTCCTGGGATTCAATTTGCTCGGCGATGGTTTGCGCGACGCGTTGGATCCGCGCGAGAGACGTTAATGAGCAACTATATTCTTCGCCGCGTGTTCTGGATTTTTTTGGTGATGTTCGCCGCGATCACGTTCACCTTTTTCTTGACCTACGTCATCCCCGCCGATCCCGCCGCGCAAATCGCCGGACCGACGGCGGGCGCGCGCGAAATCGAAAACATTCGCAAAGACCTCGCGCTCGATCAACCGGTGCACGTTCAGTATTTTAATTATCTCGGCAATCTATTGCGCGGCGACCTGGGTCGCTCGTGGATGTTTCGCCGTCCCGTGTCCGACGCGATTCTCGGCGCGTTGCCCGCATCGTTTATGCTCGCGCTTGCGGCTGGCATCGTCGAACTGCTCATCGGCGCGATCATCGGCACGATCTCGGCGGTGTATCGCTATCACTGGATTGATCGCGTGAGTATGATCTTTGCGCTCATCGCGCTGTCGCTTCCTTCGTTTTGGTTTGGCTTGATTTTGTTGTACGTGTTTGGATTTCTCATTCCGATTTTTCCATTGGGCGGTTACGGCGGAATCCAACATCTCGTTTTGCCCGCGCTCGCGGTCGGCATTCCGTACTCGGCGTGGTACGCGCGGATGTTGCGTTCATCCATTCGCGAAATCCTGGGTGAAGATTATGTGCGAACCGCGCGCGCGAAAGGTCAGCGCGATTTTCGCGTGATTCTCAAACACGTTATGCCGAACGCGTTAATCCCGGTCGTAACGATGTGGGGCATGGACCTGGGACGCTTTATCGGTGGACTCGCGCTCGTCGAAGTTATTTTCGGATGGCCCGGTCTCGGTTGGCAAGCGGTGCAAGCCGCGAAAAATCTCGACGTGCCGGTTGTGATGGGATCGGTGTTGTTCGTCTCCGCGATAATGTCGGTGATGAATTTGATCGTGGACATTGTGTACGGCTGGCTCGATCCGCGCGTGCGATTGAGTTAGTAGGGACGAAGCATCCTTCGACTTCGCTTCGCTCCGCTCAGGATGCTCGCCCCTACAGTTCGAATATCTAAATGCTAGACGCATCGAAAGGAGGAGCAATGTCTAGTCGTGTTTTTCGCAACGGGATTATTTTGGTGATCCTGGTTTGCTGGGTGTTGACGGGGTGCGCGACTCCGACAACTGCGCCCACTGTCGCGCCGACCTCTGCGCCCGCGAAACCGACCGCTGTTTCAGTGCAACCGACGACCGCGCCGGCGCAACCAACAACGATCCCGCCCACCGCGCTTCCACCGACAGCAACGCGACCCGCGCCAACGAACACACCCGCCGCGGATCAACCGGTCACCGGTGGAAACCTGGTCGTAACGTATGCGACTGATCTCGCGAGTCTCGATCCACCGACCGCGCTTTCGACGATGGATTGGGGTTCGGTCGCACTCGTGCTTTACAATGGTTTGTACGTGTACGACACATCGAACAACCTCGTGCCCGATCTCGCGGATGGTATGCCCCAGGTCAGCGCGGATCGTTTGGTCTACACGATCAAACTGAAAAAGGGTGTGCAGTTCCACAACGGTCGCGAGTTCAAAGCCGCCGATGTCAAGTACTCGATTGAACGCAACGCGATGCCCGAAACAAAATCGTGGGCGGCGAGTGAACCGATGTCGTTCATCGTTGGCGGCAAAGATGTGCTTGATGGCAAAGCGAAAACTGCCGACGGCATCAAGGTCGCTGACGACTACACCGTTCAATTCACATTAACGAAAGCGTACGCGTACTTTCCGCACTCGCTCACGCAAACGACGAACTTGATCGTGCCGCGTGAAGAAGTCGAAAAGTGGGGCAAGGATTATCCATTCCATCCGGTCGGCACCGGTCCGTTCAAAATGACCGAGTGGGTGCCGAAACAAAAAGTGACGTTCGTTCGCAATCCCAACTATTTCAAAAAAGGATTGCCGTACCTCGATGGCATTTCGTACCAACTCGGTGCGGACGCCGCAGTTTCGTTGTTGCGCTATCAACGCGGCGAAGTGGACGAACTCGCGGACGGCATTCCATCGGCGGACATTCCGACGATGGCGACGAGCGCGCAATACGGTAAGTACTTTGTGGACGCGCCCAGTTTCTTGATGTACTTTATCGGGTTCAATTTGGAGACCGCGCCGTTCAATAATCCGAAAGTGCGTCAAGCAATCGGGATGGCGATCAATCGGACCAAAGTGATTCAACTTTCGTCCGGTACCGGCGTCGCGACTTCATCGTTGTTGCACCCGTCGTTCCAATGCCGCGACAAAGCGATGAAGGATCCGTTCCCGTACGATGTCGCCGCCGCGAAAAAACTTTTGGCGGATGCCGGGTTTGCCGATGGCATCACCGCGAAAGCATGGTTCCGACCGAGTCGCGCGTGGATTTCGCGCGTGCCTGAATCGATCCAACAAGACCTCGCCGCGATTGGCGTCAAGATCGAATTGCTCCAACTCGAAGCCGCCGTGGGCACGCGCATGCTCGACAATGGCGAAGTGCCGGTCTTTGCGACGACCTGGGGCGCGACGTATCCCGACCCGGCTTCGATGATCAGCCCGGTGTTTCTCAGTAGCGCGATCACGGCGAAACGTTTGCGCTACAAGAGTACGCCGATGGATCAACTCATTGACAAAGCGTCCGCGACGTTGGACGATGCGGAACGTTGCAAACTCTGGCTCGACGCAGAAAAGCAACTGCTTACCGACATTCCGTTGATCCCGGTCGCATTCCTGGGTCGCCCGTTGATGCAATCGCCGCGACTCAACGGCGTAACGTTCAACGCGACTTTTGGTCGCCCGGTGTACGAACAAGTGTGGATTCCGAAAAACAAGCAATAACGCAACGAACCTGGGAAGCATCGCGCGTAAACGCGATGCTTCCCAGCCAGCAGTACCTGAATCGTAAATGATGGAGTCGAGCGTTTACGCGGTTTCGCCTGTGACCAACCACCCGCTAAAGCGTCGAATCCATTCACGATAATATCGCGCGAGGTTTTGAATGACTCGACCCAACATTCTGATTTTTATTATGGACACCCAGCCCGTTCGTAATATGACGTGCTACGGGTACTCGAAAAATACAACGCAGAACATCCAAAAGATCGCGGACGAAGGAATGGTGTACGCGAACCACTATGTTACTGGCGGATGGACGGTGCCTTCGCATTGCTCTCTCTTCACCGGCAAATATCAAAGCGGACACGGCGCTGGCGCGCAGTACGAATTTTTGGATCGCCGTTTTCCCACCATCGCGCAAGTGTTGAACGAGCAGGGGTATCAGACGATTGGGTTCAGCAACAATTCCTGGGTCAGCCAGGATGAAACGAACATCGCGCGCGGTTTTGCCAGGTGGGTGATGATTCCGCGACCCAAAGGGCGCAACGCGCAGATCGGTCCCGAAGATGATTTCATCGTGGACACGAACTTGGATTCCGGCGCGGCGACGACGATGGACACGGTACAGCAATGGTTCGATCACGAACGTGATGCGCGCCAACCGTTTTTCATGTTCATCAATTGCATCGAGCCGCATCTGCGCGTGTGGTCGCCCGAACCGTATCGCGCGCAATTTCTTTTGCCGGGCGTCACGCAAAAACAAGCGCGCGCGGTGAACCAGGACGAATTTGCCGAACGACTCGGCACGGTGCCGGATCGCGCCGACGGTCACATGACGCAAAACGATTGGAACATTCTCAAAAGTTTGTACGATGGCGAGACCGCGTATCTCGACAGTCGTATGGGCATCCTTTTTGATTTTCTGCGCGCGCGCAACATTCTCGACGACACTCTGCTCATCATCACGAGCGATCACGGCGATCTGTTGGAGCGGCGCGGATTTATGGGACATCACCTCGCGCTCTTTGACGAACTGATTCACACGCCGTTGATCGTTCGCAAACCAGGTTTGGTTCCGCAAGGAAAACGTTTTGATGGGTACGTTCAGATTTGCGATTGGTTTGCGACGATTCTCGATCTGCTCGACATCAAACACGAAAAAGTTTTGAGCGAACTGCACGGCGTCAGCATCGCACCGACCTGGCGCGGCGAGCCGACGCGCGATTTTATTCTCGCGGAATATCAAAAGGGCGTGCAACCGGTCGAGCGCGCTCTGCGCCGCGCGCCGGATTTCGATTATCGTCCCTGGTTGCGGCGTATCAAAGCGATGCGCGCCGGGCAGTACAAATATCTCTGGTTCAACGATGGCGCGGATCTGCTTTTCGATCTCGCGAACGATCCCGGCGAACGCAACAATTTGATCGGCACACACGCGGACATTGCCGCCGACCTTCGCAAAAAAATCGAGACGCATTTGCTTGCGCTCAAGCGCAACGATTTCGGCGACAAGATGCGGAATCACGGTTTTCGCAACGTGCGCTGGGATAACATTGCGCGCTTGAGCGCGATGGGCGTGTACCGCGAGTTGACGGATCCAACGGAATAGAAAGATGGAGTCGAGCGTTTACGCGGTAACTTGTCTGACAAGTCACCCGCTAAAGTGTCGAATCCAATCAATTACAAGAGGTGCCTGTGCTAAAAACATTTCAAACATATTTAACCCAGGGTTACGAGCGCGTGATTAACGCCGAATCCGGCTTGCGCTTTTTTCGCGAGTACGGCATTTTGCGTTTCACGCATCGCGACCGGTTCGACGACGCGACCGGCGATAACGAAGTGATGCTTCACATCGTGCGCGGCGTTTGCACAGTTCGCGCCGGCGATCACGTTTTCGAAAATCTTGGCGCGCGCGCGACGCCGTTCGATGGCAAACCGACCGCGATCTATCTTCCGCCGCGCACACAATTTTCAATCGAAGGCGAAAATGTCGAGATCGTGATTTCGCGCGCGGCGGGCGAAGCGCGCGGCGAACTGAAACTGATCGCGCCGGACGATGTCAAGCCGATGAGCGTCGGCAAAGATAATTGGCAACGCAACGTAACAATGATCGCGCCGCCGCCATTCGGTTCGCAAAAAATCATCGTTGGCGAAACGTTCAATCCGTCCGGCAATTGGTCGGGTGTGCCGGCGCACAAACACGACCAGGTCGGTTTTCCAAACGAATCGGTTCACGAAGAAATTTATTATTTTCGATTTCAACGTCCAACCGATTGGGGTTGCCTGCGCGTCTACGAAGAGGATGGCACGAGCGATCTCGCATTGCTCCAAGACGGTCTCGTTACGATCATCGGACGCGGCTATCACAGCGTCGTCGTCGCGCCGGGCAGTAATTTGTTGTACACATTTCATCTCGCTGGCTCGCAAAAAAATCTGAGTGTTACCGAAGATCCAAACCAGGTTTGGATTAAATCGTAGCATAGCCCCTCGTGGGCGACTGAATTTCAACGCCCACAAGAATTTCAACGCCCACAAGGGGCTATGCTACGTCGGCAACGTTGGATGTGTTTAGTCAGGAGCGATTTAGATCAATGACACTAATTTTGAAATGCGCGCGGATTTTTACCGGCAAAGACAATTCGATCTTGTGCGATCACGCGGTCATCATCGAAGATCAGCGCATCGCCGCGATTACGCCCAGCGCGAACATCGCGATTCCGCCGGACGCGCAAGTGATTGATCTGGGCGATGGAACACTTTTGCCCGGCTTGATTGATCTGCACGCGCATCCGACGTACTATTTTCGTCGTCCCGACGCGGTTGAATTTGGCAGACCGGTTTTCACCGATGCGCTGATCGCGTTGTTCGCGGTTTCGCAATTGCAACATGACCTCGATGCCGGGATCACAACCGTGCGCGATACCGGCGCGGTCAATCGGCTTTCGCACGATATCGAAATCGCGCGGCGCAAAGGATTTGTGCGCGTGCCGCGTGTGTGCGCGAGCGGGCGGCTTATCATTCCGACCGGCGGACACGTTCACGACCGACTCGGCTTGACGCACGAAGCGGATGGCGTCGAAGGCGTGCGCGCGGCAGTGCGTGCAGAGATCAAATCCGGCGCGGCGTTCATCAAAATCGCGACGAACGGCGCGGATTTTTTGTGCGATGAAATTCAAGCGCACGCGCGCGACATTCAACGCGTCGTCAACGGCACCGAGTACTCGCAAGAAGAAATGAATGTCGCGGTGATCGAAACACATCGCGCCGGGTTGAAAATCGCGTGCCACACGCGCTGGCGACCGGCGGTCGTCAAAGCGATTACTGCCGGCGTGGACACGCTCGAACACGGCACGTATATGACCGATGACGATATGCGCGCGATTGCGGACAAGCGCATCGTTTGGGTGCCGACAATTTTTCAAGGCATCGCGACGATCAAACTGCGCCAAAAAATGCGCGATGAAATCGCGAACGGGCAACGCGCGAATGACGCGCTCAACGACGGCGCGCTCAGCGAAGAATCATACGAAAAACGCCGGCATCTTTTTGAACTCGCACTGAAACTCGGCGTCACAATGGGCGCGGGCACCGACATTTTCAAACCCGATGTGAATTTCGCCGCGCTCGTAGATGAACTGCAAGCGTTCGTAGATTTTGGAATGACGCGCGCGCAAGCATTGCAAACCGGCACGCGCATCAACGCGCAAGCATTGGGCTGGGACGATCAGATCGGCACGCTCGCGCCGGGAAAATTCGCCGACCTAATTTTTGTCGCGGGCAATCCATTGAACGATCTCGACACATTGCGCGATCCAAAACTTGTGATGCTCGACGGCGAGATCGTGGCGCAGAAAAAATGAACGGTAAAGCGCGAATGCTCGCGGCGATAGAGGGACGCCCAACTGATTGCGTCCCGGTCGCGCCGTGTTATCCCAACATTTATTTGCGCCGATTCGAGTGGCAAGCGTACCTCGACCATTATCGCGCGCGATTGGGAAACCAATCGGAATATCCGATCACGCCGGACGAAGACAATCAAATTATTTACGAGAGCAAATTGCAATCGTTCGAAGCGTGGGGCGAATTGCCGGATTGGATCGGCGTAACGCGCACGCCGACGCGCGATGTGCAAGCGCGCTCGCTCATCCGCGCGCGCGACGACGATTTGTTTTTGGTGGACCCGCGCGCCGGCAGTGAAACAAGTTTGCGCGAACTCGCGCGCGGTGAGAGCAATCCGTTGATGTTCGGCAAAATGGAAGACCTCGCGATTTCGCGCGAAATGTCATTCGCCGAAATTGACGAAAAAGTTCCGGTCGAATCAAAACAAGTCCTGCTCGATTCCGGCGCGTTCGAGGTTGCGAAACGCATCATCGCGCTGACCCAGGATCGCGTTTTTTTGCATGCAGTTCTCTCGACGCCGTACACGAACGGCAAGTACGTCGTCGGCTTTGATGCGATGCTCGTCGGGATGCGAACCGAAAAAGAGTTGATCCATTACGTTGTGGATCGCCATCTCGCGGCGACGCTCGAATTGTTGGAAGCGTGGGCGGCGCTCGGCATTGATGGAATTTTTTTCCAAGAAACATTGAGCGGCGCGGATTTTATTTCGCCGGCGGATTACGCCGAATTTGTGTTCCCCGCGAATCGCCAACTCTTTCGGCGCTGTCAAGACCTGGGATTGAAAGCGATCTATTATTCGACCGGCGACATTCGCGCGCGCTTGCCGCGCATCCTCGAACTCGCGCCGGATGCGTTGGCGTTTGAAGAGAGTCGCAAAAATTATTTATTGGACATCGCGCAGATTCGCGCGCAGGTCGGCGCTGAGTTGTGTTTGTTCGGCAACATTGACGCGTACAACATTATGGAGATCGGAAGCGGCGCTGAATTGCGCGCCGAGATCACGCGGCAGATGCGCGGCGGACGCGTCGCAAATAGCAAGTTCATTTCTGGCATCGGCAGTCCGATCACGCCCGGCACATCGCCAACGCGCGTGTGGGATTTTATTCGATTGTCGCGCGAGTTGGGAAAAGATTGATGGACGTTGGCGCACTCCGCGCGCAAATCCCCGCGCTCGCAAACTCGATCTATTTGAACACCGGCACGTTCGGTCCCTTGCCGCGCGTGGTAACGGAAGAAATTATTCAAGGGCACGAATTGATCAGCGCGCACGGCGCGTTTTCGCCGGTCGTGCGCCAGCGCATCGAGCGCGAGGGGTACGAGCGCACGCGCACGCGCGTCGCGCAACTCGTGGATGCATCGCCGGATGAAATCGCGTTGACGAGTAGCGCGTCGCAAGGAATTTGCACAATCGCGTACGGACTCGATTGGAAACCGGGCGATGAGGTCGTCATCACCGACCAAGAACATTCCAGCGGCGAATTGCCCTGGTTTGTTTTGCACAAACGCTTTGGCGTAAATGTGCGCGTGGTGCAAATTACTCAATCTGCCGATCAAATTCTCCAACGCTTTGCCGACGCGATCACACCGCGCACGCGCCTCGTGTTTGCCAGCCACGTTTGTTCCACGACCGGTCAACGTTTGCCCGCGAAGGAAATTTGCGCGCTCGCGCGCGAACGCAATGCGCTCGTCGCGCTGGACGGCGCGCACGCGGTTGGACAATTTCCGATTGACCTGCACGACCTCCAGCCGGATTTTTACGTGATGTGCGGACACAAGTGGCTATTGGGTCCCCAGGGCACGGCGATGCTCTTTGTCGCGCGCGCCCATTTGGATTCGCTTCAACCGTCGTGGATCGGTTGGGGCGCGCAGTGCGAGTACACGGAAAATTTAGCGACGCTCTCGTACGAGCCGCTCGCCACCGCGCGGCGATTTGAATTTGGCACGAAACCCTGGACGCTGTTCCTGGGATTGGATCGCGCGATCCAATTCATCGAGCAAATCGGGTTCGATGCGATTGAGCCGCGCGTCCATCAACTCGCGAGCCAATTCAAAAATGAGATCGCGCAAATCTCAGGATTAGAATTGATCACTCCGCAAAACAATGAACACAGCTCGGGGCTGGTCAGCGTCGTCGCCAAAAATTTTACTGGGTCTGATCTGCGCGCGTTTTTTTGGAATCATCAAAAGATACTGGTGTCTTCGCACGAACTTGCACGACGCGTGCGCTTTTCGGTCGCGTGTTTCAACACCGAAAACGAAATCGCATCCGCGCTCGACGCGTTGCGCGCGTTGGCGTAACATAGCCCCTCGTGGGCGTTCGCGAAACGCGCACAAGGCGCTATACTACGATTTGTTGCGCGCGCGATATATTTTTGCACGACGAGGTGATCTGTGGCAGGTATTCAAGTCAATGATCGAACGTTCGCGAGTTCGCAGTACACGCGGCTCGCGCCGGAGCAATGCCAAAAATTGCACTGGGCTTCGCTCGAAGTGTTGGAGCGCACCGGCATCCGGCTCTTTGAACCGGCGGCGGTCGATCTGCTCAAAAAAGCCGGCGCATCCGTGAGCGAAGAAAATCGCGTGCGGATTCCGGCGGGGATGGTCGAAAAAGCATTCGGCACGGTTCCGAAACGCGCGGTGTTGTGCAATCGGTTTGGCGAACGCGTTCTGCAAATCGAAGGTCACAAATGTTTTTACGGACCAGGATCGGACGCGCTTAACATCGTGGATCATCGCACCCAGGAACGGCGTCTCCCGGTTTTGCGCGACGTTGAAGAAGGCGCGCGTGTGTGCGACGCGCTCCCAAATGTGCATTTCGTAATGTCTATGTTTCTGCCGACCGATGTGCCGTCAGCAGATTATGAACTGCACCAAATGGAGGCGATGCTCAATCACTCGACCAAACCGATCATTATCGTCACGAGCAATTTCGAATCGCTTGTCGCGTGCGTGGAGATGGCGGAAGCAGTTGTCGGCGGTGCGGAGGCGTTGCGCCAAAATCCGTACGTTACATGCTACATCAACGTAACGACCGGCTTGATGCACAATCAAGAGGCGGTACAAAAATTGATGTACCTCGCGCAGAAAAGTCTGCCGGCAATTTATATCCCGGTTTGTTATGGCGGATTGTCCGCGCCGGTCACGCTCGCCGGAACTTTTGCCGCGACGAATGCCGGTGTGCTTGCTGGTTTGGTGATTTCGCAACTCGTGCGCGAAGGTGTGCCGTACATCATCCCAGGTTGGGGCGCGCGCACGATCAATATGCGAACGATGGCGGCGGCGTACTTTACGCCGGACGACAAGGGCGTGATGGCGGCGATGGCGCATTATTACAATTTGCCGATGTTTGGGTACGGCGGATTCAGCGATTCAAAAGTTGTGGATCAACAAGCCGCGCTCGAAGCGTCGCTCTCGCTCGCGTTCGCGACGATGGAAGGCGCGAACCTGATTCACGATATGGGGTATCTCGAAGCGGGTCGCTCCGGTTCGCACGCGCAACTCGTGTTGTGCAACGAAGTGATCGACTGGCTCGCGCATGCGACGGCTGGGATTTCGATCAATGATGAAACGCTCGCGCTCGATCTGATTGATCGCAAAGGACCGAATGGAAATTTTCTCGACGACGCGCACACGGTCAAACATTTTCGCGAACGCTGGATGCCGGGCATTCTCGATCAATCGGTGTACGACGAGTGGGCGGCGATGGGAAGCCAAACGCTCGGCGAGCGCATGAGTGAGCGCGTCGAAAAAATTCTCGCGGAACATCAACCGCCGGCATTGTCCGACGCGATCAAACAGCGCGTGCGCGAAATTTTAGAACAGTACGCGAACAGCGCAAAATAAAACTGTGAGGAAGCAATGACAAATCCAACCATCCAAATTATTTACAACGCGATTCTCGAAGGTGATCGCGAACGTGTGCAAACCCAGGTTAAGCACGCGATTGAAACCGGGATTGATCTCGTGTCCATCCTGAACGATGGAATGATCGCGGCGATGGCGGAGGTCGGTCGCCGGTTTAGTTGCGGCGATTACTATGTGCCGGAAATGTTGATCGCCGCGCGCGCGATGCAAGACGGCTTGAAATTGATCAAACCGCATCTGATGCAAACCGAAATCAAATCGTCCGGCAAAGTCGTCGCGGGCACGGTGAAGGGCGACTTGCACGACATCGGTAAAACGCTCGTGTGTATGATGCTCGAAGGCGCGGGGTTTGAAATTCTCGACCTGGGCACCGATGTCGCGCCGGAAAAATTTGTCGAGACGGTGCGCGCAGAAAAACCGCATCTGCTCGCGATGTCCGCGTTGTTGACGACGACGATGCCGAATATGCAAGCGACGATCAACGCGCTCGTGAAAGCCGGACTGCGCGACCAGGTCAAGGTGATCATTGGCGGCGCGCCGCTCACGGACAAGTACGCGCAACAGATCGGTGCGGATGGATTCGCGGCGGATGCCGGGCGCGCGGTCGCGCTTGCCAAATCGTTGGTGGGATAAATCGCGAAATGGAACATGGCGTAATGAAACCGTGGCACGTTCTCGCGCGGCGAACCGTATACGATAGCGATTGGATCGGACTGCAACACGTTGACATTCGTTTGCCCGACGGAAAAATTATTCGCGACATTCACCTGGTGGATTACAAACATCCCGCGTGCGCGGTCGTGCCGATTGGCGCGGACGGCAGTATTTTGTTGATTGACCATTATCGTTTTCAAACCGATACCCGCGGGTGGGAAATTCCGGCGGGGAAAATTGATGCGGGTGAAACGGCGGAGCAAGCGGGCGCGCGCGAGTTGATGGAAGAAACCGGGCATCGCGCGGAAACGTTCAAGCAATTGGGGCGGTATCATCCGTCGAACGGATCGTCCAATCAAACGTTTCACGTTTTCGTCGCGCGCGGCGTTACGCGCGTCGGCGCGATCCAGGACACGAACGAGGTGATTGGCTTGCGTTGGTTTACGCTGAACGAGGTGCGCGATCTGATCGCGCGGAATGGAATTCTCGATGGACTATCATTGACCGGATTGTTGTGGGCAATCGCGTTGAATGAAATTTAATTTCCCGGTTTGTGGCACACACGGCACGATGGATCCATTCGCCCAATATGCGTCGTGGGCAACGCGGGCGCGTTTGGCGTGCCGTGGCAATTGAGACAGGTTTTGTGATCGACGTGATTCGCGGGCAGTCGTTTCGCGCCGCTCGTCAACAATTCTTCCGGATCCGGTTCGTGGCACATCGCGCGACATTCGGCTTCGTCAACAAAAACCGGTTCGGGTGTCGCGCTCGGCGCGGGCGTCGCCGTGTTCGACACATTTCGCGATAACGCGGTGGGCGATTCAATCGTGGCGGTGGAAGTTGGATTTGAAACCGGCGGATGCTCGCACGCGACGCCAATCGCGATGAACGCGATCAAAAATAAAAATTGCACGCGCATAAAATTCTCCGAAACAGAAGCGGGCTGGATTGCTCCAGCCCGCTTGTATTTTTATCGCGACGAGCAGTGTGATTGTGAAAGGTGCGATGGTGTTTTTGTGATGTTCGCGATCACGCGCGGAATTATTTGGTGCAGTCTGCCGCGCCAGCCGGTAATGCGCCTAGTTCTTTCAACGACAACTGCAACAACGCGCAGGAGCGTTTGAAATTGTGCATCGCCGCGGCTTTACCTTCGTTGCCGCCCACCAATTTGCCGGTTTCGTCCGCGTGCCACATCACACCAAAGACGGTGCGGAAGTTGTACCACGCGCCTTTTTGTTTCGAATCGGCAGTCGTTGGGACTTGGGCGTACGGGCTGTTGCCGATGGCTTTCCATCCCTTGCCTTCGAGGTTTTTCAAAACGGCGTTGAGCAAGCCCTTCAGTTCATCTTGAACGCCAGCGGCTGTGCCGTTGCCGTCATAATCGCCTTTGGCTTTCATGTTGAAATCTTTGACTTCGCCGTGGCACGACTTGCAGGACGCGCCGTAATCCACCAACCCATCGGGCGACACGGTGTTGAACGAGTGTCCACCAACCGAATACGCGTTTGGATCCGTTGCGGTGGGACCAGAAATCATGTGGCATGTAACGCACGGACCAGGAACGTTGCCCTTGGTGTCGGTCGGACTGCTGTACAAGAATTTCGCCGAACCAGGCGTGGTCAAACCGCTCGGAAGCGGCGCGACGCCGACGAGCGTACCGTGCGGTGAATTCGGCAGAGTTTGTCCGAACGTGAAACCACCGGTATCGCTCAGCATTTCTGCGGCGGTCGAGTAGTGCGGATAGCCAGCCGCGCCGTTCGCATTGATCACCGTAGCATCCGCGGCGAGATCGCGGCGACCCCAGTGGCAGGAGTAGCAGATCGCGGACAAACCAACATCCTTGGCATTCGGCAGTGCGGTTACTTCGAGTGGTTTGCCAAAGACGCGCAGTTGGAACGGATTCTTGTCGTCGTGCGGATCGTGGCAGACCGCGCAACCGACGGGACCTTCTTCGTTTGCCCACGCGGCTTGGTTCTTGGGATTTGCGACGAAGGTAATGAAACCTTCCGCGCTGTGGCAACGCACGCACGCTTGGCGCGCGGGTCCATAAATTTCTTCAAAACTTTCGCCGACCTGGTGCTTGGAGTTGCCGAGTTGCCAACCGCGCGAGTGATTCGCCGCGGCGCCGTGGCATTGATTGCACACGCCAGAGTCGAGCGAAGTCGCCATCACTTTCGCGCCGTTCTTGACGTGCTGTTCTGCGGGACCGTGACAAACTTCGCAACCGATCACGCCCATATTCTTCACACCGGCGGGCGCGGCATCCCAGTTGCTGGGACCTTTTTTGGTGAAGGCATCATCAATCTGTTTATAGGTTGGGAACGTCCAATTCGCTTTCGCTTTGGCATCCCAGTATCCGCCCGAGCCATTGTACGGCGCGGGGTACCAGCCGGTTGTGTGGCAACGCGAGCAAGTTTCGGAATAGTGAGTAACGTAGCCAGCCGCGCTCGGCGCGACGCCGGCAGGACCGTCAACCTTGTTGTCGAGTTCTTCCGCGAAAAGCATGGCGTGACCGGTCTTTGCCCACTCATCCGTCTTGCTGGGGTGGCACTGTTTACAATTGCCAGCCGTTACGCCGATGTACGTGCCTGCGTTGAAGAAAGCAAATTGAGGTGTGCTGGTTGCACCAGCCGCGTTTCGCAGAGTAACTTGGACATAGTACGCGCCGACCACATCGGGCGTGAACTTGGCGACTATTGATTTTGTGATCGTGGTAACGTTGGTGATGACGGCTTTCGATTCCGGCGGTCTGCCAGACAACGTCCAGGTGGCGGTGCCGGAATTTTTCGGATCAGCCGCCGAGACTTGCAGATACACCGGGACATTGATCGGAACGTTGCTCAAGCCATTGGTGTAGAGCGCGGCGGTCGTGCGCGCCGGGTTCGTCTCGGTAACATACGAGACGGTCGCGGTGATCGCGCCGGGTTCGGCGGCGTTCCCCGGCATCGCGACGACTTCGAGTTTCGCGACCGGCGGAACTGGGGTAGCGGTCGGACCTTGCGCGTACGAAACGCGCGGGGTAGACACAAAGGTCAATGCAAACATCGCGATTAACAACGCGATGCCGGCGATGACGACGAGGGTCTTTCGAGTTGACATTTCTTTCTCCTCACTGAGAATCGAGTTGGATATTTTCAACGGCGTCTGAATTTTGCTTGTGCGTGGACATTCCTCCTTTCATTGTGGAGAATCTCGCGAGGCAATCCCCTCGTCAGAATTGCGAAACGACATTCTCGATTTGTCCGGCATCGGACAAGCACGCGCGTTAGAAAATAAAAATCTCGACGCATCCGCAGAAAAAATCTGCGCCGCTGTCGAGACGCGAAAAAGTTGTGCGCGCGACACAACGTTGTCGCGCTCCAACGTATTTGAATTTCTTATATCAAATATATCAAGCCAATTGATAAAAGTCAAATTATTTCTAGTCGGGGATTAGTCAAAATAGCGTACAAAAAAGTAGAGACGTTGCACGCAACGTCTCTACCCTGATGTGTTCCACGCCTTGAATTTACTTGGGCGCGTGATAATTCTTGGCTTTGGCTTTCAGTTCGTCGTTTGTCTTGACGCTCGCCTTGCCGCCTTGCGCGTGGCATCCCTTGCACGCAAAGTCGAGCGTGATTTGCGAAATCACCAACTTGCCGTCGCTGGAGAATTGCGCGGTGGCATCGGGATCAATCGCGAACATGTGCACGCGAATATCGCCGATGAATTTTGCCGCGTCCACCGACGCGCTCGATCCGATCATGCGCGGCATATGGCAGTCCGCGCACGCGACCTTGATCGCCTTGTGCGCTTCGGACGCTTGATTGCGCGCTTCCTTAAAGTGGCAGTTCTCGCACAACGTGCGCGTCGTTTGTTTCTTGTCCTGGCGCAATTGCACGACGCCCTGATGCGGATTGTGGCAATCCACGCACTTGAGCGCGAGGTGCTTGCTCTGATACATTTCCTCGTACTGTTCGTGATGATCAATCAAACCGGATTTCGCGTCAATCGCGGTGACATCACTGCGGCGATGGCACTTGCCGCACAGTTCCGCATCGCGTACCACTTCCATCGAAACACCGTACGGATTCGCGACGTGCAAACTGCCCGGCCCGTGACACGCTTCGCATTGAATCCCGGTTTCGCTCCACGTTCCGACGATGCCCGGCAGATTGTCCTGGTTGCCGGTTGGTTTGTAACCGGTCGTGTGGCACGGACCGCAATCGTATTTCAGATTCTTTGCGCCGGAGTTGTACTTGCTCCACGCCGCGTCTTTGCTCGCCGCGGGATTGGCATAGTTCCACTGGTTCAAATAATTCGTGTCGCTCACGGTCGCGCCGGGTTTATCGGTGATGATGAAACCTTGCTTGTCCATAAAGCGATACTTCCAGCTATAACCGCCAATCACGTACGAAATATCATTCCAGGTATAGCCCTCTGGAAGTTTTTCGATTTTAGTGAACGGCATCGTTGGCGGTTTGCGATGCACGACCTTGTTCACTTTGAACGGATGAGGCGATTTCATGAACGTGTCGTAAATGCTCGTGTGACATGGTTTGCATGTTTCAGATTTGACATACGTCGCGCCGAACGCCGGACCTTGCGCGTCCGCGGGCGCGGGTGTGGTGAACACAATCGCCGCGACCGAGACGAGCGCAATCGCGACAATCAGAATAACGAGGTTGGTTCTGATGTTCATTTTTTCTTTCCCCCTTAAAATGTGAATCGTTGTCGAAGAGCCGGTTATTTTTACTGGCACCAGGACACGGAAAGACACGACCCCCTTGTCGTTACTCGCTAGTCTATGCCAAGCCGCGCCGCGCCGATAGGGACAATTGTCCCGCGTTTATTACCGCTTTGTCCCATTTGCTCAATTTGCTTGCGCGCGCTAAAATGTGAAATTAGAAATTCAAAGTTGGAAGTTAGATGTTGGATGTTGGAGTGTCCAACCTCCAAGCTCCAACTTCCAACCTCCAAACATCCAATGATAGAATTTTTCCAGACCAATCGCGATGTCGTTTATTTAATTTACGGGCAAGCATTTTTTGTGCTGGGTCTCGCGATTGCATTTCGTTCGCGCAAACACAGTCACCTCGCGCTTGGCGCGCACTTGTGGTTGCTCGCAATTTTCGGCATCGTCCACGGCATTTACGAATGGGGCGCGATTTTTATTCCGCTCCAACAACGCAACCTCACGCCAGATGGTGTGAACGCGTTGCGCGTTCTGCAACTCGCGCTCGAAACGATTTCGTTCTTGACGCTCTTTCAATTCGGCGTCGAACTCATCGCGTTCGACGCGCGGCGGCGACGCGTGTGGCGCGCCTTGCCGATGCTGATGTTGCTCGCGTGGTGCGCCACGCTCCTGGGGATTGTTTTTGATTCCGGCAACACCTTTCGCGAAATCTGGACGACCGGCGACGCGCTCAGTCGTTACTTGCTCGGCGTACCGGGCGCGATGTTGGCGGCATTGGGATTGTGGACGCAAGCCCGGCACGTTCAACATTTCGACGTGCCGCGCATCGCGAATTATTTGCGCGGCGCGGCGTTCGCGTTTGCCGCGTACGCGGGCGCGAGCATCATCGTGCCGCGCAACGATTTTTTCCCGGCGACGCTGTTGAATTATGATGCGTTTATTTTAGCCGCCGGATTTCCGGTCGCCGTGATTCGCGCGCTGTGTGGAATCTTGATTGCCTATCTGATTTTTCGCGCGATGGATATTTTCGATGTCGAGACCGACCGCCAACTCAAAGACGCGGCGCGCGCGCGCGCGATTGCCGCCGACCGCGAACGCATCGGACGCGAATTGCACGATGGCATTATTCAATCGCTCTACGCCGCCGGCTTAAATTTGGAAGATGCCGGGTTGACGATTGACGAAGATGCCGGACGCGCGCGCGAAAAAATCGGCGCGGTGATTCAATCGCTCAATCGCACGATTCGCGATATCCGCAGTTACATTCTCGATTTGCGGCGCGCCGGCGAGAGCGGCGATTGGCACAGCGACCTCGGCGAACTCGCGCGCGCGTTTCGTTTGCAAACTCTGGTGGACGCCGAACTGCGCGTCGAAGGCGCGCCGCGCATCGAACCGAACGAACACGCGCGCAAACAAATCGTCGCGATTGCGCGCGAAGCATTGGTCAACGCGGGCAGACACGCGCGCGCCACGCGCGTCGCGCTGAACTTGATGTACCAGCCAAACCAGGTCGCGCTCGAAATCGTGGACAATGGCATTGGGTTCGCGATTGAACAATGCGACGCGACGCGCGCGGATGGTTCGTGCCAGGGTTTGCGAAATATGCGCGAACGCGCGCAACTTATCGGCGCGCAATTGGCGATTGAATCCGCGCCGCAACGTGGCACGCGCGTTCGTTTGATTTTGCCAAACGTAGTCTAGCCCCTTGTGGGCGTTCGTGCGCGTTCGACCCAAGACGCCCCCAAGGGGCTATGCTACCAATTTCTGTGAAACAATGGCTCTCAAAATTATTCTCGTAGACGACCATGAAGTTGTGCGTATCGGTTTGAAAACGCTCTTGTCGCGCTATCCCGAATTTGAAATCATTGACGAAGCGGGCACCGGCAAGGACGCGCTCGAGAAAACTTTTCGGCTCAAACCGGATGTAACCTTGCTCGACATTCGCTTGCCCGACCAGAGCGGCATTGACGTGTGCCGCGCGATTGCGACGCAACAACCGCAAACCAAAGTCGTGATGCTCACGTCGTACGCCGAAGACGATTTGTTGTTCGATGCGATTGTCGCGGGTGCGTCCGGCTATGTGCTAAAACAAATCGGCAGTGGCGAACTCGTGCGCGCGCTCGAAGCGGTCGGGCGCGGCGAATCGTTGATTGACCCGACGCTCACGCAAAAAGTTTTTTCGAAAGTGCGCGAAATCGCGCGACGCACCGAGGCGGATGCGTTCGGCAAATTGAATGAACAAGAAATGAAAATTCTCGCGCGCATCGCCGCCGGCAAAACCAATCGCGAAATCGCGTCCGAAATTTTCCTCAGCGAAAAAACGGTGCGAAACTATGTCAGCAACATTCTCGCGAAATTAAATTTGACCTCGCGCGCCCAAGCCGCCGCATACGCGGTTACGCACAAAATTAAAGACCATTTAGGGAATGATTGATGAGGATTGTCATTGCGAGCGGAGCGAAGCAATCCCCGACGTTGGAAGTTGGATGTTGGATGTTGGATTAACCGTGCTCCAACCTCGAATTTCCAATTTCCAAAATCGTGATATAATCGCCGTCAAATCGGAGGTGGATAATGTTCATCACTCGCGAACAACTCGAAGCGACCGAAGCCGCGCGCCTCGCGCCATACGGAATGAAGAGCCGCGATTCACGCGGACGCAAATTCCCGGACGAAGAGCATCCGTACCGCACCGCGTTTCAACGCGACCGCGACCGCATCATTCACACGACTGCATTTCGGCGACTCGAATACAAGACCCAGGTTTTCGTCAACACCGAGGGCGATTATTATCGCACGCGCCTCACGCACACGATTGAGGTCGCGCAAATCGGCAAAACGTTTGCGCGCGCGCTTGGCGCAAACGAAGACCTGGTCGAAGCGATTTGTCTCGCGCACGATTTGGGTCATCCGCCATTCGGTCACTCGGGCGGCGATGTGTTGAATGAGTTGATGCACGACCTCGGCGGTTTCGACCACCAGGTGCAATCGCTTCGCATCGTCGAGGAACTCGAAGAGCGGTACGACGACCATCCCGGTTTGAATCTCACGTACGAAGTGCGCGAAGGCATCGCCAAGCACGAAACCGAGTACGATGTCGTCAATCCCGGCGAATACAATCCTGCCGAAGCCGCGACACTCGAAGCGCAATTCGCGAGCGCGGCGGACGAAACCGCGTACAGCACTGCCGACCTCGACGACGGCTTGCGCGCCGGAATTCTCGACCCGCACGATTTGAACGAA
>JACRPR010000159.1 GCA_016223105.1 Chloroflexota bacterium | reverse complement strand
GTTTGGGTATCGGTTAGAATAGAGGGGATTGCTTCGCGGAGTTTACACTGAGTGGAGCGAATGTGCTCGCAATGACAGACGAACCCCACACTTGACCTACACCTAACCTACACCTTCTTCTGTTACATTCACGGTAGGAGCGACAATGACCTCAGCATCCTACCGTGTTTCAATTCCCGACCTCGCGTTTTATCAACAAACGATCGCGTGTCAGAACGCGTGTCCGGTTCGCACCGACGGACGCGCGTACGTCAACGCGATCGCGCGCGGCGAGTACGAGCGCGCGTACCTCATCGCGCGCGAGACGAATCCGTTCGCCTCGACGTGCGGCTGGGTGTGCGGCGCGCCGTGCGAAGCCGCGTGTCGGCGCGGCAAAATTGATGCGCCGGTCGCGATTCGCGCGCTCAAGCGATTCGTGAATGATCGCTACGGCGTCTATCTCGGCGAGAGTGGCGAAGCGCATCAACCGCCCGCGTATCCTGGTTACACCGGCGCGACAAACGCGTTCGATCTCGGCAACACCACATTCCCCACGAGTCGCAGTGGACTCGTCGCCGCGCGCGCGCATAGCCCCACCACGGGCAAGCGCATCGCGATTGTCGGCGCGGGTCCCGCCGGCTTGACCTGCGCGCACGATCTCGCGCTCCTCGGACATTCGGTTGTCATTTTTGAATCCGCGCCGGTTGCCGGCGGAATGTTGCGACTCGGCGTCCCCGAATATCGTCTGCCGCGCGATTTAATCGAACTCGAAATTCAAGCGATCCTCGCGCTCGGTCCCACACTCAAACTGAACCAGCAATTGAATCGCGATTTTATGCTCGCCGATCTGCGCCGCGATTTCGACGCGGTGTTTCTCGCGATTGGCACGTACAAAAGTCGCGGGCTCAATATCGAGGGCGAACAATTCGACGGCGTTTTGCGCGCGGTAGATTTTCTCATCAACGTCAACCTGGGGGGTTACAATTTGAACCTGGGACGACGCGTCCTGGTGATCGGCGGCGGCAATGTCGCGATGGATGTTGCGCGCACGGCGGCGCGCCTGGGACACGCCGCGCAATCCGGCGGCGATCTCGATGTCGCGCTCGATGCCGCGCGCGCGGCGCGCCGGTTGGGTGCGACGAAAGAAGTCCAGTGTCTCGTCGTCGAGGCGCGCGAGGAAATGCTCGCCGATCAGTACGAGATGGCGGAAGCGGAAAAAGAAGGGATCGCGATTTTCAATCACGTCGCGCCCAAACGCATTCTCGGCGCAAATGGTCGAATGACCGGTTTGGAAACGCTCGGAGTCGCGCGCACGTTCGATGAACGCGGACGCTTTAATCCGCAACTCATTCCGAACACGGAACAAATTTGGAAATGCGATAGCATTATTATTTCCATCGGACAAACCGGCGTGCTGGATTGGGTGCGTCCCGAAGATGAGGTCGAGGTAACGCCGCGCGGCACGCTCGCGGTGGATCGCGAATCGTTGATGACGACCGCGCCGGGCGTGTTCGCCGGCGGCGACATTGCGTTCGGACCGCGCCTCATCATCAACGCGGTTTCCGATGGTCAGCGCGCGGCGCGCGGCATCCACGCTTATTTGCAAAACGTCCAGCCGCGCGTGGCTCGCAAAGGATTTTTCACGCCGCTTGCCAAACGCGATTATCCCGCCATTGGACCCTTGCGCGATTATTTGCGTTACCCGCGCGAACAACCGCCCGCGTTGCCGGTGAATCGGCGCATCGGCGTCGCGCGCGTCGAACTGGGTTTCGATGAAACGACCGCGCGCGCGCAAGGTTCGCGCTGTTTGTTGTGCGCGATCAACCCAGTGTTTGACGGTGAGTTGTGTATCGCGTGCAACGGATGTGTGGATGTGTGCCCGATGAATTGTTTGAAACTGGTGCGCGCGGATCAAATGGGTGGCGATGATGAAAAACGCGTTGCCGCGCTCGTCGAAAATCGCGCGCGCGCGTGGGGCGGCGTGTCCGCGATGTTGCTCGACCCGACGCGCTGTATTCGGTGCGGCTTGTGCGCCGCGCGGTGTCCGACCGAAGCGGTCAAAATGGAATCGTTTCGTTTTACCGAAGAGATGTCGTTTGAATAAATAATAGACTTTATCGGAAATAAATGAATTGATGTGGCGCGGGCTTTCTAGCCCGCATTCGGCGGCTTGGAAAAGCCGCGCCACGTTATTTCCGATAATGTCTAATACCTTCGCCAAAATCTTCCCACGGATTCAAAGGAACACGGATGCAGGAAAAGGGACTAGAAATATCCGTGTTTTCGCGAAGCGTATCCGTGGGGAAAAAATTCATCCGCTCGAGAATTGGCAAAGGTATTGAATAAACGTAGGGCAAGGAGGTTGCGAGCAAATTATTCACCGGCAAATACCAGGATTTTTTCACAGTGAGGGAGGGTTCGATGAAGAAGCAGATCACAGTTCGAGCGTTCGTAATTATTTCATTGTTGGTGACGATTGGCGCGCTGATGATTGGTTGCGCCACGCCAACGACTGCACCCCAACCGACTGCCGCGCCACCCGCGGCGACCAAGCCCGCGGCAACCACCGCGCCCCCCGTGGCGACACTCAAAGGCGATGTCGTGCGCGGCGGTGTGTTGTACGACACCTGGTGGGAAGTGATCGAAGCCAAAGCGCCCGCTGGCGATCATCCGTTGTGGAAGACGCAGACGACGAACACGCGCAAAGGCGAAATCTCTTGGCGATGCAAGGAATGTCACGGTTGGGATTACAAAGGCAAGGATGGCGCGTACGGCGGCGGCTCGCACAAAACCGGCTTTGTCGGCGTCGCCGGCGCGAAGAGTAAACCGGCGGCAGATGTTCTCGCCGCGCTCAAGGGCAAGCCGAACGCCGATCACGATTTTAGCAAGTTGATGAAAGAGCAGGACTTGATTGACCTGGTCGTGTTTATCACGCAAGGTCAAGTTGACCTGGCAACACTGATCAACGCCGACAAGACCGTCAAGGGCGGCGATGTCGTCGCCGGCAAAACGCAGTACGAAAAAGTTTGCGTGAACTGTCACGGCGCGAATGGCAACGCGATTAACTTTGCCACCATCGCCGCGCCCGAAGTGGTCGGATTTCTCGCGAACGATAATCCGTGGGAGTTTGTGCACAAGATGATGGTGGGTCAACCGGGTTGGCCCATGCCGGCAGGGATCACGAATGAGTGGAAGCCGCAAGATTACGCGAACGTTTTGGCGTACTCGCAAACCTTGTCGAAAACTCCTGGGATGAGTGATGGCGGTCGTCTGTACGACGCGTGGTGGCACATGACCGGCGCGGAAGAACCCAAGACCGATCATCCGTTGTGGAAAACGCAAACGACGAATACGCGCAAAGGTCCCGACACCTGGCGGTGCAAAGAATGTCACGGCTGGGATTACAAAGGCAAGGACGGCGCGTACGGCGGCGGCTCGCACAAGACCGGTTTCACCGGCATTTTGAAATCGGCGACGCTCTCCGCGGATGACTTGACCGCGTGGCTTACCGGCAAAAAGAACAAGGATCACGATTTCTCTGCAAACCTGGATGCCGTCCAGATCAAGGCGATGATCACGTTCATCCAAAAAGAGATGAAGGACGTGAGCGCGTTTGTCAACGCGGATAAAACGGTGAAAGGCGATCCGGTGAAAGGCAAAGCCAGGTTCAGCGCGACGTGCGCCGCGTGTCACGGCAACGACGGCAAAAAGCTCAACTTTGGCGATGACAAAACACCCGAGTACGTCGGCACGCTCGCGGCGGACAATCCGTGGGAATTTTTCCACAAGGTCTTGTCTGGGCAACCGGGCGAACCGATGCCATCCGGTTACGGGATGGGCTGGACGCTCGAAGACGTCGCGAACCTCGCCGCATTCTCACAAACTCTGCCGATCAAGTAATTTCGTTCGTAATTCAGACTTCCAAAGTTTTTTTGAATCTTTGGAAGTCTGACACAGTTCATATCGAGGAAGTGTTATGACTCGCTCATCCCTTGCCGCGCAAGTAACCGCATCGCGAATGTGGCGTTCGTTCTTTCGACACGGCATGCCCGACAATCCGTTCGACCGATCACTCGCGATGACCAGTAATATCTTTTTTCATTTGCACTCGGTCAAAGTGAGTCGCTCAAGTTTACGTTGGTCGTACTCGTTCGGGCTCGGTATTCTCTCCGCGATTTTATTTGGCGCGCTGGTGTGGACTGGCATTCTGTTGATGTTTTACTACGTGCCCTCCATCGAGCGCGCGTACCCGACGATGAAAGAACTTCAGTTGGTCGTGCCGCTCGGACAGTTTACGCGCAACATGCATCGCTGGTCGGCACATGCGATGGTGCTCCTCGTCATTCTGCATATGGCGCGCGTGTTCTACACCGGCGCGTACAAATCGCCGCGCGAATTCAATTGGATCATCGGCGTCGTTCTACTTTTGCTGACGCTCGGCGCGAGTTTCACCGGCTATCTCTTGCCCTGGGATCAACTCGCGTACTGGGCGATCACCGTCGGCACCAACATCGCGAGTTATGCGCCGCTCGCCGGACCAACGATGCGCGAGATGTTACTCGGCGGAAGCGAAGTGGGGCAGAGCGCGTTACTGCGCTTTTACACTTTGCACATCGCGGTCTTGCCGATGCTGATCGCTCTGCTCGTCGCGTTGCACATTTGGCGTGTCCGCAAAGACGGCGGGCTGGCGGTGAATGATCGCGAATAAATTTGCGCCAACCGTTCGGAGATAACTATGGCAACTCACGCTCCTGTCAGTGATGAAATTTTTCCGAAACACTCGACCAAGACCTACGCGCTCGCGGAACTCGTGCGCGGCGAAAGCGCACAGGTTGGTAAAGGTCCCGAGGACACGGTCTTTGCTTTTCCGATTGTGTTGTTGTGGGAAGGGGTGTTACTGCTCGGCGCGACGCTCGCGATTTTTCTGTTCTCACTGCTCAAGCAAGCGCCGTTGGAAGAAATCGCGAATCCGTTCGTTACGACCGATCCCGCCAAAGCGCCCTGGTATTTTATCGGCTTGCAAGAATTGCTCGAACATATGCACCCGCTTTTAGCCGGCGTCATCATCCCAGGTGTTCTCGTTGTGTTTCTGATCCTTTTGCCGTATCTGGATCATGCGCGCGCGGATGTTGGTGTGTGGTTTGGATCCGCGCGCGGCAAGCGCGTCGTTACCGGGACGGCGGTGTATACCGCGCTGATGATGATCGCGTACATCGTCCTCGACAACGCGTTCAGTTTGCGCGAGCTGTTGCGCGATACCGCGCCGCAATGGATCGCGCAAGGCGTGTTGCCCGGCGGCATCCTCGCGCTGATCGTTGCTTTGCCCGCGCTGGTTCTGCGTTTGCAAAACGCGACCCGGCGCGAAGTGATGCTCGCGCTCTTTACCGTGATGTTCGTTTCGGCAATCGTGTTTACGGTGAGCGGATTTTTATTTCGCGGACCGGGATTTAAATTGTATGTGCCGTGGCAAATGCCGGGCGGCTACAATCCCTGGGACGGGTTGTAGCAAGAGGGAGAACGCAAACATGGTTTCAACCGCACGCGCAAATCAATTGACCCGCCGAAATTTTCTCGGCTGGGCATGGATGGCATCCCTGGTCGGATTGTTTGGACAAGGGCTGGGCGCGCTATTTTTCTTTTTCAAACCGCGCGTCGAGGTCGGGGGATTCGGCAGTGAGGTGATCGCCGGCGATCTCGAAGAGTTTGAACCCGGCACAGTGAGTTATGTGCGAAAGGGACGGCTGTACATTTCGCGTCTTGAAGATGGCGGGGTGCTGGCGCTGTGGCAGAAATGCACGCATCTGGGATGCACCGTGCCGTGGCGGCAAGACCTCGACGAGTTTCATTGTCCGTGCCATAGTTCGTTGTTTGATCGTCGCGGAATCGTCCTCGATGGTCCCGCGCCGCGCCCGCTCGATCTTTTTCCGGTCACGGTGCGCGACGGCAAACTCATCGTGAACACGCGCCAACCGATCGAGCGCGCGGCGTTCGATCCTTCGCAACTGTTTTATCCCGGATGAGGTGGTGTGATGCGATCGCGAGAAAATTACACTCCGTTTATTGCTACGGGCTTGGCTTTGACCGCGGCGATTCTAATCGTATTTCAAATCTATTTGTTCTTCGAGCCCACGCGGATTCAATCGGTCAGCGCGGCGGATAAAAATTTGGCGGAAAAAGAGGGGCGTAAACTCTACGCCGAAAATTGCGCGTCGTGTCACGGCGAACGCGGTGAAGGCAAATTAGGTCCCGCGCTCAATTCCAAAGGTTTGCTCAAAACAACGCCGGACGAATTGTTGTTCAATCTCACGCGCACGGGTGTGCCGAGCACGGTGATGCCGGCGTGGGGTCAACCGTTCGGCGGTCCGCTGACCGATCAGCAAGTCGCGCATGTGGTCGCGTTTATGCGCGCGTGGGAACCGGATGCGCCAGAGATCAAACCGGCAGTTACCGCTCCCGACCCGGTGCGCGGCGCGACGATTTTTGCAAACGCGTGTTTTGTGTGTCACGGCGAAAATGGACAAGGCAGTGCGCGTGTCCCGGCAATCAACGATGCCAAGCGGCTCAAGGATTTTGACGACGCGTGGTATCGCGATGTGATCGCGCATGGTCGCCCGGCAAAAGGCATGCCGACCTGGGGCACCGTGCTAGCGCCGCAACAAATCACCGACCTGGTCGCGTTGATTGGCGCGTGGCGCGATGGGCGCGCGGTCTCGCCCGCGATCAGTTTTGCGCGCCACATTAGCAACGCGCTGTACGCGCTTCGCCAATTTGATCGGATCGACGCGGCGTTTTATTTGAGCGCGGCGATGGCATTGGCGACGAAACCGCAACAAGACGAAATTGCCGCCGTGATGGAATTCGTCAAAGCCAATCGGCTTTCGGAAGCCGAGTCGCGTTTGCTCGCGCTCTTGCCGCCGTCCGAAATGGGCAAAGAAGTGTACGAGAGCAACTGCGCCGCGTGCCACGCGTCAGATGGGAGCGGCGGAATGGGCAAGAATCTGCGCGGCAACAAGTTTATCAAATCGAAACCCGATGCCGAACTGATCGCGTTTTTGCTCGCGGGGCGCAAAGGTACGGCGATGAATCCTTTCAAAGGAATTCTAACCGATGAGCAATTGGGTTATGTGATCGCGTTGATGCGGACGTGGGTTTTTTTCGCTGCACTCGGCGTATGGCTCGCCGCTAACAAGTTGCTTGCTTGACCGTTTCCGCGTTCGGACATACAATTCCAGCAATAACACCGACTCGTTGTTTAGGAGGCATCTATGGCATTTTATCGCGGCGGAGGTCGCGTCAATCGCGACGACATTCCGCAAATCAACTGGGACGAAATTTTGCGCCGGCAACCGCCGGACTTGCGGCGTCCGATCTTGATCGGCGCGGTGTTACTGCTGATTTGGATCGTATTACAATTTTTGCCGCGCCTTTACACCGATTATCGCTGGTTCGAAGAACTCGGCGCGGCGTCCGTGTTCACAACCGAATGGCAAGCGCGCCTCGCGATTTTTTTCAGCGCCGCGCTCGCGTTCTTTGTGTTCTACGCGATCAACATCGCGATCGCGCGATTGCTGACCCCGCGCGTGAATGATGAATCATCCCGCGTCGCGCAGATCGCCGCGTTCGCCGGTCGCTCGATCAACTTTTTGCTGATCGTCGGCGGGCTCGCGCTCGGCGCGATTGTCGGAATGATCGCGCAAGGTCAATGGCTGATGTTTTTGCGGTACACGAACGCGACTGCGTTTGGCATTAACGATCCGATTTTCAATTACGATGTCGCGTTCTATGTGTTCACTCTGCCGGTCTATCAATTTCTCGTGAGCTGGATCAGCGGCGCGGTAATTCTCACCGCGCTCGCGGTTGGCATCACGTACATTATGGGGCTGGGACGCCTGAAATGGACAGCGGCAGTCAAAGGGCATCTCTCCGCGCTCGGCGTGATCTTTTTGTTGATGAGCGCGTGGAATTACCAAATCGAAATCAACAACCTGGTGTACTCGACGCGCGGTGTCGTGTTCGGCGCGAGTTACACCGATGTCAACGCGCAAATTCCGGCGTTCAACATTTTGAGTGCGATCACGCTCGTGCTTGCCGCGCTCTTGCTCGTCAACATTTTTTTGCGCGCGCTCAAAGCGATCGGCATCGCGGTCGGACTGTGGATCGTCGCGTGGATTTTGCTCGGGCAAGCGTATCCCGAAACCGTGCAGACGTTTGAAGTGCGCCCGAACGAATTTGTCAAAGAGCAACCGTACATCAAATACAACATCGCGCTCACGCGCCAGGCGTACGCGCTCGACGGAATTCAAGAAGTGCCTTACGCCGCGGATGACGCGCCGACCGCGCAGGACATTGCGAAAAGCGCGGACGTGATCAACAACATTCGATTGGCGGATTATCGTCCGCTCCTGCAAACGTACGATCAGATTCAAACGATTCGCACGTATTACGATTTCACCGATGTAGATGTGGATCGGTACACGATCAATGGCAAGTATCGCCAAACGATGATCAGCGCGCGTGAACTTGCGGTGAACAAATTGCCGGACAAGGCACAGACCTGGGTCAATTTGCATTTGCTCTACACGCACGGGTACGGCGTCGCGCTGTCGCCGGTCAACGAGTTTACGCCGGACGGTTTGCCATCGCTACTCGTGCGCGACATTCCGCCAACCGGCGTCATTCCGATCACGCGTCCCGAAATTTATTTCGGCGAACAGACCGGCGGATATGTTTTCGTCAAAACCAAAGAAAAAGAATTTGATTATCCGAAAGGCGACGAAAACGCGTTCACCACGTACACCGGCACCGGCGGCGTGCCGATCGCGACGTTCGGCGATCAATTGATGTTCGCCCTGCGTTTTGGCGATATGAACATTTTGCTTTCCGATGCGCTCACCGCCGAAAGCCGCATCATGTTCAATCGCAACCTGCAAACGCGCATCACGCGCGTTGCGCCATTCTTGCGTTTGGATCGCGATCCGTACCTCGTGATCGCGGAGGGCAGATTGTTTTGGATCCAGGACGCGTACACCTACACGGATCGTTTTCCGTTCAGCGAACACATTGACGCGCGCACGAATTACATTCGCAACTCGGTCAAGATTGTGATCGACGCGTACAACGGCACGACAACGTATTACGTCGCCGAACCGGACGAACCGATTCTGAAAACGTACCGCGCGATTTTTCCCGCGCTGTTCAAAACGATGGATCAAATGCCGAAAGAATTGCGCGCGCATCTGCGTTATCCCGAAGACTTGTTCACGATTCAAGCGCGGATGTATCAAACGTATCACATGCAAGACGCGCAAGTGTTTTACAACAAGGAAGATTTGTGGTCTGCGCCGAATGAATCCGCGGACGGTCAACCGCAAGTGATGGAGCCGTACTATGTGATTATGCGTTTGCCCGGCGAAACAAAAGAAGAATTTATGCTGATGCAACCGTTCACGCCGGCGAAACGCCAAAATATGATCGCGTGGCTCTCGGTGAAATGCGACGGTGAAGATTACGGTAAACGGCTCGTCTATCGTTTCCCGAAAGACAAATTGATTTACGGTCCCGAACAAATTCACGCGCGGCTCAACCAGGATCCAAAAATTTCATCCGAGTTGACCTTGCTCAATCAGCGCGGCAGTCGGATCGTGTGGGGCAACTTGCTCGTGATCCCAATCGAGAAATCGGTGTTGTACGTGCAACCGATGTATTTGCTCGCGGAGCAATCGCAGATTCCGCAACTCAAACGCATCGTCGTCGCGACGAGCAACGCGATCGCGATGGAAGATTCGCTCGCGAACGCGCTCGCGCGCGTGTTCGGCGCGAGTCCCGCGCCGGGCGTTACCGCGCCGACGCAACCGACCGCGCCGGGCACAACTCCCAGCGCGACCATCGCCGACCTGGTCAAGCGCGCGAACGATCACTACACTCGCGCGCAAGACGCGTTGAAGAGCGCGGACTGGACGACGTACGGCAAAGAAATGCAGGAATTACAAAAAGTGTTAAATCAGTTGGGGCAGATGACCAAATAGCGCAAAAAATGACAACGAATTTTAGGATTAGACGAATGGATCGCAAATTCGTTTAATCCTTCAATTCGTTGTCATTTTTTCGAGTGGGTGCGGATACTCGGAGGGCTATGAAATACAAACTCCTCGGCAAATCCGGCTTGCGCGTTTCGGAACTCGCGCTCGGCACGATGACGTTCGGCGAAGATTGGGGCTGGGGCGCGTCGAAAGAAGCGAGTCGCGAAATTTTTGATGCGTTCGTAAACGCGGGCGGAAATTTTATTGACACCGCGTCGAATTACACGAACGGCACCGCGGAAAAATTCGTCGGCGAATTTATCGCGAATCAGCGCGATGCGTTCGTCGTCGCGACGAAATATACTTTGCGCCGACCTGGTTCGGATTTCAAAGATGTGAACGCGGGCGGCAATCATCGCAAAAATTTACTGCGAACCGTCGAGCAATCGCTCGCGCGACTCAACACCGATCACATTGATTTGCTTTACTTGCATATGTGGGATCGCACGACGCCGGTCGAAGAGGTTCTGCGCGCGTTCGAAGATTTGATTCGCGTGGGCAAGGTGTTGTACGTCGGCATCTCGGACACGCCGGCGTGGATCGTGTCGTACGCGCAAGCGATCGCGGAACTGCGCGGTTGGAATCGTTTGATCGCGTATCAAGCCGAGTACAGTTTGAGCGAACGCGGCGCGGAGCATGATATTTTGCCGATGGCGCAAGCGATGGAAATGTCAGTGCTTGCGTTCGGCTTGCTCGGCGGCGGCACGCTCACCGGCAAATTCAATCAACCGGGTGGAACGAGTGAAGCAACACGCGTGAAAGAAGCGGACGCACAAACGAAATCAATCGCGGCGAGCGTGATGCAAATCGCGAATGAAATCGGACGCACGCCATCCCAGGTCGCGATCAACTGGGTGCGCCAGCAAGCATCGCACATCATTCCGATCCTCGGTGCGCGGCGCGAAGCGCAAATCGTTGACAATCTTGGCGCGCTCGAATTTGCGTTGAGCGACGATCAATTGAAACGCTTGTCCGATGCGAACCCGCTCGCGAAAATTTATCCGCACACATTCTGGAATGATTTTGTGCGGCGTGATTTGATTTTTGGGGAGAGGGTGAAGAAGTTGGAGGCGCGTAACGCAAATTTCTAATTTGCGACAATTTGCGACATTACAAAGGAGAACCCCCGCGATGAACACATTGAACACAAGTCTGCGATGTCTGACCCATCCCGCGACACTCACAAGCATTGGGATTCTGCTCCTCAACGATCATCTTCTCAAATTGGCAAATCCATCCTGGCTCACCGGCAAATTGAGTGACGTAACCGGCTTGTTCTTTTTTCCATTTCTTTGTGCGATTGTGCTTGGCATTGGCTTGGAGCGTTTCCGCATATCAACACATCGCGTTGGCGCAATCGCGTTTGGCTTGACCGCGGTATGCTTCACGCTCATCAAGACCGCGCCAAACGCGAACGCATTTGCTAAAGATACGATCTCATTTTTCTTGAATGTGCCAACGCAAATTGTTCTCGATCCAACTGATTTGATTGCTCTACCCATCCTTGTCCCGGCTTGGTTTTTGTGGAAAAAATTTCCGCGCGCGGAGCGGCACACTTCGCGCAAACAATGGCTCGAATGGTTTGCGCTCGGTGCGGGATCGCTCGCTTCACTGGCAACCACCTGCGCGCCGATTCCGAACGTTTGGAGAATCGTAACTGCGGATTCACAGATCTATGCCGCGTATATGCCTGGCTCATCCACCATTCTCGAAAGCGGAGACCTAGGGCGCACTTGGGCAATTAGAGAAAATCCACCAATCGGAGTCAGTCAGGCACTGCAAACATACCGCAATTCAAATCAGCCCTTCTGCTTGCCAGACAATTCCGCAATTTGTTTTCGCGGCAATGGTTGGGAGCAAACGATTGAAGAATCAAACGATGGCGGCAAAACCTGGCGCGTCGCCTGGGGCGTTCCTGCAGGGCGACGAATTTTCATGACCCGTGCCAATTTCGCACCGCCGTGCGACAAAGGACTCGATCTAACCCTGAATGATCTTGCCGCGCTCTCGCTTAATGGCGAACCAGTATTGATCGCGGCAATTCGTAACGAAGGAATAATTGTGCGTATGCCGGGCGGAATCTGGGAAAGACATGCCGTAATGGAAGCCAAGCCAACCCCAATGTTACCAGATAGTCCATTCATGATCCCAACGATCATTGCGCTCGAACTTGCATTGTGGCTAGTCATCGGCATCGCCATTTTCATCGCCGCTAGTTTCTACGCGTGGTGGATTCTGCCATCTCAATCTGGCGCAGGATCGCGATCGCGCTCCATCGGGGACATTACGCCCGGCTTGTTCCTGATTGGCGCGCCAATCGTGTTTCTGATCTGGTTCTGGTTTCCCACTACAAGCGGCAACACCGCTTTGTCGGACAAGCTATTCGGCTATTTAGTTATGTTGTTCGGCACTGGAGCCGGATTCCTTGCGATCATTTCGATTTTGCTCGGGCTTTATATTCCGTGGCGGCGTGTCTCAAGAACAACAACGGAAGCAGGTGCCGCTCGGCAAGCAATCCGCTATGCTTTTCGCGCCACCTTACGTTCCATCGCCAGCGGTTGGATCATTTGGTTGTTCTGGGCAATCGGCGCGATCTTTTTGTACGAGACAGCAATGTTCTTTGCTCTAATGTTTGCAGGGTTTTTCCTTTTAGGCGGATTACAGCGTATCCATCGTATCGCAATAGGTGCGCGCAAATAATAATTTCCAGCTACCTTGTTTGACCAGGTTCAAAATCAATGTTATGCTATCTGCCGAAACGGAGGCAACGATGGAATGGTCGCGCGTCATCAATCACCCGCTTTTACAAAACCTGCCATTCAAAATCGAACAGAACAAATTCGGGCAATTGCTGATGAGTCCGGCGACGAACCGGCATGGCATGCTTCAAGTCGCCGTCGCGGTCGCGTTATCGAAAAAGAAAAAAAACGGACGCGTCATCAATGGATGTTCGATTCAAACTTCGGACGGTGTAAAGGTAGCCGATGTCTGTTGGGCGAGCGATGCGTTCATTGCCGAACACGGCGATACGACACCATACGCGCGCGCGCCGGAACTCTGCGTTGAAATTATTTCGCCCTCCAATTCACGCGCCGCGATCAATTTCAAGATCGAGTTGTACTTGGCGCGCGGCGCGCAAAAAGTGTGGACGGTGGACGAGCGCGGCAATCTAAAAATTTTTACTCACACCGGCGCGATCAAATCCAGCCGCCTCGCGCCGCGTTTCAAAATCAATTTCAAGTGATCCGATGAACCAAGTCTTGACGCTTGATCGGAATCAGCGCATCAAATTAAAAACGCTCGCGCGCCGTTACGCCGTCGAATTGATCGTGGTGTTCGGTGCGCGCGCGCGTGGCGACGCGCGGCGCGATAGCGATCTCGATATTGGCGTTTTGTTCGCGCGCGCCCGCGCCGCGTCAACTCGCCGCGCTCGAAACGCGTTTGCTCAATCTTTTCAAGGATGATGTGCATAATGCTTGACGCACATTTGACTTTGCTCTATACTCTTTGCCAAGATGTCAGGGGACAAGATGACGATAGTTGATTCGAATCATGAGGATAATGAATTGCTCGAATCCTACGAGCGCGGCGAATGGCACAGCGTCAATCGCTTGCAACATGAGATCAAGCGTTACCAGGAATACGCCGCATCCTGGCTTGAGAAAAATATGCTGGTCTATGTGACCTTGCCCGCCGATGATTTTGAAATGCTCAAGCGCAAAGCCAAGCAAGCGGGCGTGCCGTATCAAACCTTGTTGACTAATGTTGTCCATCAGTTTGTGACAAGCGCAAAATAAATCGTGCCATCAAGACTTAAAGTTCCGAAAACTTTGCAAGTCTGCATTTGAATTCGTTCCCCCAACCCGATTACAACGGACAACACCAAAAACCAACGGACGCGCGCCTGGTCCGATTGATTTGGCGAAATTTCGAGTGCCAGCATAAAGACTGGCACTCGATTGTAGAATCGGCACAATGACAGCTATGCTTGCAAAACGAAAAACCAAACGCCAATTATCGAGCGGCGCGATCCTTGCAAGTTGGTGCATTACCGATTTGGCGAAGACGAACACGGCGAGTATCTTGATTTTTATGCGTCGCATCGAATGACAAGTGATGGGCATTGCCGACTCTATGCGTCTGGCAAGCCAAAGAATTTGCCCGCTTATCGGGACTGGATCATTTATCCCGCCAATGCCGCCGCTGAGGAGAAAGCGCAAGCAGAACGCGAATTTAGAAAGTATAACCAGCGTGTATCTGAACTGCTTCGTCGTAAAGGATTCCTCGAGCCTCCCGCACGCAAGAGTTTGCGTAAAAAATTTTTTGACGGATTGTAAATGTCCCTCCAGCTCATCCAACACTATTACGCCCAGGTCGAAAAAATTATTCGGTACGGCGGTTCGCGCAACGAAGCGACTTTGCGTAATAGGAAACCGATAGAGTTCGCGTCCGCAATTTCACGCGCTCGACAAATGGAGCACGAATGAGCAACAAACGAATCTTGATTATCGATGGTGAATTCATCGCCGCCAAAAGTTTGGAGTTGAAACTCAAGCGAATTGGCTACATTGTCATCGGCATCGTTCCATCTGGTGAGCTAGCGATCCAAACAGCGAAGGAAACCAAGCCAGACCTCGTGTTGATGAACACTCACCTGCGAGGAAAGATGGATGGCATTGAGACAGCAGTGCAAGTCCGCGCACAATTGGATATTCCAGTTATTTATATCACTACGCACGATGATGACGAAACGTTACAACGCGCCAAGATTACAGAAGCATTTGGCTATCTCGTCACTCCGTTCGAAATACACGAACTTCGCAATGCTATCGAGTTGGGACTGTACAGGCATGGGATCGAACATAAAAAGAAATCTATTACTGATGAATCCATGGTTGAACACGCCTTGAAAATATTCCTTTGCCACTCGTCTGGCGACAAAGAGACCGTCCGCAAACTTTACCGTCACTTATTAGATGACGGGTTCGCCCCTTGGCTTGACGAAGAATCTTTGCTACCAGGACAAGATTGGGCATATGAGATTCCTAATGCGGTTCGCAACAGTGATGTCGTACTCGTTTGCCTTTCTCGCGGCTCAATAAATAAAAGCGGTTATGTACAAAAGGAAATCAGATATGCGCTCGATGTAGCAGATGAGCAACCCGAAGGCACAATCTACCTCATCCCCGTCAAACTGGAGGAGTGTGAACTTCCAGAGCGACTTCGAAAATGGCAATGGGTTAATCTCTTTGACGAAAAAGGATATGATCGCTTAGTCCTTTCATTGCAAGCGCGTGCAAGCTTGCGTAAATAAAGGACGTTTGTACCTTGCTCGATTGTATCCTTTTACCTCACCCGCGAAGACATTTTCCATTACGCCTACGCCATTCTGCATCATCCGGCGTACCGCGAAAAATACGCGCTCAATCTCAAACGCGAATTTCCGCGCATTCCGTTTTACGACGATTTTTGGCAATGGGCAACCTGGGGCAAGCAGTTGATGGATTTGCATTTGAATTATGAAACGGCGAAACCGTTTGGGTTGAAACGCGTTGACCAAAAAGACCCGAAGGGTTTCCAAAACCCTTCGGGTCTGAAGCCGCGTCTCATCGCGCGTAAAGAAACCGGCGACATCGAAATTGACACGCACACCAGGTTGAGCGGCATTCCGCCGGAAGCGTGGGACTATCGGCTCGGCACATACTCCGCGCTCGAATGGATTCTCGAACGGTACAAGGAACGCGCGCCCAAAGACCCGACCATCCGCGAAAAATTCAACACGTACCGATTCGCGGATTACAAAGAACAGGTGATCGAACTGCTCCAGCGTGTCTGCACCATCAGCGTCGCGACGATGAAGATTATCGAACAGATGCCAAAGTAAAAAGAATCCAGGTTTCTCGCCTCGCGGAAACCTGGATTCTTCGTCAAAATCACTAACGAATTTTTTAGATCACACGCTCGATCCAATAGTATACTCACTGGTAAATAAAAATTTCCACTCGCACCGAGTGGCACACATATTCAGGAGGGACGAGAATGGCTCAGCAGACAATGCGCGCGATCCGTTTGCACAAATACGCACAAGCGCAAGAATTGGTTTTGGAAAATATCCCGCGCCCGGAAAAACCGGGTGAGGGTCAAGCTCTGGTGCGCGTGCATGCGGCAGGCGTCAATCCAATTGACACTGCCCTGCGCGCGGGTTATATGCAAAACCTGATCCCGATATCTTTTCCGGCAACACTCGGTATCGAAATGGCAGGCGTGGTCGAAGAGGTCGGACCCGGCGTGACCAATCTGAAAAAAGGTCAAGCGGTTTACGGCAATCTGCTGTATGATATCGGGCGCGGCTCGTATGCCGAGTATATGCTCGCGAACGCGAATACGATTGTGCCGATGCCGAAAAATCTCGATTACGATCACGCGGCAACGGTGCTTCACGGCGCGCGCACTGCGTGGAGCGGTCTGTTCGAGTTGGGCGATTTACAAGCCGGGCAACGCGTGTTGATTCACGGCGCCGCCGGTGGCGTGGGCATTTACGCGGTGCAACTCGCGCATTGGAAAGGCGCGTATGTCATCGCGACCACCTCAACTCAAAACGTCGAGTTTGTTCGCTCACTCGGCGCGGACGAGGTGATTGATTATACCAAAACAAAATTCGAGCACACCGTGCACGATGTTGACCTGGTATTCGACGGCGTCGGTGGCGAAACGCTGGAAGAATCCTGGCACACGCTCAAGCGCGGCGGGATGTTGGTTTCGACGATTGGAACACCCTCCGAAGAAAAAGCGGCTCAGCACGGCGTGCGATGCGCGCAAGTCGGATTCCCAAAAGACTTGGCGAACATTCTCAGCCAAGTTACCGCGCTCGTCGAAGCAGGCAAACTCAAACCGTTCGTCCGCAAAGTGTACACGATGGATGAAGCGGTACACGCGCACTTGCACAGCGAGACGCGTCGCGGACGCGGGCGCATCGTTTTGCGAATCGCCCAGAGTGATTGAACGCGCGACAAGTTTTGGCCAAAGGAGAATATCAAATGAAACTCAACGTGATGTTTATCATCGCGGCGTTTTTTCTGAGCTTGCAAGGCATCCTCTCATTGTTGGCGCCAGTCGTACCGGCAATGTCTGATCTGCTCGGCGCTTCGAGCGTCTCAGCGGCTTTCAGCATCATGCTCGGTGGTGTGGGCATGCTGTCACTGGGCGTGATCGCCTGGTTGGTTCGGAATACCGAGCCATCGAAAACGCGTGACCTGGTCGTCCTGGGCTATACCTTTTTGTTTGCCCTGTGGGCGGCTGTCAGCGTCTATGGTTCGTTTCTCGATATGCCAGCCCGGAGTATTTCCTGGGTGCCCGCCTTGATCCAGGCATTGATCACAGTCGGATTCTTCATGGCAGGCAAAGCCAGCATGTCAAAAGCGTAAGATAAATCCGTTTGTTCCTGCGACACTCGCCATTCCGCAAAACATGGAATGGTGAGTGTTGCTTTTTATTTTTTATGGTTGCAGTAAAACTCGATTGCGTCGCGAAAAAATTCCGGCAACCCAGGATCGAGTTTGGCATAGTTCGCGCGAAAATCGGGATCGTCCACGTACAGATTGCCCAAGCCGCGCAAACGTTCGATGGACGGCTCGTAGAAATTTTTCATGTGTTGATGCCAGTGCGCGACGATCTGTTGCACTGCCGGGCTATCGAAACCGGCGCGCATATTCGCGGCAAGGTCGCGGCGAATCGCTTCGCCCTCCGCGATGATTTGCGCTTTTTGCGCCGCCGAGTACTTGCCCCAGCGTTTCAGCGAAGCGTCCACGGCTTGACTACCCCAACGTTGCCGCGCTTGATCGGCGTACTCCTTTTGTTTTTCTTCATCAAATCCCGCGAACAATTCCTGGTCGCTCATTTTTGATTCTCCGTTCAGCCGCGCGATGGTCTTGTCCACCGTTTGGATCAACTTCAGGTCGATCATCCCAAAGACCCTCAGTCCGTTACCCGCTTGATCTGAAAGACCCGAAGGTTCGCTTGCGCGAAAATCCTTCGGGTCTTTTTTGAATCACGCGACATACACTCCCAACGCAATCAAACGCTCGCGTTCCTCAACCCGATCCGAATCGTTCAAACGCAGAATCTTGATGGATACGCGTCCTTGCGGCGTCAATGCGCGAATAGTTGCACCATCCAGACGAAAATGATCACGCCATTTCGCCGCGCGCGGATTGAAAAATGTAACAAGTTCGCCGGTTTCCGGGTCGAACGATCCGACGTTCGGACCTTTGTGCCGATTGCATCGCATACACGCCAAAGCCAGGTTGTTCGACTCAGTTTCACCACCATGCTGAATCGGAATAATGTGATCGGGTTCGTGATGATAGACGCTCGCGGATTGCGGCAACAAACAATATTCACACCGACCACCGGCGCGTGCAAAAACTTGTTTTCGCAGAGTGGCAGGAACGTCCGCGCTCATCAGTTCTTGCCTACAGATCGCTCGCGCGCTTGCGCTTTGAGCAAAACCATAATGTGTTCGATGTGTTCGTCTTCATCCAGCTCGGCGTGTTCCTCTTGCGAAAGCAAACCGGCTTGATTTAGCGCGAGCAAACGGCGCAAACGTTCTTGTGATCGATCCGACACCGAGTACTCGACAACTTGCGCGGGCGATGGACCGGCGGACAAGAAATCAATAATTTCCGCAACCGTTTGGGTCGCGGGCGTTTTGAAACCGGCTAGCCCCAACTCCAACACCGTCGGCAACCACGGCGTCATTCGACGTAATCGTTGCGCTAAATTATCCGGCACTTGCATTGTCATTTCAACCATGCTCACCTCACTCTCGCGCCGATTATACTAAAGACCCGAAGGAGTTGCAACATCCTTCGGGTCTCATTACTTACTCCGCGTCCGCGTTCATCGGCACAAAGTACACATCGGTCGGTTTGAGTTTGCTGTTTCGCAAATAGCGCGCTTTCACTTTCATCCCGATCCAATCGAGCGATACTTGATCGGGATCGAGTCCGACGATGCGCGTGAGAAAGAGCGTGTCCACACCTTCAAATTCGATCAATGCCAGGACGAACGGCGTCTCGGGCAAAAATTCTTCGCTCCCGAATTCGCAAACCGTGAACGCGTGAATCGCGCCTTCGGTCGGCAACTGCACCCAATCCGTCTCGTTGCCGGTGTACATATCCGCGCCGCGCGGCGTCGCGTATGTATAACCGGATTTCGGATCGCGATTGCCGAGAAAGACCTTGTTCGACAAGCCCGCAAAAAACGGCGAGTCTTGTCCGTACGAATGAATGTACTCGACGTGATACGGTTGCCGTTTCACAATCGGCGACATTTCTTTGAGCGCCTTGAGCGATTCCTTGTCCAACTTTTTTGGGAACGGAATGTTGTAGACAATCGTCCCGTCCAGGTTTTCGTCGCGGCGCGCTGGCACATTGTTATTGTTGGTATTATTTTTCTTTGCCATAGTGTCCTCTGGTTTGGGTATGTCATTGCGAGGAGCGTTTTTTGCGACGAAGCAATCTCCGCGTGACCGGTTGGGGATTGCTTCGCTTCGCTCGCAATGACAGTCCACAACTATTTTTCGCGCTCCAAAATGCTGACGGAAACGTACGTGCCGGTGCCGGCGTGGCTGTGAATCGCGCCGCGTTTCGCGTCTTTGATCTGCAAGGTCGCATCGCGAAAATGTTTTTTGATCGTCCCTTGCAATTGCCAAATCGCAAACACCGCTTGCATCAACCCGGTCGCGCCGACCGGATGCCCGCACGCGATCAAACCGCCGGACGGATTCACCGGGCAGATCGGTTTCTCTTTCAATTTCACACCGTAATCCACACCCGGCATATGCGCCTTGCCCGACGCGGCAAACGGTCCGCCCTCGCCGTATCGGCACAAGCCCATATCTTCGTACGTTTGAATTTCGGACGAGGTGTACGCATCGTGCAGTTCGATGAAATCAATTTCGTTGAGCGGATCGTTGATGCCTGCCATTTTGTACGCTTGTTTGCCCGCCATTCGCCCGGCACGGAACGAGTGGACGCCCGGATAGCGAAAGCCCTTTGCCCACAATTTTTTGTAATACGCTTGCGTCTCTTTGTTTTCGGCTTCGTGCGGCAATGCGTACGACTTTATAAACTTGTCATAGTTATCGTGCGGACGATCCGACATTCGCATCGCGTCCGTGCCGCGTCCGATGCCGGTGACTTTGATGCGCGGCAAACGTTTGCCGCCGGCTTTTTCCAATTTCGCGAGACCTTCTTCGGAGCAGAGGATCGTCGCCGCCGCGCCGTCGCTCATCACGCAAATATCCAAGCGCGTGAGGGGCCACGCGACCATCGGCGAATTACGCACATCTTTGATCGTAAGCCGTTGATGTTTTTGCGCGTACGGATTCGAGAACGCGTTCATATAATTCTTGACCGACACCGCCGCCATTTGTTCGACGGTCGTGCCGAATTCTTTCATATGCCGCGTCACCATCATCGCGTAATACCCGGAATAAAATCCGCCGACCGGGTAATCGAAACTGACATCGCTCGCGAGCGCGATGAATTCGTTGCCCTTCCATGTCTCGACGTGCGACATCGTTTCAAACCCGTACGCGACGCACACATCCATCGCGCCGGAAGCGACCGATTTCCACGCTTCTTGAAAACACAAGCCGCCGGTCGCGCCGCCGCCTTCAACGCGATGACCGGGCTTTGGGCACAGCCCAAGATAATCCTGCGCCATAATGCCCGACATCAATTGGCGTTGAAAGTGATCCGAAAAATACGACGCGACCGAGCCGTCCACGATTTCGGTGAATTGTTTAAATTCCAAACCGATGTCGTTGATCGCGTAATCGTACGCTTCCTTGACAATCCCTTGAAAGGTCTTGTCCGGCCGCGCTTTGGCGAATTTGGAAACGCCGCCGGACACTGCATAAACCGGTCTCATTCCGAGTTCCTCCTTGGAATACGAATGTGATCGTACCGTCGCGCCTCGTTGCGACATTTCTAGTATATCGCGTTGCGCGGGTTCTGACAAATTTTCGTTCGGGCGAACCCTTGCACCGCCCGCACGGGCTGGTGTGAATTCGCGGCAACCCATAGCCAAAGCGACCTTCGTCACTTGGATTCCCGCCGACGAAGGTCGGCATTGCCAAGCGTTGTCGCGAATTCATTCGCCCGCAGTCCCCGAGGCATCAACACGCAGAACTATTGACGCTATGCGTCAATCGGGGTATTATCGAATTAACCGGCGTATTCAACTTTGCTTTGAAAGTGGCATCCTAGGGACGTTTGCAAAACGCGCAACGTCTCTACGTTGTTTTAGCGCGCCGCGAAAAAATAAATCAATAAGGCGAAAAACAAATGAAACGAATATCCAAGCCAAAATCGCCAACCCACAAACAGATTCAAGCGCAACTGCAAGAAAATGTAATTCGTTATCAATTACTTTTCGAGCATGCGAGCGACGGCATTTTCATCGCCGATCCGCACGGCAAGTACATTGACGTGAACGAACGCGCGTGCGCGATGCTGGGCTATACGCGCGCGGAACTGTTGCAACTCGCGATCCGCGATCTCGTGCCGGCGGATGAACAGGCGCGCGATCCAATTCGCTTCCAAGAATTGCGCGCGGGCAAAACCGTTGTCAGTGAACGCAACCTAAAACGCAAAGATGGCACACTGGTCCCCGTCGAAATTTCCGCCACGATGTTTCCCGATGGACGATTGCAAGGCATCGCGCGCGATATGACCGAACGCAAACGCGCGGAACAAGCGTTGCGCGCAAGCGAGCAAGAATATCGTTTGCTCTATCAACGCTCCCCGATTGGCATTTTTCACTACGACACGAATTTACACCTCACCGATTGCAACGATCGCTTTCTCGCGATTGTTCAGTCTACCCGCGAACGGATCATTGGATTGAACATACTCAAATTACGCGATCCCAATGTTCTGCCGGCAATTCGCCAGGCGCTGGAGGGCAAAGAAGGATTCTATGAAGGGTTCTATCACGCGACGACGAGCGACGCGCAAATCTGGGTATCGCTCCGCATCGCGCCGATTCTGGACGAGAATGACAACGTGCGCGGCGGCGTCGGCATCGTCGAAGACGTCACCGCGCAAATTCATCACCGCGTCAAAAATAATTTGAACGTCGTATCCGGCTTGCTCGAATTGCAAACCGATTTGATCGCGGATGCGGCGGCGCGCGCCGCGTTCGCCGCCAGCGAACAACGCATCCGCGCGATGGCGCTCATTCATGCAAAGTTGTACCAATCGTCCAACCTCGCGCGCGTCAACATCGCGGAATATGTGCAAGACCTGGTGGATTCGATCCGCATCGGCAACGCGCGCGCCGACACGATCCAGGTCGCAGTGCAGGTGGACGACCGCGCGTTCGATCTCAATGTCGCGATTGTGTGCGGAATGTTGATCAACGAACTCGTCACCAACGCGTTCAAGTACGCCGCCGCGACCGAAATTCGCGTCGCGCTCACGCACACGGATCAGCACATCGGGCTGATCGTGAGCGATAATGGCATCGGCTTGCCGCCCGGTTTGGACTGGCGTCATTCGCCGTCGCTCGGTTTACAATTGGCGCAAATGTTCGTGGCGCAACTGACCGGCACATTGGAACTCGACTCGACTGGTGGAACCGCGTGGCGCGTGACCTTTCCATTGCCGCGCGCGGATTAGAAACGCCGTACGGCAAATTTGTAAATTTGCCGTACGTTTGAAGGAACCAAATGAGCACGACTCGAATTTTGATCGTCGAAGATGAAATGGTCGCCGCGAAAATATTGGAACTCCGCCTCACGCGGTTGGGCTATACGCCGGTGGGCATCGTCCCGTCCGGCGAACAAGCCATCGAAACCGCGCGCACGCTCCAGCCCGACCTGGTTTTGATGGACATTGACCTGAGCGGCGCGCTGGATGGCGTCCAAGCCGCCGAGCAAATTCGCGCGCAGTTCGATCTGCCGGTGATTTTTACGACCGCGCATAGCGACGCGGAAACGCTCGAGCGCGCCAAAATTACCGAAGCGTTCGGCTATCTCGTCAAACCGTTCGATCCGCGCGATCTCCACAACGCCATCGAGATAGGGTTGTACAAACATACCATCGAACGCCGGCTCAAAGAAAGTGAGGAACGCTATCGGCTCATTTCGGAACTCACTTCAGATTTTGCCTATTCCGTGCGCGTGGACGCGACCGGCAGAGGAACCACCGAGTGGGTCACGGACGCGTTTTACAGCATCCTCGGTTATACGCAAGATGAATTAAACGCGCACAGATCTTTTTTGTCCTTTGTTCACCCGGACGATCAAACCATCTTTCGAGAACGTTGGAAGACGCTCGGCGCGGGCGAAAATTATGTCGGCGAATATCGCCTCGTGACCAAACGCGGCGAAACGCGCTGGCTCCGCGATTACGCGCGCCCGGTGTGGGACGCCGCCGCGCAACGGATCATTCGCGTGCACGGCGCGGCGCAAGACATTACCGAGCGTAAACACACGGCAGAAGAAATCGCGTTGCAACGCGCGCGCTTTCAACAACTGTTCGAAAACGCGCCCATCGCGATTGCCCTGCTCGACGCGCAGGATCGCATTACCAGTATCAATCACGCGTTCGCGGACCTCTTTCAATATGTCTTAGCCGAATGTGCGGGGCGCGCGATCAACGAGCTGATTGTGCCGCCCAACTTGTTCGCCGAAGCCGAACGCTTGTCGCACAATGTAACCCACGGCATCCGCGTCGATCAGGAATCGGTGCGGCAACGCAAAGACGGCACGCGTGTGCCGGTGCAAATGTACGGCGTGCCTATTCTGACCGATTCGCAAACGTCCGGCATCTTTGCCATTTACGTTGACATTAGCGAGCGAAAACAACGCGAGCAACACTTGGAATATCTCAGCACGCACGATGCGCTCACTGGCTTGTACAATCGCGCGTATTTTGAAACAGAAGTGGCGCGACTCGAACACAGCCGCAGTTTTCCGGTGAGTATCGTGATGGGCGATGTGGACGGCTTGAAACAAACGAACGATTCGCGCGGTCATTCCGTCGGCGATGAATTATTGCGCGATGCCGCGCGCGTTCTGCGCGACGCCTTCCGCGGCGAAGACATTGTTGCGCGCATCGGCGGCGATGAATTTGCGATCCTGCTCCCAGCAACCGACGCCGCGCAAATCCAACAAATTATGCTACGCGTACGCCAAGCCATCCAAGCGTATAACGCATCCGCGCACGCCCTGCCCTTGAGTTTCTCGCTCGGCGTCGTGACCGCGGAGCAAGGCGCCGCATTAAGCCAAGCATTGATCGAGGCGGACACCGCGATGTATCAAGAAAAAGCCGCGCATCATCAGGCGTAAGGCATATTTACGTCACATTCCAAACTTCCGCAATCTCGGAGATTTCGAAAGTTTGAGGAAAAAATTTATGTCGAAGCAAACTCCAGCGGTGCGTCCAACTAAAAAAACACGCGGGGCGAGCGCGTCGCTCTTGCACGCGCTCAACCGCGCGGCGGCGGCACTGCAAGCGTCCGTCCATTCGCAAGACCAGGTTTTCCGCGTCGTCCACGATCAAATTGACGCGATGGGATTGCGCGGCGGACTTTCATTGCTCGATGCGACCGGCGCAAACCTGGTTCTGCGCGTCGTCGTGCAACCCGCCGCGATTATGCGCGCGCTCAAACCGATTCAAACTTTGCTCCATCTCGACATCGCTGGATTCACGTTTCCGGTTGAATCTGCCCCCGTGTACCACCAGGTCATTACAACCGGGACGACCGTCTTCCAGCCCGAAAGCAGTCAAACCCTTCTCCAACTGCTTCCCGAAAACGCGCGCCATCTCGCGGCGACGATCGTAAAGATCTTTGGCGCGTCGCCCGCAATTTTCGCGCCGCTCATTCAGACGCAACGCGTGATCGGCGCGTTGAACCTCGTCGGCAAATCCTTGACCGCCGACGATATTCCGGCGATGCAGGCATTCGCCAATCACATCGCGATCGCGCTCGATAACGCCGAGTTGTTCGCGGCGCAACGCGCCAGCGAAGAACGCTTTCGCGCGTTGATCGAACATACGAACGATCTGATCGCGGTTCTCAGCGCGAACGGCACGATCCAGTACGTCAGTCCCTCCGTTAAAGCCGTTTTGCATTATCGCCCCGCCGATTTGATCGGCAAAACCATTTTCGAACTCGCGCATCCCGACGATGTGCCGGCAATCACCAGCGCGCTCGCGCATCGCGCCGCGCACCCCGGCGTCGCCGATGAAATCATCGAGGCGCGCATCCGGCTGGAGAATGGCGCATTTCATTGGCTCGAAGCCAGCGGCAACAATCTGCTCGACAATCCGGCGGTCGGCGGGATTGTGCTCACCTGCCACGATATTTCCGCGCGCAAACGCGCGGACGAAACGCTCGCGCGTCGCGACGCGATTTTGCAAGCCGTCAGTTTCGCCGCCGGGCTGTTTATCAAACAAGCCGCGTGGGCACAAAACATTCCCGCTGTGCTCACGCGTTTGGGCGAAGCCACCGGCGTGAGTCGCGTGTACATTTTTGAAAATTTCAGTGACGCAACCGGCGCGTTGTTTATGTGCTATCGCAACGAATGGTGCGCGCCGGGCATCACACCGCAGATCGATCAAGCCGATTTGCAAAAAATTCCATACGCCGCCGTCGCGCCGCGCTGGGCGGAGGCGATGAGTCGCGGCGATCTCATCTTTGGCAACATTCGCGAATTTCCGCAAAGCGAAAAAGAAGTCTTGGCGGCGCAAGACATTCAATCCCTGATCGCCGTGCCGATTTTTGTCGGCGCGACCTGGTGGGGCTTTATCGGTTTCGATGAATGTCGCGGCGAACGCGCGTGGTCGCGCGTCGAACGCGACGCGTTGAAAACCGCCGCCGATCTGATCGGCGAAGCGATTCAACGGCAACGCGTCGAAGACGAACTCGGCGCGCGCGAACGGCATTTGATCTTGCTCAACGAAATTACGCGCGCCGGCGTACAAGCCGCCGATCTGCCAACGATGCTTCAAACATTTGCCGACCGGTTGGGCGAATTGTTCGACGCGGACGGCGCGTACATTTCATTTTGGGATGCGGACAAGCAACAAACTATTCCCATGGCGGCATACGGTCCCCTGCGCGAAACATATCCGCAAGACACCGGGCGATCGGGTCCGTCAATGACCGGCTCGACCTTGAACGCCGGGCACACGCTTGTCGCCGAAGATGTATTCAATACGCCGTACCTCAATCCACAGATCGCCGCGCTCTATCCAACCCGGTCTCTGCTCGGTTTACCCCTGATCGTCGGCGCGCAAAAATTTGGCGCGGCATTAATCGGATTTAATCAGCCGCACAAATTTACCGCCGTTGAAATCGCACGCGGCGAACAAGCCGCCGGGCAAATTGCACTCGCGATCGCGAAAATGCAAGCGCTCGAGTCAGAACGCGCGCGCGTCGCGGAATTGCAAGCCGTCCAGCGTGCGACGCTCACGCTCATTGCGCGTTTGGATTTGCACTATGTGTTGGACGCGATTCTCGACAGCGCGCTCCAACTCGCGACGACGACCAAAGACGCGCACATTTTTCTGTACGATAATGATCGGCTCACCTTCGGCGCGGCGCGTTGGATGGATGGTCGCCGCAAAGACGACTGGGCGGAACCGCGTCAAAATGGTTTGACGTACACCGTCGCGCGCACCGGGCAAACGATTATCGTTCCCGATATGGCGCACCATCCCATCTACGCCACCGCGCCCACCGTGGGGCGCGGCGGCATCATCGGCTTGCCGCTCAAAATCGGTGAACGCGTGATCGGGGTGATGAATCTCGCGTACGCCGAGCCGCACAATTTTTCCGCATCCGAAACGCGCGTCTTGCGTTTGCTCGCGGATCACGCCGCGATTGCGATTGAGAACGCGCGCTTGTTCGAAGCGGAAAAACAACGCGCCGCCGAATTGGAAGCCATCCGCCAAGCCAGCATCTCGCTCACCAGCTCGCTTGATTTACAAACCGTGCTCAATTCGATTTTGGCAAACGCGTTGCGACTGGCCGAAGTGCGCGTGCTAAAATTGCACGCCGATCAAGCCGCGATCGCGATAGAAAACGCGCGCCTGTTCGCGGCAGAGCGCGCCGCGCGCACTCAAGCCGAATTTTTGCGCCAAGCCGCGCAAGCCATCAGCGCGACGCTCGAACTCGATGAAGTATTGCGGCAAATTCTCGATCAACTCAAACGAATGATCCCATGCGACACCGCGTCGGTGTTCCTCTTTAAAGAAAACGGCGCGCCCGATCTGATCGCCGGCATCGGTTATCGCGATGAGATCAGCACGAGTCACGTCGCGCAAAAATTACTTGAACCCAGTCCGATTTTGCGCCGGATGATGCAAGACCACCAGCCGATCATCATTCCCGATGTGCGCGAAAACGCAGAGTGGATTTGGGTGCCGGGCGCGGAACATGTGCGCGCCTTTCTCGCCGCGCCGATCCTCGCGCACGGAGAGGTCATCGGCGTGTTGATGCTGGATCATCACACGGTTGACGCGTATCACGAAACGGATCTGCGCCTCGCGCAAACGTTGGCGCAACATCTGGCGATCGCGATTGAGAACGCGCGGCATTACGAGCAAACGCAACAACGCGCGCGCGAATTTGCCGCGCTGTACGACACCGCGCGCGATCTCGCCGGGCAGACCGATGTCGCGACCTTGCTCAAAACCATCATTGAGCGCGCGACGCGTTTGCTCGACGCGCCCGACGGCGTGATCTATTTGTACGATGCCGCGCGCGCCGAGTTGATCAACGCCGCAAACATCGGCTTGCCCTTCCTAATCGGCGGACATCTGAGCATCCATCAAGGCGCGTCCGGCAGAGTCGTTCAAACGCGTCAACCTATCCGCATCGAAGATTATCAACACTGGGAAGGTCGCCGCCAGGAATATGCTAAATCGCCGATCGGTTCGGTTGCCCAAGTGCCGATTTTGTATCACGGCGAATTGATCGGCGTGCTGGGCGTCGCGGAGCTTGTGCCATCGGCGCGCCAATTCACCAACGCCGATGTGCGCTTGCTCGAACTCTTTGCGAGTCAAGCCGCGAGCGCGGTGCATCAAGCGCGTTCGCTCGCCGAATTGCAACAACGCGCGGATCAGTTCGCCGCGCTGTACGACACGGCGCGCGAGCTCGCGGAGCAATACGAGACGCCGGTCCTGTTGCAAACCATCATCGCGCGCGTAATGAAACTGACCGGCGCGAGCAATAGCTCGATTTATCTGTACGATCCGGCGCGCGGCGATCTCGAAATTACCTTGTCCAGCGATCCCATCACGCGTGTAGGAACACGCCTGAAATTAGGCAAAGGCGCGGCAGGACACGTCGCGGCAACGCGCCAGCCGATCCTCATTGACGATTATGCCACCTGGGAAGGTCGCGCGGCACAATTCGCCGGTTATCCATACGCCGCGGTCGTGCAAACGCCGATACTGTTTGGCGGCGAGTTGGTCGGCGTTTTATCGGCGCACGAAAACCAGCCCAGCACGCGCAAGTTTACGCCAGCCGATCTCGACATCCTCTCTTTATTCGCGGGGCACGCGGCAAGCGCGCTTCACACCGCGCACTTGCTCGAACAAGCCAATCTGCGCGCCGATCAACTCACGCGCTTGTACGACGCCGGGCTGACCTTGAATCGCGTGCTCGAGCCGCGCGAGCAATTGGAATTTTTGCTCAAGACCGCGATGCAAGCCCTACGCGGCGATTACGCCCAGTTCTTTCGCTGGGATGCCGCGACCAACACCCTGCACTATGAATGGGGGCTGGGGCATAACGCAGAAATAGAAAGTACATTACGCAAGCTCGCTTTTCCGGTTCAGGGTCCGCACAGCATCGCAGGGTGGGTTATCCAAAATCACATTCCCATGTATCTGCCGGACGTTTCGATCGATCCGCGCTATATCACCGTCGATCCAGAAATTCGCGCCGGACTGTGGGTGCCGATTGATCACGAAGACGAACGGCGCGGCGTGTTGGCGGTGTTGAGCAAACGACTCAACGCGTTCACGCCGCAGGACGAACGCTTGCTCACCTTGTTCGCGAACCAGGTCGCGGTCGCGATGGAAAACGCGCGGCTGTTTGAAGAAACGCATCGCCATCTCGCGGAACTGCAAACGGTCAATCGCATCTCGATCGCCTTGCGCGCGGCGCACACGCTCGACGAAATGTTGCCGCTGTTGGTGAGCGAGACGGCGGCGATTGTCGGCGGCGCGCACGCGTCGATCTGGCTGTATGATCGCGCGACGAACGAATTGCGCCAAGCCGCGCAACATCACTTTCAGGCGATCACACTTCCGCTCAAACCGGGCGAAGGCATTGCCGGGCACGTTTTTGTTACCGGCGAACCGTACATTGCGCGCGAATTTAAAACCGATCCGTTGACGGATAAACGCGTGCGCGCGGACGAGCCCGCCGGACTAGGCGGCGTCTGCGTACCGATTCGCACCGTCGAAGAAACGATTGGTGTGCTCTTCGCGTCCGTCACTAGTCCGCGCATGATCACCGCGAGCGAAATTCACCTCACGACGACGATTGCCGAAATTGCCGGTAACGCGATCCATCGCATGCGCTTGAACGAACAAACGCATCACTTGCTCGCCAACTTGACGTTCGCGTATGACGAGACGATTGAGGGCTGGGCGCGCGCGCTCGATCTGCGCGATAAAGAAACGCAAGGACACACACGCCGCGTCGTCGAACTCACGCTGACGCTCGCGCGCGCGCTGGGCGTGCCCGAAAATCGAATGCAATTCCTACGCTGGGGCGCGCTCTTGCACGACATTGGCAAGGTGGGCATCCCCGACACGATTTTGCTAAAGCCCGGTTCGCTCGATGCGAATGAATGGGAAATTATGCGCCTGCATCCGGCATACGCGCATCGCTTGCTCGCGCCCATCGAGTATTTGCGCGATGCGCTCGACATTCCGTACTGCCATCACGAAAAATGGGACGGCACTGGCTATCCGCGCGGTCTCGCCGGCGAAGCGATTCCGCTCGCCGCGCGCATCTTTGCGGTGGTGGATGTGTGGGACGCGCTGTGCGCGAATCGTCCGTATCGCGCGGCGTGGCCCCGTGAACGCGCGCGCGAACATATTCGCGAACAAGCCGGGACACATTTCGATCCGCGCGTCGTCGAAATGTTTTTGCGCTTGAACGCATAGTACCGTCATTCCGAACGCAGTGAGGAATCTCTTGCCGTCGCGCGAGACCCTTTGCTGTGCTCAGGGTGACATTCTAAAAAGTGTGCTTTTCAATGCAAACACGATTCAACCTTGCAGACGACGGCGTCGCCGCTAACGTCACGCGTTTTACCGTAATCGCCCTCATTTATTTTTTGAGCGCGCGTCTCGGACTCGCGCTCATCGCGCAACCGGAAGGGATCGCGACGATTTGGCTTCCGAGCGGCGTCGCGCTCGCGGCTCTGCTCCTCGCGCCGCGCGAATGGCGCATCACGCTCGGCGCGATTTTTGTCACCAACGCGTTGGCAAACTTGTCCGCCGGACATTCGCTCGCGGTGAGTTTGGGGTTTGCGTTCGCAAACACGCTCGAAGCCGCGCTCGCGTCCTGGGCGCTCAATCGTGCGCTCGGCGCGCCGATCACGTTTACGCGCCTCCGCGAAGTCGCCGGGTTGATCCTGGTCGCGTTCGGCGCGAACGCGGTGACCGCGCTCGTCGGCGCGGCAGTGCCAACGCTCGCGTTCGGCGCACCGTTTTGGAATACCTGGCTCGTGTGGTGGATCGCGGACGGAATGGGCATCATTCTCATTACCCCGGCAATCATCACCTGGCGTCCCGCCTTCGATCATGCAAAACCGATTACGCTGGGGCGCGCCACGGAATGGTTGGTTCTGGTTGTCTCTCTGCTGATCACCACGCTGATTGTATTTTCCACACCCACCATTCTGCCCTTTGGATTTATCGGGTGCTATCTCTTGATGCCGTTTCTAATTTATGGCGCGTTACGTTTTAGTCCGCGCGGCGTATCCGCGCTGTTGCTCGCGATGGGCGCGTTAGTGATCTACCTTGCCATTCAGGGATGGCACACAATGCCCCATCCGCTCAATACCCAATCCCTGCTTGCCGCGCAAACATTTCTGGCAATTACGACGATCATTGTCCAGTCCGTCGCCGCGTTGTTCACTGAACACGAACACGCGCGTACAGAATTACAACGCGAACACACTTTCGCTTTGCAAGTGATGAACACGATAGGGCAAGGGCTGACGATTACGGATGAGGAAAGACGTTTTGAATTCGTCAACCCGGCATATTCGCAAATGACGGGATACGCGCCGGAGGAATTGATCGGCAAACGTCCGGTGGATGTGACCGCGCCGGAGGATCAAGCTGGTCTGATTCAAGCGCGCGCCGCGCGCCGCGCCGGCAAAACCACGACGTACGAGTCGCGCTTGGTGCGGAAAGATGGAAGCATCATTCCGGTCGTCATCACCGGCGTGCCGCGCTGGCGCAATGGGCAAGTCGCCGGCGCAATCGCCGTGATCACCGATCTCACCGAACAAAAACGCGTGGAGGAGCAACTGCGCGCCTCGAACGCGTTTAACAGTTCGCTCCTGCAAACTATTCCGTTTGGCATTGACATCGTGGATGAAAACGGAAACGTCTTGTTCGTGAACGAACAGATGGCGACGCGGGTCGGACGTGACGCCGTCGGCAAAAAATGCTGGCGCGTGTACAAGGATAATCAAACCCAGTGCGACGCGTGTCCTTTGAAACAGTCCATCGCCCTCGGCGAAACGCGCGTGATGGAAACCCGCGACGCGCTGGGCGGCAAAGTGTTGCAGATTCATCACACGGGCATGGTGTATCGCGACCAGCCGGCAATTCTCGAACTGTTTCAGGATGTTACCGAACGCAAACGCGCGGAAGAACAATTGCGCGCCAGTGAGGAACGCTATCGCTTGCTCTTTCGCGAAATGCTCGACGGGTTTGCGCTCCACGAAATCATTTGCGACGCGGACGGCGCGCCGGTGGATTATCGCTTTCTCGAAGTGAACCCGGCATTCGAACGACTCACCGGCTTGAACGCCACAGCAATCATTGGCAAAACGGTGCGCGAAGTCATCCCCGCCATCGAATCGAATTGGATCAACATCTATGGACAAGTCGCCTTGACCGGCGCGCCGACGCAGTTTGAAAATTATGCGAGCGCGATTGGAAAGTATTATTCGGTCACCGCGTTCAGTCCACGCCGCGGGCAATTCGCGGTGATCTTTGAAGATGTAACCCAACGCAAACACACGGAGGAACGTAACATTCGGCTCGGTCAAATTCTTGAAGAATCGCTCAACGAAATTTATATTTTCGACGCGCAGACCTTGCGCTTTATTCAAGTGAATCATGGCGCGCGCGAGAACCTGGGATACTCGATGAGCGAACTCGAAGAACTCACACCGCTCGACCTGAAACCGGAATTTACCCGCGCCTCCTTCGAAACGCTGATCCAACCGTTGCGGAACAAACATCAAGAGCGCGTTCAATTTGCCACGCTCCATCGCCGCAAGGATGGCTCGACGTATCCAGTCGAAGTGAGTCTGCAACTAGGTCAATTCGCGGCGACACCGGTTTTTGTGGCGATCATTCTCGATATCACAGCGCGCCAACAACGCGAACGCGAACTCCAAGCGATCGCCTCGGTGAGCGCGGCTCTGCGCGCGGCACACACGCGCGTCGAGATGCTTCCGATCATTCTCGATCAGGTCGCGGAACTGATCCAAACCGAAGGCGCGGCGATTGGACTGATTGACGAACGCACCGACGAAGTCGTCATCGAGCACGCGCGCGGGGTCTGGCGAACGGCGCTGGGGCGGCGCACGCCGCGCGCTCAAGGCATCACGCACCAGGTCTTGTCCACCGGCAAACCGTACCTCACCAACGATCTGCCCAGCGATCCGTGGATGCACTGGCGCGATCTGATCCAGAACGCGCGTGCGTTGGCAACCGTTCCGCTCGCGACGCAAACCGATGTGATCGGCTGGATCGCCATCGGCGCGCAAAATCTGATCACCGAAGCGGATCTGCGCGTGCTGACCGCGATTGCGGACATTGCCGCGAACGCGCTCCATCGCTCCGCGTTGCACGATCAAACCAAACGCCAACTCGATCACATCACCGCGCTCGGCATCATTGATCGCGCGATCAACGCGTCGCTCGATCTGCGAATCGTGCTGAACATTTTACTCGATCAAGTCGTAACGCATTTGCGCGCGGACGCCGCCGCGCTGTTGTTGTTCAATCGCGCGACGCACACGCTCGAGTGGCGCGCCGAAC
>JACRPR010000158.1 GCA_016223105.1 Chloroflexota bacterium | reverse complement strand
TCGCCGCAAGCGCTGTGATCTGAGTTTGTTTCAATTGGGATTACGTCTGCTCGACCATTTGCTCAACGAAGGCAAACGTATCCCGGTGTCTTTTCAACCATCCGATTAGTCTGGATCAAAAAGTGTACGGTAGTGAAATTCGGAATTACGAATTACGAATTAAGAATTTCCGGAGGTTGTATGCTTCGACGATTATATGTCTGGGAAATTCCGGTGCGCTTGACGCACTGGGTCAACGTCGCGTCAATCGTGATGCTGTCGCTCACCGGCTATTACATCGGCAACCCGTGGATTTTGGTGAGTGGGCGCGAGTGGTACGGTCCGTACTTTATGGGCATCGTGCGCTTTACGCACTTTGTGGTTGCGTTCGTCTTCATCGCGAGTTTGCTCTTGCGAACGTACTGGGCAATCGCCGGGAACGAGTGGGCGAGTTGGCGCGGCTTGTTTCCGTTTCTCACGAAAGAGGGACGCAAATCACTCGCGGACGCGATTGGCTACTATTTCTTTTTGCGCCGCGAGCCGCCCGAAGTCATCGGACACAACGCGCTCGCGGGATTGACGTACGGCTGGATTGTCTTCTTGTACTTGTTGCTAACGTTCACCGGCTTTGCTCTGCTCGGCGAAGTGAACACGAGCGGCATTTGGTACAAGTTGACCGGTTGGATTTTCTTGTTCGTCCACAATCAAGTTCTGCGTCAGGCGCATCACTTGATTATGTGGTTGCTCATCGCGTTCGCGCTCCATCACGTTTACAGCGCGTTCCTGGTTGATTCGGAAGAGGGCAACGGTTTGATGTCATCGATCTTTAGCGGGTTCAAGTTTATTCACGCGGACTTGCTGAAGAAGATGGGCGTCGCGAAGAAATGAGAGGGAGAGGGGGAGAGAGGGAGCAGGGGAGATGGGGAGATATTCTCCCGCTCTCCCCCTCACCCTCTCTCCCTTTCTTGAAAAAGTAGATGAAAATTCTCGTACTCGGTCTCGGCAACATTCTTTTGCAAGACGAAGGTCTCGGTGTGCGCGTGATCGAGCGATTGCAGAGCGAGTACATTTTTCCGGCGGAGGTAACGGTTCTCGACGGCGGCACACTTGGACTCGATTTGCTCGGAATGATTGAAGATTCTACGCGCGTAATTATCGTGGACGCGCTTCGCTCCAACCTCGCACCGGGCGCGCTCCTGCGGCTGTGCAATACCGAAATCCCCGTGTTCCTCGGACCCAAAATGTCGCCGCACCAAATCGGCTTGCAAGATTTACTCGGACTCGCAATGTTGCGCGGACACTTTCCCGAAGAAGTGATTTTGCTCGGCGCGCAAATCGCGCAACTCGAACCAGGTCTCGAACTCAGCCCTGCGCTGTCCGCGCAAGTCGAACCGTTGTGCGCGCGTGTGATGGATGAACTCGCGCGGTGGGATGTGCGCGCAACCGCTTTGCGGAAATGAAACGCGTCATTTTTTGGCTCATCACCTTCACCGCGATTTTGGGCGCGTGCCTCACGAACAACGCGAACGCTCTGCCGAAAGAGTACGCGACCATCGTACCGCCGGAAAATTTGAACGCGCCGGAATTAATCGCGGCAGGTCGCGATTTGTATGTCGCGGATTGCGCGGTGTGCCACGGCGCAACCGGCAACGGGCAAGGCACGACGCAACCCAGGTTCGGCTTGAAGGTCGTAGATTTCACCGACCGCGCGCGAATGCAATCGCTCGCGGAGCAATATCTTTTTTGGCGCATCAGCGAAGGCGGACGCGTCGAGCCGTTTCGCGCGCAAGGTTCGATTATGCCCGCGTGGAAATTTCAATTGAGCGACGCGCAACGCTGGCAATTGGTCGCGTTCATTCGAACGTTGGCGCGCTGAGCAAGACCTTGCCAACTTTGCAAACGGAATTTTTTCCCACAGATACAACAAAACACGGATATTTTGATTTATCCGTGTCCCTTTGAATCAGTGGGAAGAATTTCATAAAGAGTGGATTTGTGATTCCGCGCGCGGACGCGCGAAGGAGACCGAAATGAAACTGAGCACGATGATGGTGTTCAAGTCCGCCGTTTGCATCATTACCGGAATTATCTTTTTGATTTTCCCGGGGCAGTGGCTCTGGCTGTTGAACGCCGACCTCAATTCACTCAGCGGCACGTTTATGGCGCGACTCTTTGGCGCGACATTCATCCTGGTCGGATTGTTTATGGCGATGGCGCGCGATGTCGCCGACCCTGCGATGCGCCGCGCGATTATTCTCTCCGTTTTTGTCGGCGACGGGCTCGCGCTGATCGTGAGTTTGATCGCGCAATTATCCGGCGTGTTGAATCCATTCGGTTGGGGCATCGTCATCGTGTATTTGCTCTTGACGCTCGGCTTTGGCTATCTTCAATTCACGAAAGCCGGCGCGGCGTAATTCACAACAGCGAATTGAGAAAGGAACGAATTATATCAGCCACAGATTACACCGATTTCACCGATTAAAAATAAGTAACCGTTCAGGTGTCATTGCGAGGAGCGGTTTTTGCGACGAAGCAATCTCCGCGTTGCAAGTCCGGATCGACCAAGTCGGGGATTGCTTCGCAAAAACCGCTCGCAATGACGGATGGGGCTGAACGCTTACAAAAATAAAATCTGTGTAATCTGTGAAATCGGTGGTTGGTAATTCGTTTCTTTCTCAATCCGTTGGTGTGCAGATTGGAGGCGCAATTTCTAAACAATGATCCATTCGTTCAATTCTTAAATTCGTTGTCATTTCGAGGAGGAGGAAAAACAATGTCTGTATCACGACGCGATTTTCTCAAACTCGGCGGCGCGGCGGCGGGCGGGCTGTTGTTAGGCACAGGCGCGCCAAATGTCGCATCAGCCGGGGGAGAAGATCCAAAATTTCTCTTGCACAAAAAAATTGGCGAGATCACGACGATCTGCACGTACTGCGCGGTCGGCTGTGGTCAAGTCGTCGGCGTGCAAGGCGGCAAGGTCGTCAACGTCGAAGGCGATCCCGATCATCCGATCAATCGCGGCACGCTGTGCAGTAAAGGCGCGGCGAACTGGCAAGTGATCTACAGTCCCGAACGCGTGACTCAAGTCCAATACCGCGCACCCGGTTCGGACAAATGGGAAACCAAATCCTGGGATTGGACGCTCGACCGCATCGCGCAAAAAATCAAAGAAACGCGCGACAAGAATTTTATCGCGAAAGACAAGGACGGCGCGACCGTCAATCGCGTCGAAGCGATTGCGTATATGGGCGGCGCGCAACACACGAACGAAGAAGTCTATACCTGGGTCAAAGCCGCGCGCGCACTCGGCATCGTCTACCTCGAACACCAGGCACGGATCTGACACTCCAGCACTGTCGCCAGTTTGGCGGCGGCGTTTGGACGTGGCGCGATGACGAATCACATCGCCGATTTCGCGAACTCGGATGTGATTTGGGTTATGGGCGGCAACCCGGCGGAGAATCACCCGTGCGCGTTCAAGTGGGTGACCAAAGCGATGGAGAAGGGCGCAAAGTTGATCGTCGTGGATCCGCGCGTAACGCGCAGTGCATCGGCGGCGACGCTCTACGCACCGATTCGATCCGGCACTAACATCGCGTTTATGGGCGGGATGATCAAGTACATCCTGGAAAATAAATTATACCAGGAAGAGTACGTGCGCGAGTACACGAACGCGGCGTTCCTCGTCAATCCCAAATTTGAATTTAACGACGGCTTGTTCGCCGGTTACAATCCGACGACCAAAGCGTACGACAAATCAACGTGGACGTATCAACTCGATGACAAGGGCGTACCCAAGCGCGATCTCACGATGAGCGATCCGCAATGCGTTTTGCAATTGATGAAGAAACATTACTCGCGTTACACGATTGACACCGTGTCCGCGATCACCGGCACTCCGAAAGATTTGTTGGAGCAGGTGTACAAAATGTACTCCGAGACCGGCAAGCCGGACAAGGCGGGCGCGATCATTTACGCGATGGGACAAACGCAACACTCGGTCGGCACGCAAAATGTTGAATCGCTCGCGCTCGTGCAATTATTGTTGGGCAATGTCGGCGTCGCGGGCGGACAGGTCGCGGCGATGCGCGGCTTGCACAACGTGCAGGGCTCGACCGATATGGCGGCGCTGTATCACAACTTGCCCGGTTATCTCGCCGCGCCAACCGTGCGCGATCAATCCACCGCGGATTATCTGAAACGCGTCGTCCCGACGACGAGCGATCCAAAAAGTTTGAACTGGTGGAAAAACTATTCCAAGTACATCGTCAGTCAACTCAAAGCGTGGTTCGGCGACGCGGCGACCAAAGACAATGATTTCGCGTTCAACTGGTTACCCAAGATGGCGGCGGGCAAAGATTACTCGCACATTCCGCTTTTCGAAGCGATGAAAGCCGGCGACATCAAGGGGTTCATCGTCATCGGACAAAATCCGGCAGTCGGCGGACCGAACGCGGGAATGGAACGCGACGCGCTCGCGAAACTCGATTGGATGGTCGTGTCCGAATTGTGGGAAACGGAAACTGCCGCGTTCTGGAAACGTCCCGGTGTGAAATCGGCGGACATTCAAACCGAAGTGTTCTTGCTCCCAGCCGCGTCCTGGGTCGAGCGCGAAGGAAGCGTTACGAACACCGGGCGTTGGGTGCAGTGGCGCAACAAGGCGATTGATCCAGTCGGCGACAGCAAACCCGATTTGTGGATCGCGAATCAAATTATGAATCGCGTGCGCGCGGCGTACAAAAAAGACGGCGGCGCGTTTGCCGATCCGATCACGAAACTCGATTGGAATTACGGCGACGGTTTGCCGAACGCGCACGTCATCGCGAAAGAAATCAACGGGCGCGCGACCGCGGACATTAAAGATGCCAATGGCGTCGTGCAGATCGCGGCGGGCAAGCAAGTGCCGGCGTTCGCGTCTCTGCGCGATGATGGCTTGACGACGTGCGGCAGTTGGATCTATTGCGGTTACTACACCGATGCCGGCAATATGGCGGCGCGTCGCGACAATAGCGATCCGACCGGCTTGTATCTCTATTCCGGCTGGGCGTGGAATTGGCCCGTCAATCGGCGCATTCTCTACAATCGCGCGTCGGTCAGTCCGAAAGGCGAACCCTGGGATCCGAAACGCGCGCCGCTCAAATGGAACGCGGCGAACGCGACCTGGTCTGGCGATGTCGTTGACGGCGGCGGCGCGCCCGACGCGATCTATCCGTTCATTATGAACAACGAAGGCGTCGCGCGATTATTCGCGGCTGGTCTCGCCGAAGGTCCGTTCCCGGAACATTACGAAGCGTGGGAAAGCCCGGCGCAAAATTTATTGTCCAAACAACAAAACAATCCGCTCGCGAAAATCTGGGAATCGGATTCGAACAAGCGTAGTGATGCGAGCAAGTATCCGATTGTTGGCACAACGTACCGGCTCAGCGAACATATGCAAGCCGGTGCGATGAGTCGCAATTTGCCCTGGCTTGTTGAAGTGCAACCCGCGCCGTTCGTCGAAATGAGCGAGCAACTCGCCGCGGAAAAAGGCATCAAGAACGGCGACCGCGTGATTGTCGAAAACACGCGCGGTAAAGTTGAAATGATCGCGGTCGTAACGAAGCGCATCAAGCCGTTCAACATCAATGGCAAAGCCGTGCACCAGGTTGGTTTGATCTGGCACTGGGGTTACGAAGGCGGCTCGACCGGCGATAGCGCAAATTCGCTCACGCCGCATGTCGGCGACGCGAACACGACGATCCCGGAATACAAAGCGTGGTTGTGCGATGTGAGGAAGGTGTAACATGGCAAAAGCAATGTTCATAGACACATCCATTTGCATCGGTTGCAAGGGATGTCAGGTCGCGTGCAAAGAGTGGTGGAATCTCGCGCCGACGAAGACGACCCAGGTCGGCACGTACGAAAATCCGCTCGACTTGAACGCGGACAATTACACGCGCATCCGCTTTAACGAGTACGAAGCGAGCGGCAAAGTGCGTTGGCTGTTTTTGAAATGGGGCTGTCTGCAATGCACCAATGCCGCGTGCGTGGATGTGTGTCCGACTGCCGCGCTCAAGAAAAATGAAATCGGTTTTGTTTCACTCGAACGCGATTTGTGTAACGGTTGCGGTTACTGTTCGCAAGCGTGCCCGTTCAACATTCCGCGCATGGAAACGATTAACGAATTCACCGGCGAAGCGAAAGCAACGAAATGCACGTTCTGCCAGGATCGCGTTACAAATGATTTGACGCCCGCGTGCGTAAAGACCTGCCCTTCCGCCGCGCTCGGTTTTACTGATCGCGATAAAGTTTTGGCAACCGCGAAAACGCGCGTCGAGAACTTGAAGCAACTCGGTTACACCGAAGCGCGCGTGTACGGCGAAACTGAACTCGGTGGGTTGGGGCGCGTCTATGTTCTCACCGCGCCCGCGTCCGCGTACGGCTTGCCGGAAAAACCGGAATATCCGGCGTTGACCAACTTGTGGCAAAACATCGTGCAACCGTTCGGCTACGTCGCCGCCGGGCTTACCGCCGCCGGTCTCGCGCTCAACTGGTTCGCGACGCGGCGCGCGCAGTTGGGCAATGTGGAAACGATCAAGCCGGAAAAATAATCGGTAGTTGCATAGTTGGATGGTTGGATAGTTGTTTAGTTAATGAAACAACTATCCAACAATGAAACTATCCAACTATCCAACTAACGAAACGGAGAAACGAAAATGTCATCAATGGCAACTGATCTGCAAACGCGCGCGCGCCAGGTGTTGGTGTTACGCTTCACCGGCGCGGAGCGCGTCGCGCACTGGGTTCACTTTGTCGCGTTCACAGTTTTGCTCGGCACCGGCTTGTTCATCTACGCGCCGTTCCTCAAAGCATTCGCGGTCGGCGAAGCCGGCATCGCGACGCGGCTCGCGCATCGCGTTGCCGCGATCGCGTTCATCGCCGCGCCGGTGTTCTACCTCGTCTTTTCGCCGCGCGATTTTTTCTACTCGCTGAAAGAATCGTTCACCTGGGGCAAAGACGATTGGGGCTGGTTGCAAAACGCGTGGAACTATTACGCGCACGGCAAAGCCGGGACGATGCCGCCGCAAGGCAAGTACAACGCCGGACAAAAATTCAACGCGCTCACGCAAATCATCACGTTCGGTTTGTTCGTCATTACCGGCTTTGTGATGTGGTTCGGCAAAGGAAGCGTGTCGCCCGATGTGTTTATGTGGAGCGTCGTGATTCACGACTTGTCCGTCATCGCGACCGTGTTGTTGTTTATGCTCCACCTCTATCTCGTCGCGGTGCATCCGCTAATGCGCGAATCCATTACCGCGATGTTTGAAGGCACGGTTACGGAAGAATTTGCAAAAGAGCATCACGGCAAGTGGTTGGCGGAGAAAGTGTATCGCAAGCGCGACAAGTGAAGCATCCTGAGCGGAACGAAGTAAAGTCGAAGGATGCGTAAAACGTGAGGCGTGAGGCGTGATCCGTTTCACGCCTCTTGTTTTTGAAAAAATTACTACAAACTTGACGCGCAAACGCATTTCGACTACACTCCGATTAGCCAATCCGATTAGCCAATCGAAGACAGGGAGAAACGATGTCCAAGAATGAACGAGCATTACCGGCGACCGAGGTCAAAAACAGATTCGGGCGCGTGCTCGGTGAAATCGCGCGGACGGGCGGTCCGGTGATTGTCGAGCGTGGTGGTAAAGCAGTCGCGGTGATTTTGAGTATCGAATCGTTTGAACGCTTGCGCCCCAAAGCCGCGCGCACCCAAGACCGTCGCGCACTCGCGCGTGCCGCATTCGGAATGTGGGCAGAGCGCGCAGACATTGACGATGCGTGGCTCGCGCGCGGGCGCGCGCGTTGGCGGAGCAAATGGTCGGATGAATAAATCCACCGGCTTGCTCTTTGACACCGGCGCGCTGATTGATTTGTATCGCGGTCGTCCCGCGATGCAAACTTATTTGCGCGCACTGTTGAACCAAACGCGCATCGGCTACATTTCCGTCATCAGCGAAGCGGAGCTGTGGCGCGGCATCAAGCCCAGCGAAGTCGAACGTCATCAAGCGATTCTCGCGTCGTTCACCGGACTCGATTTGGATTCGCAAATGGCGCGTGTCGCCGGCGAGTGGATGCAAAAGTACGAGTCCCAGGGCTTGGGCTGGATGGACGCGCTCATCGCGGCGACGGCAAAACAAGCCGGTTTGAAATTGCTCACGCGCGATGCCAAGTTGGCAAAATTGCTCGCGCACGAAATTGAGTTTGAGGTGTATCAACCCAATGTCTGACCAAGCCATTATCGAATTGCTTCAAGCCGCGCGCGCGCGTCGCCCCGAACTGGCGAGCTCGCTCGATTTGTACATCGCGATTCTTGAAACGCGCGGGTCAATCGAATTACCACTTACCACTTACCACTTACCCCCAGACGCGGACGCGCGACTCGCGCGCGGCGAGCCACTATTGCGCGTCGCATGCGCGGAACTCGCGTGCGATTGGAACGCGGTCGCGCAACTCGCGCGCGCTGTTTGCGCGATTGCCGCGCATCATCGCCCCGATGTCGCGGACGCGTTCGCCGAACTCGCGCGCGAATTTGAATCGCCCGCGCGCACACAAGAACTCGCGCGCGCGTTCCTCGCGCCGGAAATTTCCGAATCACCAATTACCAGTTACCAATTACTTGTTTTCGTTCTCACCCACGCGCTCCATCCTTGGTTGTCCGCCGCCGCGCGCCAACTCGCATCGCGCGTGAGCAATGACGCATGGCAACGCGGCACTTGTCCGATTTGCGGTGGCGACCCGGATTTTGCCGCGCTCGAAAAAGACGGCGGCGCGTGGCGTCTACTTTGTTCGCGTTGCGACTTCGAATGGACATTCGCGCGCGCGCATTGTCCCTTTTGCGGCGCGGAACACATCGCGTACTTTCCAAGCAAAGATGGCGCGTATCGTTTGTATACATGCGACAACTGCGAACGCTATCTCAAGACGATTGATTTGCGCGAACTCGCGCGCGACGCGCACTTGCCGGCGGAACGCNNNNGTGACGATTGAGATGGATCACGCGGCACTGCAAGCCGGGTATACGAACGCGTAAGGCAAATTTCCAATTTGCCCCGATTCGCAAATTGGAAATTTGCGTTACATCCGTGGGCAAATTGGAAATTTGCCCCGATTCGCAAATTGGAAATTTGCGTTACATCCGTGGGCAAATTTACGCGGAGCGTTTGCCGTCCAGGAGATTGAATGCACGAACTTGGCATCGCGCAAGACATTGTGAAAATCGCGCACGAGTACGCCGCGAAAAATAACGCGCAACGTATCACCGCGTTCAATCTCGAACTGAGCGCGGCGGCGCACGAAAGCGAGGACGCGCTCCGGTTTCATTTGGATCATCTCACGCGCGGCACGCTCGCCGAGCACGCGCGCGTCGAAATCAAACGCGTGCCGGTTACCGCGCACTGTCTCGATTGCGGCAACGAATTTGCATGGGAAGAGCCGGACGAAATGTGCCCGCGTTGCAATAGCGCACATTTGCGCGCGGCGCACGTTGACGAGTTTCGTTTGGCGAGCATTGATATCGAATGATCATTCGCAAAATTCATGTCACCGGCGTCGTGCAAGGCGTTGGGTTTCGACCGTTCGTGTATCAGCTCGCGACGCGCGCGCAATTGCGCGGCTGGGTCGCGAACACATCGTCCGGCGTTGACATCGAGGTTGAAGGCGATCGCGATGCGCTCGATGCGTTTGTGCGCGCGCTCGAAAACCAAAAACCGCCGCTCGCGCGGATTGATTCGATTCACGCGCAAGATGTCGCGTCGAACGGCGACGCGCGTTTTGAAGGATTTGAAATTCGCGCGAGCGTGGCTCAGCCCGGCGCGTTCCAACCGATTTCCCCCGACATTGCGACTTGCCCCGATTGTTTGCGCGAATTGTTCGACCCGCGCGACCGCCGTTATTTGTATCCGTTCATCAATTGTACGAATTGTGGTCCGCGCTTTACGATTATTCGCGACATTCCGTACGACCGCCCGCTGACGACGATGCGCGATTTCAAAATGTGCGATGACTGCGCGCGCGAATATCACGACCCGCTTAATCGCCGGTTTCACGCGCAACCGGTTGCGTGCACAAAGTGCGGACCCAAAGTGTGGTTAGAGGATAATTCACAATTCGTAATTCGTAATTCAAAATTCGATTCGCCGAATTACGAACGCTCCGCGCGAATTATGAATTTCGAATTTATCAGTCAGGCGCATCGCATACTTGCCGAAGGTCGCATCGTCGCGATCAAAGGTCTCGGCGGCTTTCATCTCGCGTGCGACGCGACGAATGACGCGGCGGCGCGAACACTGCGCGAGCGCAAAGGGCGCGTGGATAAACCGTTCGCGTTGATGGCGCGCGATGTCGCGGCGATTGAAAATTTTTGTTTCGTCTCGGATGCCGAGCGCGCGTTGCTCGAATCGCGCGCGCGTCCGATTGTGTTACTGCGCCGTCGTCCCGATTCCACCATCAGCGAGAATGTCGCGCCGCAAAATAATTTTCTCGGCGTGATGTTGCCCTACACGCCGCTCCATTATCTTTTACTCGAATCACCACTAACTAATAACCAATCACCAATTACCCTCGTGATGACGAGCGGTAATTTCTCCGAAGAACCGATCGCGACCGACAACGCCGACGCGCGCGCGCGCCTCACGCATCTCGCGGATTATTTTTTACTGCACGACCGCGATATTGAAACGCGCGCGGATGATTCGGTGATTTGTGTGTTCGAGAATCGCGAACTGCCGATGCGCCGCTCGCGCGGGTACGCGCCGTACCCGGTCAAGTTACCGTTCGAAACACGTCCGACGCTCGCGGTCGGCGCGGAACTGAAAAACACTTTTTGCGTTACGCGCGAACAGTACGCATTCCTTTCGCAACACATCGGCGACCTCGAAAATTTTCCGACGCTCGAAGCGTTCCAAACGCAGATCGAGCATTTCAAAAAACTTTTTCGCATCGAGCCGGAAATCATCGCGCACGACTTGCATCCCGAATACCTCTCGACCAAGTACGCCAAATCCAAATTACCAATTACCAATTACCAATTACTTGCAGTCCAGCACCACCACGCCCATATCGCCGCGTGTATGGCGGAAAATAATCTCGTGCGCGACGAACGCGTCATCGGCATCGCGCTGGATGGGACAGGGTACGGCACGGACAACAAAATCTGGGGCGGCGAATTACTAATTACCACTTACCGCGATTTTGAGCGCGCCGCGCATCTCGCGTACGTCGCGCTTCCCGGCGGCGATGCCGGCATCAAGCGCGTGTATCGCGTCGCGCTCGCGCATCTCGCGCACGCCGCAATCGCGTGGGACGATGACCTGCCGTGCGTCACCGCGTGCAATGAAACTGAACGCGGCGTGATTCGCCATCAAATCGAAACCGGGCTCAACGCGCCGCTCACTTCTTCGATGGGACGCCTGTTCGACGCGGTCGCCGCGCTCATCGGCGTCCGCGCAACGATCAATTACGAAGCGCAAGCCGCGATTGAGCTGGAGCATCTCGTCGTCGAAGACCTCGAAACCGCGTATCAATTTGAAATCCCAATTCCCAATTCCCAATTCCCAATTACTATTTCTCCCGCGCCGGTCATTCGCGCCATTGTCGCGGATTTTCGTAAACGAGTGCCGCCGTGGGTGATCGCGACAAAATTTCACAACGCGGTCGCGGTGATGTTGCGCGAGGTCGCGGTGATGTTGCGCGAACGTGAAGGAATAAATCGCGTCGCGTTGAGCGGCGGCGTGTTTCAAAATGTAACTCTGCTCGGCAAAACGGTCGCGTTACTGCGCGACGCGCAATTCGATGTGCTGACGCATCGGCTCGTGCCGCCGAACGACGCGGGCATCGCGTTGGGGCAAGCGGCGATAGCAAATGCAATTTCAGATTTTAGATTTCAGATTGAAGATTCGAAATCTGAAATTTGAAATCATAAATGGAGGAAGAAATGTGTCTTGGTGTTCCCGGCAAAGTAACTGAAATCTACGAGGTCGGCGGATTGAAAATGGGGCGCGTGGATTTTGGCGGCGTTACGCGCGAAGCGTGTCTTGAATACTTGCCCGATTTGCAAATCGGTGAGTATACGATTGTGCATGTTGGCTTTGCGATTTCGCGTTTGACTGAAGAGGACGCGCAAGCCACGCTCGCGCTGTTTCGCGAGGCAGGCGCGTTTGATGAGGAGTTGGGGACAGAATCAAGCGGGGATGACTGACGCGGTTATGAAAAATGACGCTCGTACACATCGTGGTGCCCAATCCAAAACCAGGTTACGGTATCACTTTCCAATGTGCCGAGCGCGCGACAACTGCGCGTGACTCTAACCGACCAGATATTTTCTTCGCGGTTGAGGCATTTGAAATGCAGAGAAGGATGAAACGGATTCTCTGACCACAAGCGATACGATTTTCGCGCGCTCCGTTTCAACGCTTCATCAAGTGAATTGTAAGCATCCCAGAATGATGGCAGTACAGAAGACTTCATAGTTGGTTGTAATCCAAAGGTTTTGCCAACCCTTCCGCGATTTCTTTTTTCGCGCGCCGCGCGGCGGCGACAAGTTGAGGTTGCGATTTGCGAACGAGCGAATCCCATTCCATCTCGTCTTGCAAATCCAAAAGATATTCGCGCAAGTGTTCCACAACTTGTTCTTGTGCCGCTTCGGGTAACGTTTCCATCATTTGAATTACTGTGGCGATTGTAGCCGATGCCATATTTCCTCCAATCGTTTGTTGTTCGCATTATAATCCGGTCATAATTCGTATGTCAAGGAGCAACCATGCAATCACTCGATACTTATCGCGATGAAGCGCGCGTGCGCGCGGTGTGCGACGAGATCGCGCGCGTCGCGACGCGTGAATGGACGTTGATGGAAGTGTGCGGCGGACAAACGCACTCGATTATGCGGTATGGCATTGATCAACTTTTGCCGAAGCAGATCGAACTCGTTCACGGACCGGGTTGCCCGGTCTGCGTTACACCGCTCGAAGTGATTGATCGCGCGCTCGCGATTGCCGCGCGCCCCGATGTGATTTTCACTTCGTTCGGCGATATGCTCCGCGTGCCCGGCTCGACGACCGATTTATTTCAAATCAAAGCGAAAGGCGGCGATGTACGCATTGTCTACTCGCCGCTCGACGCGTTGCAAGTCGCGCGCGCTAATCCCGGCAAGCAAGTCGTTTTTTTTGCGGTCGGTTTCGAGACGACCGCGCCCGCGAATGGAATGGCGGTGTTTCAGGCGCGCCGCGAAGGATTGAAAAATTTTTCGATCCTGGTTTCGCACGCCCTGGTGCCGCCCGCGATTATCGCGTTGCTGAGCGATCCGGAAAATCGCGTGAAAGGTTTTCTCGCCGCCGGGCATGTGTGCGCGGTGATGGGCTATCGCGAGTACGAACCGCTCGCGGAAAAATATCGCGTGCCGATTGTCGTTACCGGGTTCGAGCCGCTCGACATCGCGAATGGAATTCTCGCGTGCGTGCGTCAACTCGAAGAGTGCCGCGCGCAAGTCGAGAACGCGTACCCGCGCGCGGTTCTGCGCGAAGGCAACGTCGCCGCGCAAAAATTGATCGCGGAGGTATACCAGGTGTGCGACCGCAAATGGCGCGGCATCGGCGAAATTCCGGCAAGCGGTTGGCGTTTGCGTGACAACCTGCGCGAATTCGATGCCGAACTCCGTTTCGACGTTGGCGATCTGCGCGTCAACGAATCGCCCCTGTGCATCAGTGGTTTGGTTTTGCAAGGACGCAAAAAACCGAACGAGTGCGTCGCGTTCGGAAAACAATGCACGCCCGCGAAACCGCTCGGCGCGACAATGGTTTCGACCGAAGGCGCGTGCGCGGCGTACTATCGGTACGCGCGACATACATTCGCTTTAGTTGGATAGTTGCATAGTTGGTTAGTTGGATTGTTGTCTGACAACTATGCAACTATCCAACTATCCAACTATTCAACTTGGTAAAGGTTGATCGAATGATTACTCTGCAATGTCCGCTTCCACTCCGCGATTATCCGAACATTGTGATGGGACACGGCGGCGGCGGAAAATTATCGCGCGATTTGGTCGAGCATCTTTTCGCGCCAACGTTCGACAACGCGTTGCTCGCGCCACTCAACGATCAAGCCGTGTTCGCGATGGAAAACGCGCGGCTCGCATTCACGACCGATTCGTTTGTCGTCAAACCGATTTTTTTTCCGGGCGGCACGATTGGCGATCTCGCGATCAATGGCACTGTGAACGATCTCGCAATGAGCGGCGCGCGCCCGTTGTATCTCAGCGCGGGATTCATTCTCGAAGAAGGATTTTCGCTCGACGATTTGACGCGCGTCGTGTACTCGATGGGCGCGGCGGCAAAACGCGCCGGCGTGCAAATCGTGACTGGTGATACCAAAGTGGTCGAAGCCGGACACGGCGATAAAATTTACATCAACACCGCGGGGATCGGGATCGTTCCCGATGACGTGAACATTTCCGCGGGCAATGCGCGCGCGGGCGACGCGATCATCTTGTCCGGCGCGATCGGTTTGCACGGCATCGCGATTTTATCGCAACGCGAAGGTTTGCGTTTCGATTCCGAAATTCTCAGCGACTGCGCGCCGCTCCACGACCTGGTCGCGACGATGCTCGCGATCACGCGCGACATTCATGTTTTGCGCGATCCGACACGCGGCGGGATCGCGAGCGCGTTGAACGAAATCGCGGATGCCGGAAAAATCGGCATCGAGATTGACGAGCGCGCGATCCGCGTGCCGCGCGATGTCGCGTCCGCGTGTGAGATGCTCGGACTCGATCCGTTTTATGTCGCGAACGAAGGCAAGTTGATCGCGTTTGTGCCGAACGAAATCGCGCCGCGCGTGATTGATGCGATGCGCGCACACGCGCTCGGCGGCGACGCCGCGATCATCGGACGCGCGGTCGCGGCGCATCCGGGAATGGTCGTCGCGCGCACATCGATCGGCGCGACGCGGATTGTGGATATGATGATCGGCGAACAGTTGCCGCGGATATGTTGATCGCGCGCGTGCGGTTATCAAATTGTTATGAAACTGCGCGCCAATTGTAATCGTTTGTTTCCCAAGCGCACGTATAATGCGAATGATCGCAGAACGAACGCGATTTTATTTCCATTCGCGAGCATAAAATTAAACGCGAAAATTTTCAGGATAAGGAGAATAAATTATGCGAACGCTCAAATGGATTTTAATTTCTGGACTGCTCATCGGATTGATGCTGACTGCGGCTTCAAGCGCGTCTGCCGCGCCGTTGGCGGTCTGTGTCAGTACCGGCACCGGGAATTGGGGGGACGCGATCTGGACGTGTGGCGGCGGACCAACCGCGAGCGATATTGTGATCGTGAATGATGGACACACGGTTACGCTCAACACAAATGCGAGCGTGTACCAATTGATCGTCGGCGGCGGGACGAGTGGAATTTTGAGCCACGACAGCAATGGCACACGAACTTTAACGGTGGGCGCGGGCGGCTTGACCGTCAGTACCGGCGGGGCGTTCACAACACCGCTCAACCAACTGACCGTCAATGGCAACACGACAATCAACGGCACGCTGAACGCGAACGGCACGGTTGATCTAAACGGCGACCTATCGAACAGCGGGACGTTGAATGCCGGTAGCGCGCTTGTGCAAATTACCGGCAATGCGACGTTGGGCGCGAGTTTCGTCGCGGGAACCAGCACGCTCGAATTTAACGGAACCGGCGCGCAAGGGCTCAACACAACATCCCCGCTCAACAATCTCACGGTCAACAAATCGTCGAACAATGTTACGCTCGGCAACAACGCGACCGTGAATGGCACGCTCGCGCTCACGCAAGGCGATCTGGACACCACAACCAACACCCTCACGATGGGCGCGAGCGCGACGACGACCGGCAACTATGATGTGCTGGGCACTGTGCGCCGCGCGAGTCCGACGAGTGGCGTGAAATCGTACGGTAGTCAATTCACCACGCTCGATTTTTCGTCGGCGGTTACCAGCGATGTGATCGTAACGATGTCCAAACAAGCACCGGCGGGCTTGGGCACCAAGTACGTCAAACGTAAATACACGTTGACCGTGCCGGGCGGCAACACCGCGACCGTGCGTTTGCATTATCGCAGTGTTGATCTGAACGATCCGCCGGTGAATGAAGCGAACCTGTACCTGTATCGTTACGATTCGGTCAATGGCTACTGGGTTGGTCTTCCGCCGACGACGCGCGTGACCGGCACGGCGGATTCCAACTATATCGAAAAAACCGGTGTCTCCACATTTTCCGAATGGGCGATTTCGTCGGAGGCATCACCGACCGCGGTCCGGTTGAACGATTTCGCCGCGCGCGCGAATGAATCAAACGATTGGATCATCTTCGCGTTGGGTGGTGTGATCGGTTTGATCGCACTTGGCGGGATGTGGCGATTGAGGAAATAAATCTGAAAGCGATCTGATGAAGCGGAACGCGTGCTAGCGCGTTCCGCTTTTGTGTCCTTGTTGCGCCGCGCGCATCATCAATTTTTCAAAACGCGAGAATGTTGGTATAATAGTTTTGCTATGAACCTCACTATCAACATCGCCGACATTCCGGTGAATCTTGCATTGGGCGAATGTGATCCCGCGACGCAAGCGTTCACCGAGAATTTCTATGCCGCGTTTACCGAACCTTACCAACCGACGCCGATCACAATTCACATTCGCGTTGAACCGGGCGAACAGTTCGTGCCGTATGGTTTCACGCGTAATTATTATATCGGCACGCGCAACCACAACGGGCGGATTGATTTTGAATCGCATTTTGAAACCGGGTGGGTAGACCTTACAATAGGGCGCGGCGAATTGTTAATGCGTCCGACCGGACGCATCGAAAATTTTTTACGCGTGCTGTACGCGTGGTTGTGTCTCGATCAAGGCGGGCTGGTTTTGCACGCGTGCGGCGTAATTTCAAATCGGCGCGGCTATGTGTTCTACGGTCCATCGGGCAGTGGCAAGACGACGGTTGCGAGCTTATCGCCGGAGCGCACGGTTCTCAGCGATGACATTGTGATCGTCAAAAAACACAACGGCAAGTTCCGCGCGTTTGGCGTGCCGTTTCGCGGCGATTTCCCGGAAGCGCCGCGCACGAATGATTCCGCCGATCTCGCCGGCATTTTTATTCTGAACAAAGCCGCCGCAAACCGGCTCGAACCGTTATCGATTGCACTCGCCGCCGCGCGCCTGACCGCGTGCGTGCCGTTCGTGATGAGCGAGCCGCAAAACGCGCAACGCGTGATGCGCGTCGCGAACGAGCTCGCGACAAGCGTGCCGCGCTATGCGTTGTCTTTCAAACGCGATCCTGAATTCTGGAGCATGTTAGATGGATTGGACTAGCCCGATTGTCGCGCACGATCAAGTTGCCGCGCGTGTCGTCGATGGTGCGGCGGTGATCGTTACGGCGGATGCCGGCGATGTGATGGTGCTCAATCAAGTGGGCACGCGCATCTGGGAACTGATTGACGGCGCGCGCAGTGCCGACCACATCGCGCAAGTGATCGCGCGCGAGTATGCTGTGAGCGACGCGCACGCGCGCGACGATGTCGCCGAGTTTTTGCAAAAACTCATTGCCGCGCACGCGATTGTATTTCGCTCCGCCGCGTCCGACTCTTCTAAATAGTGCGCGACGCTTCGCTTCTCTCAGCATGATAGTTGAAAGGACTTTTGAACCGCCGCGACCTTTGTATTTTTCCTACTTGATTTTCCGCGTTGCTTGTGCGATAATGCGCGCAGAAAATTAAATTCGATTCCGGTGGATGTGTTGATCTCTAATCGGTTGGAATTGTGCCAACACGGTGGACGCTGAAGGATTAGAGGGAGCAAGTAGCGTACCCGTTCTGCCGTAATTTATAGGCGGCGTAATGTCAATTGAAGGTCCCTCGATCCAGCCCGAGGAATTGAATCCATACGAGCGAGTTATTGGTGGCGCAGTCAAGGCGCGGCGGCTCATCAGCGCGCATTGGGAGTTGACGTATCGGTGCAATGAACGGTGCACGCATTGTTACCTTGATGTTTTTTCGCCCAGTGCCGACATCCCCGATGAATTAACAACCGAAGAGTGTCTCCGCGTCGTGGATCAACTTGCCGAACTGAACATTCTCAACATCACATTTTCCGGCGGCGAGATTCTGGCGCGGCGTGATTTTTTCACGATTGCCGAGTACGCCCATTCAAAACGGTTTCTGCTTCGACTGTTTACGAATGGCATTTTGATCAAACCGGCAGTCGCCGATCGCATTGCCGCGTTGCATCCTTACGAAGTTGAGTTGAGCGTTTACAGCACGCGCCCGCAAGTTCACGATGCGATTACGCGGATTCCGCGCTCGCACGAATTAACGCTCCGCGCGGCGCGGTTGTTGAAGGAACGCGACATTCGCATCCAGATCAAAACGCCGCTGATGCGCGAAAACGCGACCGAGTTGCCCGCTTTGCGCGCATTGGCGCAAGAGTTAGGCGCGCGATTCCGGCGCGATGTAACGATCACGCCGAAAGATACCGGCGCACTCGATCCGCTCAAGCACCGCATGTCGCACGCGGAAATGGTCGCTGTGCTTCGCGATGAAATTGACCCGGCGTTTTGGCTCAATCGCCAAATGACGGACGCGACGCGGACGTGCGGCATCGCGACCAAGGGCATCGCGATTGATCCGTACGGCAACATTTATCCGTGTATCCAGGTTCGCACTGCCGCCGGGAATGTGCGCCAACAAACGCTCCGCGAAATTTGGGACGCGTCGCCGTTGTGGGAAGAGTTAAGCCATTTAACGTTGGGTGAATTGCCGGTCTGCCGGACGTGCGAATTGCGAACGCTGTGCCTGCGCTGTCACGGATTAGCGCGATTGGAAAGCGGCGATCTACGCGCCCCGGCGCTCGTGAATTGTCAAGCCGCGCTCGCGCGCCGCGAGGTGTTGATCGAAAAAGGCGCGTTGCCACCCGATTATCCGATTCCCGCGCATCTGCGCGAGTACGTCCAACACTTGTGCGCAGAACCAAACCAGGGAGGTGAACCTCTGCCGACCAACTTTATTCCGCTCTCTGAACTATTGCCCATGCGGGCGCAAATTCCTGTGTAGCCGACGGACGTCGTTTCGTCGGAGCGCATGTTCGCAACGTATCCAATTGCGATCCAAAATTTTTCCGAACCAATCTTCCAAGGAGGAGAAACCATGAACCAGCCAGAAAATCGTGTCGAGCCAACCGTCGAGAAAAAGGTGTACGAAAAACCGGACATTGTGTATCGCGCGCCGTTGGAAGCCACCGCTTCCGCATGTCCGTCCACCAAAAATCCCGGTATTAGTACCACCTGCGACGCCAATCCGTACAGCTAACGGACGCGATGTGATCACGCGGACGGCGTTGGGCTTGTCAGCCAAAATATTTTTCGCACGCTTGCGCGGAAAAATGTTTCGGCTTGATTGAATGACAGGAGGAAAATTTCCGAATTCAATTTCAATCGTGATCGATTGATAAATTCTCGAAACGGTTTTCGTATGAATAGCAAAGAACGGGTGCTGTGAAACTTGACTGTGTTTTGGACGCCCTAGGTCAAGTGGAGCAAGTGGCGTAACCGACCGTGCTTTTGCATTTTTGCAGGGCGCGGTATTTTATTTGGTGGGGGTGGCGCGGGCTGCGCTTGCGTGCCCGCTTTGGCGGCTTGGAAAAGCCACCCCACAGTTGGAAAACCCACCGCACAGTTGCTTTGCGATTTAACCCTCCGCCGATTTCAAATCCGCTTGGAAGATTGACTGTGTTGAGGCAGATAATCTTTTGATGATCGCTGATGACTGGGCGATTTGCGGCAACCATTTTGCAAGTGTGGATCGGCGGCTGTATTCCCGGAACGTCAACTCGCGCGTGTGGCAAGCGTGAAACTTGCACGCACGCGTATCGAACATCCAGAAATTTCTGCACTACAAAAGGGGTACAAGTCATGAAAATTAAATCTCTCCCGCGCTTGTCTGCGCTGTCGTTAGCACTGTTGCTTGTGGCAGTCGTAATTATGGTGCCGCAAGCCAAGCCGGTCGGTGCGAATCCTGATCAGTTGGTTGATAGTTTTACTTCCAGCCAAACAGTTAGTCAGCCCGGTGTTGGCAGTATTTGGGGGGCTTTGGCTGATGGCACTGTGCTTGGTGGAGAGCGTGAAATTACGGTAACTGTTACCGCTGGCTCAGGCACATTGCAAGGTGTGTCCAACTCACCGGCAAGCACCTTCTCCCACAATCCCGATACGGATAATCGCGGCTCAACCCTTCTTACGTATGATGGTTCAGACAATCATGTAAATCTGAATCCAAGCGGTCTGGGTCCGATTGACCTGTCGGCGGATAACGCTTTCCTCGTATCATTGCACGGAAGCAACTTTAACAGTCAGATCGTCGTTACCATTTATTCTGGATCGGCAACGACCTGTTCCTCTCAGACCAAAACTGCAAACGCGCTTCCATACGGTGAAACCCCGCGCTTGATTGTTTTTCCGTATAGCGGTTTTGCTCTTGGGTCGGGCTGTTCCTCATCGGCAAGTTTTTCATCGGTCGGGGCAATTACCGTTCTAATCAATACGACTACCGCTGGCAATGATGTCGCAATTGATTTGGTCAAGACCGGCTCGATTGACCTCGGTGATTTGCCGTCGGCATATTCGATGACGGTGCTACCGAATGGCGCGGCGCATGCAGTTGATGTAGCCGGGCTTCGCCTCGGCAGTTTAATTGACGGCGAGCTGGATGGACAACCGCACGCGAATGCCGCTGGCGATGATCTCAGCACCTCGGATGATGAAGATGGTGTGATTGGGACTCCGGGGGTTGTGTGGACGACCGGTGCGGCCGGAGGCAGTGTACGCGTGACCGTTACGGGGGGCAATGGCTGTCTCTACGGCTGGATTGACTGGAATGGGGACAACAATTTCACGGGCACAAACGAAAACATCATCTTCCAGCAAGTCGTAACCCCGGGAACAGCCGATTATACATTCACAATTCCCGGCACGGTTTCCTTCCCGAATACTTTTCTCTCGCGGTTCCGCTTGCTCCCGCGAACGGTATTCACTGGAAATTGTGATGATGTTACTATAACGGATGGAAGCGCGGCATTGACCGGGCAATTTCCTGCCGGCGAAGTCGAAGACCATCGCATCGGCGGCGCCGCGCCATCGGCGGTCAATCTGTCTTCGCTCACCGCGAACACCGAATCAAACTCGCTGACGCTGTTTGGCGTCGCGGGGTTGTTGGGCGTCGCGATGATCGGCGCAGTCGCCGTATTGCGCCGCCGTAAATAACCGACGCATCGCGTTGACTTTGTTGCGAATGTTGAAAAAATGAACTAACGAAACGAGCAAACGGTCATTTTGTCCGTTTGCTCGTTTTGTGTTAAATTGGCGATCAAAGACCTTCCAGGTTGCTTGCGCGAAAACCTGAGGTCTCCACGCCCGCGTGCATTTTTTACATCGTTTCGCCACTCTATAATGTGGAGTAAAAGAGTGCCTCGCTTTGCTTTGGTTGTGCTATTATTTTTATCCGCGTGCGCGCCCGCGCCGGCGCGCATCATTGTGGAGTGGACAACCGCGACCGAAATCAACACCGCCGGTTTTAATCTTTATCGCGGCACGCGAGCCGAAGGTCCATTTGATAAAGTGAACGCGCAACTCATCGCCGCTTCGCCCGACGCGATCACCGGCGGCAAATATCGCTACGAAGACACCACTGTCATCGCGGGACAGACGTACTATTACGAACTCGAAGATGTCGAGTTCGGCGGCAAAACCGAACGCCACGGACCGATCATTATCACCGCGCCCGGCGTGTTTGGGATTGCCGAGATCGCCATGCTCGCGCTCGGCGGTGTTGTGTTGATTGGGTTCGCGCTGGTGATCTTGAAACGAAGCACACGCGGCAATCGGACTGGAACAACCTAAATTTGCATCGCGCGCGCGTCCCTGTGCGTATCATTCAACAAAGGTAGCTCCATAAAAAATGCTTCAACACCAATTAAATTTGCGACGTTCGTTAGGTCTCGCTATTTTTGCATTGACCCTTGCCGGCACGCTTCTCGTGTTCGATGCGAATTCGCTCGCCGCGCAATCCGCGACGAACGGCGCGCGCGTTTTGCAATCGGACCTGAATCGCATTGTGTTGGAATTTCAATTCGGCGAGTACACCGCGCGCACACAACGCGTGGACGCCGGTACATTCACCGCGCTCGCGATCCCAGGTCTCGTCAACGGCGGCGAGACCGGCAAACCGCAATTGCCGCGCGAAGGCACGCTGGTCGCGATTCCGCCGGGCGCGCAAGCATCACTGCGAATCATCGCAGACGATGCGCGTACCGATGCGCTCGCGACGCCGCCTCTGCCCGTGCCGACGCAACGCGTGGATTACACCAAGCCAGATGGTGTGCCGCGTTTTGATGGACACACTTATCGCGCCGATGCCGCGACCTATTCTGCAAATCGTTTTTATCCGGCAGAATCCGCGCGCATCAGCAACACTGGCGATTGGCGCAGTCAACATTACATCGTCGTCGAGTTCAATCCCTTGCAATACAACGGCGCGACGCGCCAGATCATTTTTCACCGGCGCATCCGCGTTGAAATCACCTTGACGTACCCGCGCGGGCAATCGCCGCAAACGCTCGGCGGCGCGGTGGACGAAGGCGCGTTCGAGCCGGTATTTCAACGCGCGTTCGCGAATTATTCCACCGCGCGCAATTGGCGCACGCGCGGTTTGCCATCGCGACCGCCGCGCGCGCCGCGTTACTCTGGCGGCGAGTGGTACAAAATCGCGCTGAACGATGACGGCATATACAAAGTAACCTGCGCGGATTTGCAAGCGCAAGGACTTGATCCCGCGGCACTCAACCCGGCGACTTTGCAACTCTACAAACAAAACACCGAACTCGCGATCAATGTGATCGGTTCGACGTGGAACACGACCTGCGGCGCGAATAATTATTTTGAATTTTGGGGCGTGCGCGCATCCACCAAATACACGACGACGAATGTGTACTGGTTGACGCACAGCGCGGCAACCGGCAAACGGATGGCGAGCGACGATGGCGTTGGCGCATCCACAATTCCCGGCGTGTTCACCGATACGCAACATTTTGAACAGAACCTCGCATATCTTAGCACCGCGCCCTGGCAAGAAGCCGATCATTGGACGTGGGCTTCGGTCTACAATTACACCACGAGCGCGATCACCTTGCCATTCCAAATCAATAGCAACCGTCTCGCGTCGGGCGCGCCGTACTCGGCGGCGCTCACGATCAATTTAGCCGGTTTTGTGGACACGACAAAATTTTCGATCCCGATCTATCGCGCACCACTCTATGTAAACAACTATTACATTGGCGAAGCCACCTGGAATCATCAACTCTATTCCACGCCGACCTTTACGTTCGATCAAGCGTTCTTGCTCGCGGGCGCGAATGATTTGCGCGTCGAAGGTATCGGCACCGGCGTCTTTTCCAGAATTGATGTAAATTATTTTGACGTTGCGTACAACGCGACGCACACCGCGATTACCGATACGTTGCGTTTTCGCCAGGCGATCACCGGCACATTCAATTATCAAATCGGAAATTTTTCTGCGGTGACGATCAAAGCGTTCGACATCACCGATCCGTTGAACGTCGCGCGTTATCCGAACGTGATCACCGCCGCGATCGGTCCCACGTTCACGCTGGCGTTCAGCGATACGCTGACAACCGCGCGCGAGTACATCGCGCTGACCCAGTCTCAAATCAAATCGCCGATCCAGATCACCAAAGATGTGTTCGCGAATTTATCCGCGACGAGCAACGGCGCGGATTACATCGCGATCGCGCCGAGCGCGTTTCTCACCGGCGCGCAACCGTTGATGAATTTACGCGCGGGGCAAGGTCTGCGCGTCAAACTCGTGGATGTTCAGGATGTGTACGACGAATTTAGCGACGGCGTCGCGGACGCGATCGCGCTTCGCGATTTTCTCGCGTACGCGTACGCGAATTGGCAAGCGCCCGCGCCGACCTACGCGGTATTGATCGGCGATGGCACATTCGATCCGCGCAATTATTGTTCCACGCAAAAGCCGTGCCCGGCAATTCCGGATCCGATCATCTCCCAGCCCATCCAAATTCCGACACTGCTCAATGTGGTTGATCCCTGGCTTGCCGAAACCGCGAGCGACAACCGTTTCGTCGCGTTTAACGCGCCGACGAACACGGTGCCGTTTCTCGCACTCGGTCGTTTGCCGGTCAACACCACCAGCGAGTTGAGCGCGGTGGTCAACAAAATTTTGGCGAACGAACAAACTCCGCCGACGGGCGGCTGGCGCGGCGCGCTCACATTTCTGACCGATAATGCGTTCACCGAAACTGGTGTGCCGGACAGTGCCGGTAATTTTTGGAATTATTCCGACTCGGTCGCGAGCAATCCGCAACTCGTGCCGTTCACATTTAACACTCAACGGATTTACTACAATCCGTGCACGAATTGGATCGCGTATCCCTGGTGTGGCTTGTCCTACTCGCCGCCGTACACGAATGTAACCGCCGTGCGCGACGCGTTTTTTACCGCGTTCAATAGCGGGCGGTTGATCATCAACTATGTCGGACACGGTTCGCAGACCGCGTGGGGCGGCGAAAGTTTTTTTAGAGGGAACGGCGATATTCTCGATCCATACAATAACGGCGATTTGACGCTGTTGACCAACGGCAACAAAGCGCCGATGATGATCGAACTGACGTGCTATACCGGGGTTTTTCAGCACATTGATCCGTGGCGCTATGGGCTCGCCGAAAAAAATGTGCGCTTGGTGGGCAATGGCGCGCTCGCGAGTTGGGCGGCGACCGGGTTGGGCGTCGCGCAGGGACACGATTATTTGCATCGCGGTTTTTACGACGCGTTGATGACGCAAAACATTCGGCGCATCGGCTTGGCGACCGTTGTCGGCAAACAACAACGCTATGCCAGCGGTACACACCTGGATTTACTCGACACATTTGTTTTACTCGGCGACCCGGCATCGCAGTTGCAATTCCAAACGCAAATGTTTTTCCCGGCGATCTTGCGGTAAAAAATTCAGACCCTCCAAGTCTCAAGCCCTGGAAGGTCTGGCATAGTACTCGCGTATCGGGTCAAACGGCATATTGATTTTTCCGGCATCGCGGATATAATTTATCTGCGCGAATAAAATTGATCGATCCGGTCTGGACATTTTTCTGATGAAACTCGAATTGCGTTTACTTTCAACTTGGCGGTGGGTTTGCATCGCGGCGATGGCGTTTGTCTTTGCCGCGACCTTCTCGCGCGTTCTGGCGAGCGTTACGCTTGAAAAATTGGAAGCGAAAGCCGAAACGAATCGTATTCGTATTTTGTGGGCGACCGCGAGCGAATTGCAGAACGCCGGCTTTTATGTTTTGCGGAGTACCGCTGAAGCCGGTCCGTATGCCTCCATCACCAAAGTCAATTCATCCGGTCAAACCCAGGGCACGACGTATCAGTACTATGATACTGCCGTAACGCCCGGCATCAAGTACTATTATCGGCTCGCGAGCATTGACACGAGCAACAAAACCGAAACAACCACGCCGGTTTCCGCGATCATTGCCGCGCCGACCACGACCAAAACGAGCACAAGCGCGCCGACCGCGACGCGGACACCCACCGGCGCACCGACCGCGACCGCGACGCGCACCCACACAAGCGCGCCGAACGCGACCGCGACGCAAACCAGCACCACCGCGCCGACACCCACGCGCACCAACACGCTCGTTCCCGGCGCGCCAACGTTTACGCCCGTGCCAACTTTCACCGCTTCGCCGATTCCGACCGCCGCGCAAAAAATCGCGCAAGTTGCGCCGTCGCCTACGACTGCGCGCACCGGCGGCGCGATTATTTTGCCGACTGCCACTCCCGCGCCCGCGACAAATCCGACGCGCATCGCGCTCGCGCCCGCGCCGGTTGCGCCAACCGATCCGCCCATCGAAGACGCGCCGCTCGAAGAAGAAGACCTCGCGGCGGAGCAATCCACGCGATTTAATTTCGCGCCGCTGATCGCGATCGGCATCATCTTTGCGACGGGCGCGACCAGTGTTACCGGCTTTGCGCTGGCAATTTTCGCGCTCTATTTTTTCATTCGCTCCAGGCGGAGCGTATGATGCAACGTCTCGCGCTCACCATCGCCATTTTATTTTTCCTCGTCAATTGCGCGCTGTTCGATTCCTGGCTTCCCAGCGCGCCTTCCGAGCCAACGCCGGTGCCGCTCGCGCAACCGGCAATCCCGCGTTATAAATTGATCATCCCGACCGAAGGAATGTATCGCGTTACTGCGAGCGCGTTGCGCGCCGCCGGCGCGGATCCAAATCAGATCGACGCGCCCACGCTTCAACTTTTTCGCGGCGATCACGAAATCGCGATTCGCATGCTCGGCGCGCCAGAAAATTTCGCGTTAGAATTTTTCGCGCCCGCGCCCGATTCCACTTTTTCCAATTTCGATGTGTACTGGTTCCGCTGGGGCGCGCAACCGGGCAAACGAATGCGCGAGGTGCCTGCCGCGCCAACCGGCGCGCCGAAAGATTCGGTAACGAGTGTCGCGCGCGCGAGCAAGCCCTCGCTCTACATCGTCGAAGCCGGGATCGCGGGCGAACATTGGTTTTGGCAATCGCTCTCCGCACCGACGACGACGACGATCACGCTGACACTGCCTTCCGCGATTAGCGCGAACGCGCAACTTCGCACGTATCTCTGGAGTCGCACACAAGACGCGGCGAACAATCCCGATCATCACTTGACCGTGCAGTTCAACACCACGCGCGTCGCGGATGAAAAATGGGACGGGCAAGGCGCGCGCACGATCACCGCGACGATTCCCGCAAACCTGGTCAAGCCCGGGGAAAACTCGATTCGCTTGATCGCGCCGGGCGACACGCCCGCCGCCGCCGATATCGTTTTACTGCGCGCGCTTGAAATGACGTACACGCGCCGGCTCATCGCGCAAGACGACGCGCTGATTTTTCAAACCGACGCGGGCGCGTATCGCGTGGATGGTTTTGCCGGCGACGCGATTGATCTGTTCGACATCACCGATCCCGCCGAGCCACAACGCGCGACTGGCGCGACGATTACAAATCGCGCGCTCACATTCGGATCGAGCGCGACGCGACGCTGGCTCGCGCTTGGCGCGAACGCGCGCAGAATGCCCACAAAAATCGCGTTAATGACCGGCGCGGAATTGCGCGCGAGTCGTCCCGCCGATTACATCATCATCACCCACGCGAATTTTGTCAACGCGCTTCAACCGCTCGTCAAGTTTCGCGGCGAGCGCGGTCTCAAGGTGAGCGTCGCGACGATTGACGCGGTGTACGATGAATTTGGCAATGGCATCGAATCGCCGTACGCTCTGCGCGAATTTTTGAAATGGACGCAAACGCAGTGGGCGAAACCCGCGCCGCGTTTCGCGCTCCTGGTCGGCAAGGCGAGTTACGATTTTCGCGATTATCAAAACGGCGCGAACAAAAATCTCGTCCCAACATTTTTGGTCGAGACGTTGCACCTGACTCAAGCCGCGAGTGACAATTGGTTTGTCTCGTTCGATGAAAAAACCGGCTTGCCCGCGCTCGCGATTGGACGTATCCCCGCGAAAACGCCGGAGCAAGTTACGCGCGTGGTCGAAAAAATTATCGCGTACGAAAAAGCGCAACCCGCTGAATGGCATCGCCGCGCGATTTTTTCGGCGGACGATAAGGACGCCGATTTTGTCGTGATGGCGAACGAGCTTGTCGAAAAGTTACCGCGCGATTTCAAGCCGACGAAAATTTATCTCGCCGACCGCAAAGGCGATGTCAAAGCGACGCGCCCGGAAATTATCGCGCGCTGGAATGAAGGCGCGGGAATGTTGTCGTACATCGGTCACGGTTCGATTGACACCTGGGCGGCGGGTCCGTTGTTCAGCGCGGAAAATCTCAAAGAAATTAAAAACGCGGATCGCTTGCCGGTGTTGATCACGCCGACCTGTCTCGATGGATATTTTTATCATCCGCAAAAAGATTCGCTCACCGAAGAAGCGTTGTTCAAAACGGACGGCGGCATCATCGGTGGCGTTGTGCCGACCGGACTTTCGTTGACCGATCCGCAAAAACAATTGATGCGTTTGCTGTACGCGGAATTGTTTGAACACGGCGCGACGACCTGGGGCGAAGCGTTGTGGCGCGCGAAACAAAAAATGACGAACGATTCGTCGGATCGCCGCGAGGTGATTGATACGTTCGTGTGGATCGGCGACCCGGCATTGCGCGTGGTGTTTGCTAAATGAGGTTGAGAAACCCGAAGGGTCTTCGAGACCCTTCGGGTTTTTGATAAAGATGAATGTTTCCGTAATCGTTCCCGCGTTTAACGCCGCCGCGACCTTGGCGGAATGTCTCGCCGCGTTGCAAACGCAAACGCGCGCGCCGGATGAAATCATCGTCGTGGACGACGGTTCGACCGATCGCACGGCGGAACTCGCGCGCGCGTCCGGCGCGCGTGTATTGCAACAACCCAATCGCGGTCCTGCCGCCGCGCGCAACCTCGGCGCGCAAAACGCGCGCGGCGATCTGATTTTATTCACCGACGCGGATTGCGCGCCGTCGCCGGATTGGATCGCGCAAATGATCGCGCCGTTCGCGGACGCGCAAGTGATCGCGACGAAAGGGACGTACCGCACGCGCCAACGCGAATTGATCGCGCGCTTGACGCAACTCGAATTTGAAATGCGCTACGAACGGATGGCGCGCTTGGCGCGGATTGATTTTGTGGATTCGTACGCGGCGGCGTATCGCCGCGAAATTTTTTTGCAAGCCGGTGGCTTCGACGCGACATTCCCGGTGCCGTCGGCGGAAGATGTGGACTTGGCATTTCGACTCGCGCGGCGCGGTTGTTTTATGCGCTTTGCGCCGGACGCGTGGGTGTGGCATCATCATCCGACGGTGTTGTGCATGTATCTCGCGCGCAAGGCGCGTTACGGATGGTGGCGCGCGTTGTTGTATTTGCGCTATCCCGAAAAAATTCGCGGCGACGCGCACACTGCGCCGATTCTCAAAATGCAATTCGCGTTGCTCGCGCTGATCGCGTTATTTTCATTCGGCGCGTGGATATGGTTGCCGCTCGCGTTCGGCGCGCTCGCGAGTTTGCTCGCACTCGTCGCGACGACGGTGCCGTTCGCGCGTTGGGCGTTCCCGCGCGATCGCGCGGTCGCGCTCGCGTGGATTCCGATCACGCTCGCGCGCGTCGCGGTGCAAGGCGCGGGACTGGGCGCGGGCTTGGTGTGGCATGGGCTGGTTACGCGCCGCGCGCGTTGAACTCGCGAGCGCGCTGATCGCGTTTTGCGTTTACCTCGCGACGATGCCGCCGTCGCTGACCTGGTCACGGTTCGGCATAGACGGCGGCGATCTCGCGCGCGCAATCGCGCGCGGCGCGTTGCCGCATCCCCCTGGTTTTCCGGCGTACTTGCTCATCGGCAATTTATTTTTACGACTTCCTCTCGAACCCGCATTCAGTTTGAATCTGATGTCTGCGTTTTTCACCGCGAGCGCGGTCGCGTTGATCGTTGCGACCGCGCGGCGAATGAATGGCGCGCGATTCGCCGCGATGAGCGCGGGGTTGGCGCTCGCGTTCGCGCCGCTCGTGTGGGCGCACGCGATCATCGTCGAAGTGTACGCGCTTGCGCTATTCGGCGCGGCGTTTTTGCTCTGGCTCGCCGCGCGCGATGTTTCCCCGACTGTGCGCGCGTTCGCGCTCGGCATCGCCACCGGCGCGCACCCAGTTTTGATTTTTTACGCGCCCATCATTTGGACTCGTCGCGCGAGCGAACCACCGCGTAAACGCTCAACCTCCACGCCAAGCGTCCAACCTCCAACCTCCAACCTCCAACTTCCAACTTCCAACCTCCAATCTCCAATCTCTATTCTCTCAATCTCCAATCCCTTAATCTCTTTTTCTCTCGGCTGGTTTTTTATCTACGGTTTTATTTTGCTCGCGCTCAATCGCGCGTCGTCGCCCTGGGGCGAAATCTCATCGCTCGAAAGATGGTGGTCGTTCGTGAGCGCGGAATTGTATCGCGGCTATTTGTTCGCGACGCCGCTCGCCGATTTACCGGCGCGCGCGATTGCATTGATCGAAACTTTGCTCGTGCAATTCACGCCACTCGGCGCGCTCATCGCGATTTTTGGATGCGCGCAAACCTGGCGCGCGCATCGCGCGTTCGCGTTCGCTTCACTCATCCCATTTTTGCTCATCGCGATTTTCGCGATCACGTACAACACATTCGATTCGTTCGTCTATCTCGCGCTCGCGCTCCCAATCCTCGCGCTCTATCTTGCCAGCGGTTTATCATTGCTCACGTCTCACGTCTCACGCATCACGCACGTTTCGCGCGCATTACGCATTACGCTTTACGTTTTACTTCCACTTTTCCAACTCGCGCTCTTCTGGAACGCGATCAATTTGCGCGACGACGATGCCGCGATGCAATGGGCGCGCCAAACCTTGCGCGATGCGCCCCCGCGCGCGATTTTGCTCACGAACGATGACGCGCAAACGTTCGCGTTGTGGTACGCGCGCGACGCGTTGGGCGAACGCGCGGATGTGATCGTGTTGGATCGCGATTTGTGGCTTGTCGCGTCTTATCGTAAAATGCTGACCGATCAATTTGCGCTCGCGGACGATCTCGATGCGGCGACGGTCGCGCAAAAATCCAAGCGCCCGGTGATCGTGGTGGAGAAGCGATGATAAAACGCGTCAGTTTAATTTTGATGGGTTTGGGATTGCTCCTGCTGATCGTGTGGATTTTGCGCGTCGGCTGGCTGACGCAATCACTGCGCGCGCGCCTCGTGCAGATCGAAAATCCGGCGTCGCTCGATCTCGCGTCGGGATGCGATCTGGTGTGGAACACGCAGAGCGATCTGTCCTCGTTGCGCGTACAAGTCGGCGGATTGGTCGCGCTCGCGCCAATGTTCAGTTGGATGCCGGGCGTCGGCGGCGATTTGCGCGCCGCGCCGGAATTGCTCGCGGCGGGAAGCGATTTGTCGGAAGCCGGCGCGCTGATCTGTGATGCGCTCGCGCGCGCGGGCGCAAACGATGGCGATCTCGCGGCGATGGCGCGCGCGTTGAACGACATTCAACCCGCGATGCGCACCGCGCTCGCGTACGTCGCGCGCGCGGAACAATCGCTCGCGCGCGTGCACACGACTGCGCTTTCGCCAAGTTGGGCGCGCCGCGTCGAATTGCTCACGCGCGCGTTGCCGCTCGCGCGTTTCGCGCCGCTCGTCCCAACGCTCGCCGGGTTCGATCAGCCGCGCGCGTACTTGCTCCTCGCGTTGAATGAAGACGAACTGCGCCCCGGCGGTGGCTTTATCACCGGCGTCGGCGAAGTGCGCGTGCAAGCCGGGCGCATCGCCGGCTTGTCGTTTCGCGATAGTTACGCGGTGGATGATTTTTCCAAACCGTATCCCGATCCGCCCGAACCTCTGCGCCGGTATATGCAAATTGATCAGTGGGTTTTGCGCGACAGCAATTGGTCGCCCGATTTTCCCACGTCGGCGCGTGAGGCAATTGCGTTGTATCGCGCGAATCCGCTGGTCGCGCTTGATGGCGTGATCGCGCTCGATCAACGCGCAGTCCAAGACCTGGTTTCCGCGATCGGTCCGCTCCGCATCGCGGATTCGCCCGAACCGATCACGGGACAAAATTTGCTCACGTACATTCGCCGCGCGTGGGCACCCAGCGATGGCGGATTTACCGGCGCGTGGTGGTTGCGCCGTAAATCGTTTATGAGTCCGCTCGCGGATGCCGCGCGCGCGCGGATCGAATCGGGACAGTTCGATAAAGGCGCGCTTGCGAAAACGGTGATGAACCTTTTGGAATCCCGGCACATTCAAATTTATTTTCAGAATCCCGACGCGGCGAGCGCGTTGCGCGCGGCGGGCTGGGACGGCGCACTGCGAAAATCGTCCGGCGATTTTTTGTTGGTGGTTGACGCGAACCTGGGATACAATAAAGTGAATGCGCGCATCCAACAATCGCTCGCGTACGCGGTGGATTTGAATGCGGCGCGCCCGCGCGCGGAACTCGCGCTCGTGTACACGCACACCGTCGCGGTGACGAATCCGTGCCGCCCGGAAATTCGATACGACCTGGTCTATGAACAAATGATGAATCGGTGTTACTGGGATTACGCGCGCGTTTATATCGCGCCGGGCGCGCAACTCGACAACGCGACGCGCGTCGAAATTCCGGCGACTGCGTTGTTCACGCGTCAATCTGATCCCGGTGTGGTGAGCGCGCGCGCGGCGGACGAACCGGGATTTCAGTCGCTCGAAGCGTTGACATTGCTCGCGCCGGGAAAAAATCTCACGCGTGAATTTGCCTTGACACTTGCGGAAGACGTAGTACAATGGAGCGGCAATGCAGGACAATATGTTTTGTTGATTCAAAAACAAGCCGGCACGGCGAATTATCCGGTCGCGGTCCAAGTGCGTTTGCCGGATCAAACGATGTTGATTGACGCGCAACCGCGTGCGTTCACGGTCGCGGGCGAGCGCGTCACGTTTCAATTCAAACTCGAACGCGATGTTGAAATTCGTTTGCGCTTCAAGAGGCGATGATGCGAACGCGTGGCGTAACCTGGTTGGGAATTTTTGTGGTGAGTGTGATCGTTTTGAATCTCGCGCCGGTCGCGTGGTCTAGTCCCGCGCGCCAAACGGTGCCGACGCGCGTTCGCACGACCGTTCCGCCGCCGCCAACTTCTGCGCCGCCCGCAACTTCCGTCTCGCCGCCAACGCCCGCGCCGCCCGCAACCGCCGCGCCGCCGCAACCCGCCGCGACATCGCCCGGCGCGGTGCCGCGTCTAACCGATCCACCCATCGCGACGGCATTGCCTGCCGCGACGCTCGCGCGCGCGACGAACATCGCGCCAACTGAAACGCGCACGGTGGGAACCATCGCGCCGATTAATCCTGGGTTTCCAACATCTGTCGCGCCGCGTGGATCGCCAACCGCGTCGCCCAATTTATCGCGCACTGCTTCGCCGATGGTGAACCTCCCGACTAGCGCGCCAACCGCGACACTCGTTCCACTTGCCGCGACCTCCACGAGCGCGCTCGACGCGCCCTGGTTATTTTTCGGCGGCGCGGGTTTGATCGTGCTGGGATTCATTTTATTTTTCGTTCGGGGTCGAAGTGCATAGACGCCGCACGCTCGCGGTCGTGTTGATGATCGCCGGGAGCGCGGTCATTTTTTTCGCGATTTTGCGCGCGTTGACCCCGCAACCAGTCGCGAATTTTTCCGAACCACTTGTGCCCACCGCCGCGCCGCGCGCAATTTCCGCGTCACGTCCGACTGCAATCGCGCAGACCGCGCGATACCAGGACACGCTGTGGCGTGGCAAAGCGCGTTGGGGCATCGGCGTCGCGATGGGTCCGGTAACGCGTTATGATCTCGCCGCGTTCGCGTTCGGCTGGTATCTCGATTGGAACGCGCATCGCGCGCCGGCACAAATCGCGCACGCCGAGTTCGCGCAAATGGTGCGCGTGCGCGGCAACGCGTTAACGCCAGCGCGCGAAATGCTTGCCGAGATCGCGCGCGCCAATCCTGGTTCGCTCTGGTTGATCGGCAACGAGCCGGATGTAAAGTGGCAAGACAATGTTGAACCGGCGATGTACGCGCGTTTGTACAACGCCGCATACCTCGCGATCAAATCCGCCGATCCGCGCGCGCGCGTCGCGATTGGCGGCGTAACGCAACCCTCGCCGTTGCGCTTGCGGTATCTCGACCGCGTGCTCGCGGAATACCAAACGCAATTCGGCGCGCCGATGCCGATTGATGTGTGGAACGTCCACAATTTTATTTTGCGCGAGGAACGCAATTCCTGGGGCGTCGAAATTCCACCGGGATTTGCGGACGCGCATGGAGTGTTGTACGAAGTCGAGGACAGCGCGAACCTCGACGCGTTTCGCGCCCAGATTATCGCGTTTCGCAAGTGGATGGCGGAACGCGGTTTTCAAAATCGCGAGTTGATCGTTTCCGAGTACGGTATTCCGATGCCGGAAGATTACGGCTTTCCGCCGGCGCGTGTGTTGAATTTTCTCACCGGCACGTTCGATTTCTTTTTCACCGCGACCGATCCCGCGCTCGGTTATCCTGATGACAATTTCAAATTGGTGCAACGCTGGTGTTGGTATAGTCTTGACGATACCATGTATCCGACTGGCAGATTATTCGATCCGCAGACCGGCAAAATTTCTGATACCGGGATGGGCTTGCAAAATTTTATCGCGCGCTGGATGACCAAGTAATCGCGCAAAAAAGAGGGATAGGAAAATGTGGAAAAAATTATTGGCGTTGGGTTGTTTGATCTTGGCGGCAGGGCTGGTGTTTCTGCTTCACCCCGACTGGATCGCGCATCCGCGCGCGCGCGCGGATGCGCCGACGCGCGCGCCGAACGCGCCCAGCACAACGTTTATGCCGTACATCGCGCAAAATTTTACACTCACCGTCAATCCGTTGTGGCGTTTCGGCGCGGACAAGGTGCGGCGTCCCATCGCGGCGTACAGTTCGTTGGATATCGCGTATATGCGCTTGGGCTGGTATATTGATTTCAGCGCGAGCGCGAATCCCGAATTGCTCTACGGCATGGAATACGTGCCGATGGTGCGAATGAAGCAATGGAAAAAACTTGCCGATGGCACGCCGACGCTGTGTTGTGTCGGGTGCGCGTATTTGGATCCACCGGCGTATTCGCTTTCGCCCAGCATCGCGCAAATTCAAGCCATCGCGTCCGGTCGTCCTGGGATGATGTGGATCATCGGCAACGAAATGGAGCGAATTGATTGGGGCGGTTTGGGCGGCGTGTGCGGACACCAGGACGAAATGTTGCCGGAAATGTACGCGCAAGTTTATCACGATGTCTATACCGCAATCAAAGTGGTGGATGGCTCCGCGCAAGTTTCGATGGGCGCGTTGGTGCAACCCTCGCCGTTACGAATCAAATATCTGGATCGCGTGTGGGCGGAGTATACGCGCTTGTACGGCGTAACGATGCCGGTGGATATTTGGAACATTCACGTTTACGTTTACAACGAACAAAAAAATAGTTGGGGCGCGGATATTCCGGCGGGCTTGACCGAAACGGTTGGATCGCTGTACCAAATTCGTGACAATAAAGATTTCACCAAAGCCGCGCCGATGATTGAAAATTGGCGAACCTGGATGAAAAATAATGGACAACAAAATAAACCATTGATGACGCCCGAGTACGGTGTTGCGATGCCGGAATGGGTGCAGGATCCGCCGGGCACCGTTACATTTTCGCCCGCGCAAATTCGCGACAGTTATATGTACCCGTCGTTCAATTATTTTTTGAATCAAATCAATTCGAGCATTGGTTTTCCGGCGGACGGCAATCGGTTGATTCAACGCTGGGCGTGGTGGAGTATAGATTACGACGACGGCGAATGTGATCCGGTAGACGGCAAATTTTACGCGGACAATAGCGGCAATTTGTTTTATTCGGGCTTTGGTCCCACGACGCCGCCGACAAATTGTCCGTACCCGGCACAAAGCCGTTCGCCATTTTGGGATTATTGGGCGCAATATGTTCAAGCATTACCGGCGGGCGCGACCAAACCGTACGCGTACACTCCGGCGCCCGCGCCCATCCTCGCGAACAAATCGCCACGCGCCGTTGCAACGTACAAACCCGTAACCGCGACGACGCAATGTTCCGATGACCCGGCATTGCGCGCGCGCTTGTTGCAAGCGCTACCCAGTCGCGAGACGCCCGAAGGTCAGCGCGCGTGGATTAACGCGCTCTCCAAAATGACGGCGGGCACGCGCTTGTGTTTGACCGGCAATTGAAATGAATCAGGTTTCCGATTTCTACGATTCGGCGCATCGCCCGTCGCTGATGCTCGAAGAATTGCGCGCCGTGTGGCGGTATCGCGATTTGCTCGCGCAACTCATCGCGCGCAATCTCACCGTGCGCTACAAACGTTCCATCCTGGGATTCGCCTGGACGATGCTCAACCCCTTGTTGATGATGACGATTCTCACGCTCGTTTTTTCGAATGTGTTTCGCGTTACGCTTGAGCATTATGCGGTCTATGTTTTATCCGCGTTGGTGCTGTGGAATTTTTTCGCGCAGGCAACGAGCGCGGCAATGTCCGAGCTGGCATGGGGCAGTGGCTTGTTCCAACGAATCTATATGCCGCGCGCGATTTTTGTGCTCGCGGCAATCGGGACGAACCTGGTCAATTTACTGCTCGCGATGATTCCGCTCGCGGTGATTATGCTCGCGACGGGCGTGCCGTTTCGCCCTGCGTTATTATTTTTGCCGGTGCCGATTGGGTTGACCGCGTTGTTCGCGCTCGGCATCGGACTCGTGCTGGCGGTGCTCGCGGTTTCGTTCGCCGACATCGTTGACATTTACCAGGTCGCGTTGACCGCGTGGCTCTACCTCACACCGATTATTTATCCGCCCGAGATTGTGCCCGCGCAATGGCGCGGTTTGTTCGCGCTCAATCCGCTGTACGGTCTGCTCGAACTTTTTCGTCAACCGATTTACGCGGGCGTACTGCCCGCGTTCGATTTGATTGTCGCGATGAGCGCGCTCGCGTTCGGCGTGGTCGCGTTCGGTTGGTGGTTTTTTGCAAGGAATGTGGATGGATTGGCGTACCGCATCTGAGCGCGAGCTCGCGCTCCGGCTCGATGATGTCGCGGTGCGTTATCGCGTGCCGCACGAACGCGTCGCATCGCTCAAAGAACTCGCGATTCGACGATTGCAACGCCGCGTGCAATTTTCCGATTTCTGGGCGTTGCGCGAGATTTCGTTCACCGCGCGGCGCGGCGAAGTGATCGGCATCGTCGGCAAAAATGGCGCAGGCAAAAGCACATTGCTCAAAGTCATCGCGCGCGTTTTGCGTCCGACGAACGGACGCGTCCGCATTGCGGGCGCGGTCGCGCCATTGTTGGAATTTGGCGCGGGCTTTCATCCCGAATTAACCGGGCGCGAAAATGTTTTTTTGAACGGCGCGCTCCTGGGTTTCACGCGCGCGCAGATGCGCGAAAAGTACGAACGCATTGTCGAGTTTGCGGAACTTGGCGAATTTATGGACGCGCCGCTTCGCACGTATTCGAGCGGAATGGTTGCGCGCCTGGGTTTCGCGATTGCGACCGATATCGTCCCGGAAATTTTAATTCTCGATGAAGTGCTTGCCGTCGGCGACGCGATGTTTCAACGTAAATCGTTCGAACGCATTCTCAAGTTTCGCGCCGCGGGCGCGACGATTCTCCTGGTCTCGCACAATCTCGACGCGGTTAAATCGTTGTGCGAACGCGCGCTTTGGTTGGAGCACGGGCGCATCCTCGCGGATGGTCCCGCGGCGACGGTCGTGGACCATTATCAATTCGGCGACAGCGCGATTCAGCGCGCGCCGGGAATGCTCGCGCCGGAACAACGCTGGGGCACGCGTCGCGTCGAAATTACCGACGTGCGAATCAAAAATTACAACGGCGACGCGCAAACGATTTTCGCAACCGGCGACGCGTTGATTTTAAAAGTGGATTATCGCGCGCATCAACCAACTGCGGGTCTGACATTTGGAATGGCGATTCATCGGCACGATGGAATGCACATCACCGGACCGAACACGTCGTTCGCCGGCTTGACGTTGCCCACGCTCGATGGATGTGGCACGGTTACATTTTCCATCGCGCATCTGCCGCTGTTGGAAGGGTTGTATCACATTTCCGTTTCCGCGCACGCGACGGACGCATCCGAAATGTACGATTATCACGACCGCGCGTATCCGTTGCGCGTCGTCAACACCGACGCGTGTCGCGAGCGGTACGGCATTATTAGCGTGCGCGGTCGGTGGTCGCACACACCGCGAGAAATCGAATGATGCGATTTTCAATCATCATCCTGGGGTGGAATGGCGCGGCGTTTCTCGAAAATTGTTTGCGCGCGTTGCTTGAGCAAAACCAGGACGCGGAAATCGTCGTCGTGGATAACGCGTCCACCGACGATTCGATTGCAGTCGTTCAAAAATTTTTGCCGCGCGTGCAATTGATTCGCAACCCGGCGAACCTGGGATTTGCGGGCGGTAACAATGTCGGCATTCGCGCGGCAACCGGCGACGCGATTATTTTGCTCAATCAAGACACGGTTGTGCACCCGGGCTGGTTGCGCGCGCTTGCGGAAACGTTCGATGATTCGACGATTGGCATTGTCGGTTGCAAATCGCTTTACCCTGACGCGCGCGGGATTCAACACGCGGGCGGCATCGTTCAACCCGGCACCGCGCAGACGCGCCACAGCGGTTGGGGCGAACAAGACGCGGGACAGTACGATACGCTGACCGAACCTGATTACGTAACGGGCGCGGCGTTCGCGATTCGTCGCGCGGTCATCGAGCGGCTCGGCGGGTTGGATGAAAATTTTTATCCCGTGTTTTACGAAGAAGTAGATTATTGTTATCGCGCGCGCCGCGCCGGTTTTCGCGTCGTCTATCAACCGCGCGCGGTGTTGCATCATTCCGAAACGACGACGTTCCCGGCAAGTTACCATCGCGCCGCGGCGTATCAACGTAATCGGATTCGCTTTGTGTTACGGCACTGGGACGCGCGCGCGCTCGACGATTTTTTTGCGCGCGAACAACACACCATCGCGTCCGCGAATTTGATTGACGATTCGGTCGCGAACGCGCGCGCGTATTGGGACAATCTGCTCGCGTTTCCGTTAATCGCGTCGCAACGACGCAACGATGCGACGCTCGGCGCGCCGCTCACGCGCGATGAAAACCGGCGCGTGCTCGAAATGCTCGCCGCGCTTCGCCAAGCCGCGCATCATCGCATCGCCACGTTGATTATGCACCACGCCGCGCTCGCGCAACAAAAAGTCGCCGCGCCGGAATACGCGCCGGTGGCGCAAAGCATTTTGTCGGAAACGATTGATCTCGCCGCGCTGTACACGCACATTGAAAATATGGAAGCGCAAGCGTTGCTCGAATGGGCGCATCCACACCCGCGCGCGCCGGGACTGCGCGGTTGGATGGATACGGCGCGCGATTTTTTGGTAACTCCTTTGCTTCGACATTACCTCGAGCCGTTGGCGCAACAACAATCGGCGTTCAACGTGCGAACCTTTCGCGCGCTCGCGACGTTGATGCGCGCGACTGACGCGTTATCGCGACTCGAACAATTGGAGCGATTGGATGCGGCGCGCGTGTCCGACGCGCTCAGCGCGATTTTGGAGCAAAGCGAAGTCGGCAGAACGAGGGACGCGTGACCGACAGCGAGATTCACGCTTCGGAAATCCGCGCGGCGGAAATGGAATACGACGCGTTGGTGGATGCGCGCGCGCCGGAGATTGTCGTGCATCAATCGGACGCCGAGTTCGAATCGGATTTGCGCCAACTGCAAATCAGCGCGGACGCGATTTTGGTTTCGCCCGCGATGCGCGACCGCCGCTTGCGATTTTTCAACGCGATTTTTTTCCGGCTCGAAAATTTGTTGCATCGGCTCGCGCTCAAGTACGTGAATCAATCGGCGGGCAAGCAAATCGTCTTCAACCTCGCGGCGGCGAATGTCATCGCGACGCTCGCGCGACGATTGGAACAAAACCAGGCGCGCGCGCAGGAATTGGAAAACCAGGTGCGCGCTCTGCGCGAACGCGTCGTGGAATTGGAACGCGCGCGCGAAGCGGATTAACGCAAATTCTGTCCGGAGTCGAGCGTTTACGCGGTGAATTGCCGGACGAGTCACCCGCCAAAGCGGCGAGTCCAGCCCCCGCGAAAATTTCTCGAATATTCGAGCCGACTAATGAATTGGCGCGCGATCCATCAACTCCTGCCCTTTTTCAGCCGCGGCGACGCGATTGGCAATCTCGCGCTGGCGACGCGCGAGGTTTTGCGCGCGTGGGGTTTTCAATCGGAAATTTTTGCCGAGTTGTGGGAGCCCGTGCTCGCAAAAGAATGTCGTCCGCTCGAAGTGTATCGCAGTCGTCCCGACAATTTGTTGATTCTGCATTATTCGGTTGGCGGACAGTCCAATCGTTTTGTTTTGAATGTGCCGGATCGCGTCGTGGTGTGGTATCACAACATCACGCCGCCGCGATTTTTCTACGCGGTCAACGGCGATTTGGCGCGCCGCTTGCAAGACGCGCGGCGCGATTTAGCATTGCTCGCGAACAAGGCAACCGCGATGGCGGATTCAGCGTTCAACCAGGATGAGTTGACGCAAATCGGTTTTCGCGTGCTCGGCGTCGTCCCGCCAATTTTGTCGTTCGATCATTTGCGCGCGTCCGACACGATGCGCGAAGCGCGCGCCGCGTCGAATTGGTTGTGCGTCGGACGCATCGCGCCGAACAAGTGCATTCACGACATCATCAAAGCATTTTATTTTTATCACGCGCGGATTCAACCCGATTCGCGATTGTGGTTGGTCGGCTCGGATGAAGGAATGGCGGAGTACGCGCGCGCGCTCACGCGACTCGTCGCGCGATTGAGTTTAGATGACGCGGTCGTTTTCGCCGGGCGCGTGGATCGCGTTGGCGATTATTTTCGCAACGCAGACATTTACATTTCGATGAGCGAGCACGAGGGATTTTGTATTCCGCTCGTCGAAGCAATGCACTGCGACATTCCGATTCTCGCGTATGCTTCGACCGGCGTACCAGACACATTGGGCGGCGTGGGTGTACTGATTCGCGAAAAAAATTATTCGATGATCGCGGAACTCGCGCATCAAATTATTTCGGATACGTCGTTGCGCGCGCGCTTGATCGCGCGTCAACGCGAACGCCTTGCCGCGTTCGCGCCCGAAATCGTACGCGCGCATTTGCGCGCGTGTTTGGAACGCGCATATCAGAAGGACACCGTAAATAGATTCGGAATTCGCTCTAACGGGGAAATAAATGGTTCAAGAAATTTCTGACGATTTGATTGAAATTCACGATCCCGAAATCAACGCCGCCGAAATTATGGCGCACATTCGTGAACAGATCGCACAGCGCCGCAAAGAGCAAGGGCGCGATCAACGCGTGTTTCCGTCATTCGGCGGCACGGCATATCCCGGCGAGCCGACGGACATTCCGTACGATCCAAACTTGTATCATCATCTTCGCCTGGCGAACGAAACTTTTGCAAACGTCGAAACTGCCGCGCAATTGCCCGCGACCCGCGCGACCCAACTGCCGATTTTCGGCGCGCTGTGGGTGCGTGTGCGCGCGTACTTGCATCGCATCATTTTGTTTTACGTGAATCGCGCGCTCACGCACCAGGTCAACGTCAATCGCCATTTGATTAGCGTGTCGAATCAATTGACTGCCGCGAATCAAAATCAACACCGCCAAATCCGCGCGCTCGAATCCGAACTCGCGTCATTGCGCGCGCAGAAGGAACGCTAACGCGATGCGACTCGCCGTGATCGTGCATCGTTATAGCGAAGATGTCGCCGGGGGCGCGGAAAAACTCGCGCGCGGATTTGCTGAAGCCGCCGCGCAACGCGGGTGGGCAATCGAGGTGTGGACGACGTGCGCGCGCAGTCATTACGCGTGGGAAAATGTTTTTCCGGCGGGCGCGATCGAAATCAATCGCGTCCTGGTGCGCCGATTTCCAGTAACGCACTGGGATCACTTTTATCGCGCGCAATTGGAATTTCGACTCAACTTGTTGGGCACGCTTCCGTTCGATGAACAGCTCGCGTGGTTGGAAACCGGCGCGCACAGCGCGCCGTTGTATCAACACATTCGCGCGCACGCGTCCGAGTTCGACGCACTGATCGTTTTGCCGTACGCGATGCCGCTCGCGCATTACGCCGCGTGGTGCGCGCCCAATCGCGCAATTGTATTGCCGTGCTTGCACGATGAACCGTACGCGTATTTGCAAATCACGCGCCTCTTGATGGAAAATGCGCGCGGTGTTATATTCAACTCGCCTGAAGAACGCGCGCTCGCGTTGTGCAAATTAAAAATTCAACCGCGCCGATTCGCGGTGATGGGCGCGGGCGTTGAATTGCCCACGCTGGATTTACCGCGCGATGCGTCGCGGCGCGATCTCGTTTACGTTGGACGTTTGGAACACGGCAAGAACACGCATCTGCTTTATCATTACGTTCAGCGTTATTTCGAATCGGGCGGCGACATTCGGCTCATCGTGTTGGGCGATGGTCCCGTGCGACCGCCCGCGCATCCCGCGTTCGAATATCGTGGTTTTGTTTCCGAAGCGGACAAGGCGCGCGCGTGCGCGGCGGCGTTGGCGATTTGTCAACCGTCGGTGAATGAAAGTTTTTCGTTCACGATTATGGAAGCGTGGGCATCCCATCGCCCGGTGTTGGTGCATCACGATTGCGCGGTAACGCAAGCCCAGGTGCGGCGGTGCGACGGCGGATTGTGGTTTCGCGATTACGAAGAATTTGTCGGCGCGCTTGAATGGCTCGCGCGCTATCCCGAACGCGCGAATCGCATGGGCAGAAACGGCGCAGAATTTGTGCGCGCGAATTTTACCTGGGACGTGGTGTTGAATCGTTTCGCGCGTATTTTTGCAGAGTGGCAAAATTCAAACGGCGAGGCGATGCGCGCGTGACCACGCTCAATCAATTCATCATCGGCGCGACATTGGGCGATGCGATCACGGACGAGGCGTTGTTGTTGCAACGCTGGTTGCGCGAGCTGGGTTTTGCGTCCGAAATTTTCGCGCAGTACATTGACCCGGCGATCCAACATTTGATTCGCCCGTTTACCACTTGGCAACCGCGCGCGGGCGAGACGCGCGCGATTTATCATCACAGCATCGGCTCGGCAGTTGCCGAACGATTGATCGCGTCGGCGCTTGAATTGATTTTGATTTATCACAATGTAACGCCGCCGGAATTTTTCGCGACGACCGATCCCGCGCTCAGTCGCGAAATGATCGAGGGACGCGCGCAATTGAGCGCACTGCGCGCGCAAACGCTTCTCGCGCTCGCGGATTCGCCGTTCAACGAACAGGATTTGATCGCCGAAAAATTTCGCGCGACCGGCGTTCTGCCCATCGCGTTGGACGAAGCGCGCGTCAATTTGCCGGTCAATCCTGATTTGATCGCGCGCGCGCGCGATGCCGGGCCAAGTTTGCTGTTTGCCGGACGCCAAGTTCCCAATAAAAAACAAGAAGACCTGATCAAGTTACTCTATTTCTACCGGCAGATCGAGCCGCGCGCGCGCTTGTATTTAGTCGGCGACGCGTGGATGCCGGCATACGCGCATTGGCTCAAAGATTTTGCGCGCGACCTGGCTTGTGATGACGCGATTATTTTCGCGGGCAAAACATCGCAACCAGACCTGGTTACATATTATCGAATGGCGCGCGTTTATGTTTCGATGAGTGAGCACGAGGGATTTGGCAAGCCGCTGATCGAAAGTATGTACCTGGGTTTGCCGGTATTGGCGTATGCCGCCGCATCGGTGCCGGGAACATTGGGCGATGCCGGGATTTTGTTTCAGCGCAAAGATTATGAAATGCTCGCCCAAGTCGTCAATGTGTTGGTGTGCGATCAGGCATTGCGCGCGCGCGTGATCGCGCGTCAACGCGCGCGTGTCCACGAATTTTTGGAACCGCAAGTGCGCGCGAAATGGCAAACTTTTTTGCGCGATCTGATCGCGTGATGATTACTCCAGTCTCAAGCCGATGCTTGAGAACTGGCTAGATAACGTCGAGGATGAAATGACAGTGCAGTTCATTGAGGATACGGAAATCTATCGCAAGCATTACCTCGAACAAATTCCGTACCCCAAATTAGTGATGCTCGAAACGAGTTCGTTTTGCAATTTGCGGTGTCCAATGTGTCCGCGCACCATCGGCAAAAGTCCGAGCGCGGGCGCGAACGGTCAAGAGTTCGGCAATTTGAAAATGGATTTGCTCGACCGTTTGGATTCGCTCTTTCGCAACACGCGGAGCGTGGTCTTGTCCTGGTTCGGCGAACCGCTGATCAACAAACAATTGCCCGACATCGTGCGCCGCATCAAAACATACAACTTGAGTGTTCACATCACGACGAACGGAATGTTGCTCACCGAACGCGTCGCGGAAGAATTGATTCACGCCGGTCTCGATCACATGGCGATCTCGATGGACGGCGCGACACCGGAAACATTTCGCCGTTTGCGCGAGGGCGCGGAGTTGGAAATCGTCAAGCAAAACATTTTGAATTTGAATCGCGTGAAACGCCGTCTCGGTTCGGCGACGCCGCATCTCCAAGTCGCGTTTGTCGCGATGCCGGAGAATGTGGCGGAGATGCCCGCGATGGTGCGGCTGGTGGATGAGATGAACATTCGGAATTTCACCATCGGTCCGTTGGACGATTTCGCGCTGACCCAGGATTTTGATCTCGCGCGCAAAGGCGCGTTCAGTTCGCGCGATCACGCGCGCGAATCCTATCGCGCGGCGCGTGACCTGGCGCGCGAGTTGGGTATCGCGATCGGCTTGGAATCGCCCGCGCGTTTTTATCACGAGATGGGCGATCCGCCGCCGGAATTTGCGATTGATGAGCGTTTCTTTCAAACCGATTTAACGCCCGCGCAAACAACCGCGCTCGGTTTTCGCAAAGGGTGTGGCGTCGCGTGGCTCGATACCGTGATCGGATACAATGGCGATGTGCATCCCTGTTGTGTGTCCGGGCGCGTGTTGGGCAATGTGTACGAAAATACGTTTGAAGAAATTTGGTGGGGCTCGAAATATCGCGCGTTTCGCGCCGCGCTGAAAAGCACGCACGCGCCAAGCGAGTGCGGCAGTTGTCGGCGCGCGCATTGGAACGGTTCGCATCGACTCGAGGAATTGCGCGATACGTTCGTGGTGGGGCGACACGAAGTTCACGGGCAGGGTTGGATTTCGAGCCAGACCGATTCATCGGGACGCGCGCATCGGCAAATCGATCGCACCGCCACATTTTTTTTGCGCGATCACGCGCAACCGTTTTTGGATCTCGAGCTGGGTACGTACGCTCCGTTCGGAACGGCGTGCGAGATCACGATCAACGATGTGAACCTGCCGCGCTTGCAAGTGCGCGCGGGATGGCATCATTATTTTGTACGCTTGCCCGCGCGCGCGAAAAATGATTTTCTGCAAGTGCAGATCACGAGCGTCGTGCTGTCCCAGGTTTTGATTCGCGCTGCTCAGTTGCGCGAAATCGATCCACGCACCTTGTGGGAACGCCTCGACACGGTGGTGCCGATTACGCGCCTGCCAAGTTTGTGGTACGTTGCGCGACAATTCATTTCTCGGCGCGCGCCCTGGTTGGCGTGGGTGTATCGGCGCGTCCGGCAAAAGGCATTGGGTTAATCGCTCAGTCGGGGCGAAGCCATCCTTCGCCTATGCTCACGCGAAGCGTGCTTCGCCCCTACCTCTTTTTTGCACCTACCCATTTGTCCTATTGCAATCTTCAGGATAACAGACATAATTTGAATAAGTAAAAAGTACTACTCAACAAATACCGATAAAGGCAAACTCGTCAAAAGACGTGGACGCAAAGCTACGGGTCTAAAGCGCCTAGCGCAATGATCGCCGAGCCGCCGAAGTAGACTATCGAGACGTCGAGGTCTGTCATTCCGCGCGGCGGTAATGACAGTCCTTTTATTTTCAGAACGCGCCAGTCGGTGCAGAGATACTCCAGGAGAAAAATGTTCACCCCGCAGATGCTTAAACGTATGACACTGCTCGGAACGCTGATGATTGCGATCACGCTGTTGGCAAGTGCCGAAAGTGTTTACGCGCTCAACGCGATCACGCCCTTGTTCACGCGTCAGTTGGGTGGCGGCAATGCCGGCTATGTGCGTCATTCCTCGCCGATGCTCGCCGATTTGAACGGCGATGGCACCTTGGAAATCATCGTCGGCACGTTGCAAGCGCAAGAGATCGCGTCCGCGCCGTACCTCTCGGTGCTAAACTCGAACGGCACCGTGTTGTGGGAACGCCAGGTCGAAGGACATATCAATTCGACGCCGGCGGTTGGCGATATCAACAACGATGGTTTTCCCGAAATCGTTGTCGGGCTCGGTGCGGAGAATGAACCGCAATTGAGCGGTGGTGTCGTTGCGTATGATCGCAACGGAAATCGGTTGTGGAAAGTAACGACCCTGGATCGCATTGGCGGTGCAGGTGATGTCCCGAATGGATTGGCAGACGGTGTATTCGCGAGTCCCTCGATTGCGGATATGAACAACGATGGCATCCCCGAAGTGATTTTCGGATCCTGGGATATGCGAATGTACGTTGTGCGCGGCACCGATGGCGTCGCGTTAAGCGGCAGTGGAAGTACACCATACAATTATTGGCCCGCCGAAATGTTGGACACGATTTGGTCATCCCCAGCAATCGCCGATTTGAATGGCGATGGCAAACGCGAAATTATTTTCGGCGGCGATATTTCATACAATCCCGCGGCGGGAACACAGAACGGCGGTTTGTTGCGCGTGTTCAATCACAACACGGTTGATGGACCGAAACCGTTTCCTGGGTTCAACACATTGTACGGAACGATTTGTCCCGGCGGCGCGTGCCCAACGGATATTGGACACTATGGCAAGTACGTGGATCAAACGCTTCATTCGAGTCCCGCGATTGGCGACATTAACAACGATGGCAAATTGGAAATTGTGATTGGTTCCGGGCGCGCGTTCGATCCGTTGACGTATGGCAAATGGGTTAAGGTGTATGACAATCAAGGAACCTTGTTGCGGACGTTGACGACGGATGGCGTTGTGTTCGGCTCGCCGGCATTAGCGGACATCAACGGCGATGGATACTTGGACATCATCGCGGGGACGGAGCGATTGAATCAAGCGAATCCGCCGCCGGGC
>JACRPR010000157.1 GCA_016223105.1 Chloroflexota bacterium | reverse complement strand
TAAACCGCAAGCGCGGCGGGTAGCGGATGTGAGTTAGCGGATTTGGAATAGCGGATGATCGGATAACGCGGCGCACCCACATCCGCTCATCCGCTCACACCATCCGCTAACCAACTTTTCCCTCGCGCGACGGGTAGCGGATGTGAGTTAGCGGATTGGAATAGCGGATGATCGGATAACGCGGCGCATCCACATCCGCTCATCCGCTCACACCATCCGCTAACCAACCTTCCGAGCAATTTGTAAACCACAAGCGCGGCGGGTAGCGGATGATGAGTTAGCGGATTGGAATAGCGGATGATCGGAAAACGCGGCGCATCCACATCCGCTAATCCGCTCACACCATCCGCTAACCAACTTTTCCCCTCCCCAACCACTCCGGCATCTCCGTTTCACCGGCAACCTGCTTCCACACCCGCGCAAATTCCGCTGTGCCAATGGACTGTTTTAGATTCACCAGGATATTTGCCACTTGATTTGCCATTGGCATTGCGCCGATTTGCAACAATCCATTCAGAGATTCCAAAAGCGCTGTCAAAGCAGATTCATTCTCTCCTCGCCGGATCAAAACGACTCCCACATTTGCGAGCGTGGCGGACTTGACTTGGAGGTCGCCGAGTTGCTCTTGAATTTGGAGGGACTGTTGATAGAGGCGCATGGCGCCGTCGAGGTCGCCGCGTGTGACGAAGATGTTTGCCATCGCATGGAGCGTGGCGGATTTGCCTTTGAGGTCGCCGAGTTGCTCTGTCGTTGTGAGTGCTTGTTGATAGAGGAGCATGGCGCGGTCGAGGTCGCCGCGTGTGACGAAGATGTTTGCCATCTCGAACAACACGGACGATTTGGGTTTGTCCAACTTGTGTTCGTCGGCAATCGCCGCGGCTTCGTCCAGCGCGTTCAATCCTTCTTGAAGCGCCCCGAAAGTTCGAAACAAATACGCTATGCGAAAACTGTGCCACACGCGCGCTTCCGGCTCCATCCACTCGCGCGCCGCCATCAAATCGGGCACGCTCGCGCGCGCCAAATTCACATCGAACAAATCGGTCTTGCCGGCAAAACTCGCGTACGCCGCGTTCGCAATCTTTTCGTACCATTCGCCGTACCGCGTCATTATCCGCTCATCCGTTTTTCCAATCCGTTGACCTTTCACCTCCGCATACCACCGCGCGGTCGGGTGCAAATAGTACAGCGGCGTGTCTTCGGCAAACTCGGACGCGCGCAGAAAACTTTTTTGCCGGAGCAAATTCAAAATTGTTTTTGCGTCCGCGGTTTCAAAAATAAATTTGACCGCGTCCGCCAAAAACGGCGCGGCAAACAATCCCAGGCGCGGAAACAGGTCTTGCGCCGGCGCGGGCAGAAACGCGAACGAATAATCAAAACACCCCGCGAGCGTTTGCTGGCGCGCGGCGGCTTGATACAAATTTTCCGCGCGCGCCAAGTGTTCGTTCAAGCCGCGCAAAAAATCGGGGAAGGTTTCCGCACTGTCGCTGAACGCGTGCGCCAGCAATTCAAGCGCGAGCGGACCCCCGCCGACGCGCTCGACCAGTTGCGCGGCAAGCGCGTCGTCCGCGTCGCGATAGCGCGCGAACGCAAAATCCCAAAAGAGCGCGCGCGCCTCGTCCGCATCCAATCCTTCGATCAGAATTTCGCGCGCGTTTGCAAATCCCTTCACCTGGTCACGCGTCGTGATGAGCAAAACCGTCTCACCGCCGGCGATGCTCGCGAGGAACGGCGCGAGCGCGCGCGCGACCGGCGTTTTTTGTTCCAATGCTTGAATGAACGTTTCGTAATTGTCCAAAAGAATCAGCGCGCGCCGTTGGCGAATTTCATCGCGCACCGCGCCTTCGCGTTGCGCTTCCGGCAATTTATCAAACTCGTTGCCCCACAACCATTTGCCTAGTTTCGCGATCAACAGATCTTTCGACGGCAAATTTTCAAACGAAATGCCGAGGATGCCGTCGGGAAAACGCCAATCGAAACGCTCGACCGCGCGGCGCGCGAGCGTGCTTTTGCCAATGCCACCGTCGCCGCGAATCACAATCACGCGCGCTCCTTCGGGCAAACGACCCGCGCGGCGAAACGCATCGTCCACCTCGGCTTGCGTCGTGTACCCATTTTCCAACAAGCGTCCCAGCGCGACCAGTTCGGCACTGCGCCCGCGAAAGATTTGCGGCGGTTGAATCGGCGTGTCGTATTCCGCGCGCGGGTGCGGGTCAATGATCTCGCCCCGCGCATCCTGAGCGGAGCGAAGCGCAGTCGAAGGATGCGCGGAGCGAAGCGCAGTCGAAGGATGCGCGGACGACGCGCTATACAACACCGGAATGCCCAGCGCGAACGCGCGCAGGTCGGCGAAAAATTCTTCGTCGGTAGTTAGGTTGCGCGCCGGGACGCGCATCAATTTTTCATCGCGCGCGAGCGCGACGCGCGCGTGCCACAACGCTTCTGCAACCGAGTTGCCTTGCGCGAGAAAATCGTAGAAAAATTTCGAGAGCCGCAGGGCGACGATTTCGGGCACGCTGAATTGCATCCCGACGACGAACGGCACGCCCGCACGCGCTAACTCGTACGCGAGATTCGATACCGGCGTTTCGAGCGTCGTCGCGGATTCGCACGCGTTCAGAAACACGAGCCACGCGCGATCGCAAATCGGTTTGATAAATTCGTCTGCCGGCGTAATGCGCGCGATGCCGATGTTGTCTTGAAAGAGCAAACGCGCGCCGTCCTGGGTCGCTTTGCCGTGCCCGATAAAGTGGATGATCGCGCGTGCATCGGGCGCGGCAAGTTGGTGATGCAATTGATCGAGCGTGGGCGGCGCGACAAAACGAACGCGAAATGGTTTGTCCGCGAATGCCGTTTTCAAATTCGCGCGTTCGCGTTCAATGTCCAGCGCGACGACCGGCGTCGCATCGCCGTACACGAGCGGATCGCTCGCGACGACAAAAACCGTCGCGCCATTTGCCGGGTTGGTTTTGATCGCGGGTTGCAATTCGCGCGGCAAACCGCGCGTCAAGAAAAATTCGAGCGCGAGAAAACGCGCACCGTCGTGCAGATATTCCCAGGGCACGCGTTGCAATTCTGGATCGGCGATGACGAGTTCCATCGCCGCGCGCGGTTCTGCGCGTGCGAGTTCGCGCCGCGCGAGCGAATCGGCGCGCATGAGCGCGGCGAACAAGCGCGCGCCATACGCTTGCGGCGCGCGCGCGAAATTTTCCGCATCCGTTTTCGTCATCGCCACAACGTCACATTCAAACGCGTGGCTGAACGCGCCATTTACATTTACGTCAATCGAGTTGTCGTGCCGGATCAATGTTAGTTCCATCGCCTCTCTTGTCCCGTCTGTCATTTCGACCGCAGGGAGAAATAGACTTTATCGGAAATAAATGAATTGATGTGGCGCGGGCTCGCAAAGCGTAGCCCGCATTCGGCGGCTTGGAAAAGCCGCGCCACGTTATTTCCGATAATGTCTAATCTCTTTCGCGCGCGAGATTTCTCACCGCTACGCGGTTCGAAATGACATTGCTGGATGTCAACGAACAACTATCGCACTATTGAACTATCGCACTATTCAACTAAACCCACACATCCCCACTCGCCGCGACTCCCGCCGCGAGTTGCCCGCGCATCACTTCACCGCACCGCGATCCTTCGGGAATCATTTTGCACGGATTGAGAATTTGGCTCGGCGCGATTGCCGCGCGCAATTTTCGCATCTCGTTCAGATCGGCTTCCGAAAAAAGAAGCGGCATATATTCCAACTTTTCGATTCCGATCCCGTGCTCGCCGCTGATCGTGCCGCCCGCGTCCACGCACAATTTCAAAATTTCGCCGCCGAGTTTTCGCACGATGGCGTACTCGCCCGGCTTTTTCATGTCGAACAAAATGTTCGGATGCAAATTACCATCGCCCGCGTGAAAAACATTCGCGATGGGCAGTCCGTACTTTTTGGCAAGCGCGTCTTGCTTTGCCAAAACTTCCGGCAATTTCGAACGCGGCACCACGCCGTCTTGCAAATAATAATTCGGCGCGAGGCGACCGAGCGCGCCAATCGCGTTCTTGCGTCCCATCCACAAGCGCGCGCGTTCTTCCGCGGTGCGCGCCGCGCGAATTTCGCGCGCGTCAAACTCGCGGCAAATATCGTTGATGATGTTTGTGAGATCGTCGAGTCCTTCGCGCGGTCCGTCCACTTCGATCAGCAACAGCGCGCCCGCGTCATCGGGATAGCCGAGATGATACGCGGCTTCAACCGCTTGCATCGTCGTCGCGTCCATCATTTCGAGCGCGGCGGGGATCACGCCCGCGGCGATGATCGCGCCGACCGCGCGGCTCGCTTGCTCGACCGTGTTAAAAATCGCGAGCAGAGTTCGTACCGCTTCGGGCGATGGCACGAGCCGTGCCATAATTTTTGTGATGATGCCGAACGTACCTTCCGAGCCGATGAACGCGCCGACCAAATCGTAACCGGGTTCGTCCGGCGATTTGCCGCCGATCCACAAAATCGTTCCATCTTCCAGCACAACTTCCAAACCCAGGATGTGATTCGCGGTAACGCCATACGCGAGGCAGTGCGGTCCGCCGGAATTCGACGCGACGTTGCCGCCGATGGTACACGCGGCTTGCGATGACGGATCGGGCGCGTAAAAATATCCATCGCCCGCGACCGCGTTCGACAAATCGAGATTGATCAAACCTGGTTCGACGATCGCGACGCGATTCGGCAAATCAACTTCGATCACCTTTTTCATGCGCGCGAAGCCGATCATCACACCGCCCGCGACCGGGATCGCGCCGCCGCAAAAGCCGGTGCCCGCGCCGCGCGGCACAATCGCGAGACCATGCGCGCGCGCGATTTTCACAATGCGCGAAACCTGGTCGGTGGTTTCCGGCAAGACGACAAAATCCGGCAACGCGGTATTGTTCGATGCGTCGTACGAATAAACGCGCAAATCGTCGGGATGCGTCAAAACAAATTTGCCGCCGACGATTTGCGCGAGATCACGCGTGATGATCGTTTTGTCCATTGCTACCTCATTTGCGTCAACGAATTTCAACCGAATAAACGAATACTCGACACCGGCACGCAGATTCGTTTATTCGTTGCGCGAAGCGATTCGTTGACGCCGGGTTTGGTTTCATTGTAGCGCGGATAACGCGCGTGTCAAGAATCGTAATCCATCTCCAATTTCCAACATCCAATTTCCATGTTATAATGCCGATCATTATGAATTTGGAAACCTCCGCGCGCCTTAAAGCATTGTTCGCCGCGTTGGTGTGGGGCGGATCCTTCGTCGCGACCAAAGCCGCACTGCGCGATATTCAACCGATCACGTTAATCGTTTTGCGTTTCGCGATTGGCATTCTGATTCTTGCGTTCGCGGTGTGGCGACTGCGCGTGTTTCGCATCGTCGCCACACGCGATTTTATTTTGCTCGCGTTCCTGGGATTCATCGCGATTGTCGTGCATCAAGGATTGCAAGCGTTTGGATTGTTGTTCACGACCTCCGGGAATATGGCGTGGCTCGTCGCGACGCAACCGATTTTCACCGCGATTCTCGCCGCGATGGTTCTGCGCGAAATTTTTGGCGCGATCAAAATCGCGGGACTCGTCATCGCGTTCGTCGGCGTGATTCTCGTCGTAACGCGCGGCGCGCTTTCGCCGGAGACGCTCCGCTTGCCCAGCACGTTCGGCGATTTGCTCGCGCTCGCGAGCGCGCTCAACTGGACGATCTTTTCCGTGATCAGCAAACCGATTCTGAAACGCATTTCGCCGACGTTGATGATGGCGTATGTGATGACGATTGGTTGGCTGATCGTTGTCCCGGTGTGGGGCATTGGGCAGGGCTGGAACGATCTCGCCCATCTCACGCGCGATGGTTGGATCGCCGTCGCGTTTCTCGGAATTTTTTGTTCCGGTATCGCCTACATTTTTTGGTACGATGCGCTCGCGCATATTGACGCGTCCCAGGTTGCCGCGTTTATTTATCTCGAACCGCTCGTCACGATGATCGTCGCCGCGATCATTTTGAGCGAGCCGATCACGCCGATCACCTTGCTCGGCGGATTCACGATCATTCTCGGCGTCTATCTCGTCAATCGTCCGACGCGCCGCGCGGAGGCAATCGTTGCGCGCGATTAAAAATTACAGTGTTTCGATCTGGCGCGATTCGCGCGGCGCGTTGAGTCGCACGCTTCACGACCGCGCGGCAATCGCGGCGATGATTCTGCTGACGTTGCCCTGGCTCGCGATGTGGGCGATTCGCGAAAATTTCGACTGGCTCGAAAACTTTGCCAAGATGATCGGCATCGCGTTCGTGTTTTGGTGGATGTCGCGTTCAGGCGCGGCGCATTTGCCGGAAATCAAAAAACCGCGCGCGGAATTTTTGTTCGCGCTCGCGCTGATAATTTTGTGGGCGCTGTGGCGCGTCGGCATTTGCGCGAAATTGTTTTTCTTTTTGCCCGCCGATTTCGCGTGTTACAAAAGTTGGGAAATTGAAATTCTGCCCAAAGTGATCGAGCAGGTGATTTTCCCGATCCTGGTCTTGTTCGGCGCGGGGTACGGTTGGCGCGCGCAGGGCATTGATTGGAATTGGCGCGCGTGGTGGATTTCACTTCCGATTTTGCTCGCTATGTCCGGCTATGGAATTTATTTGCACTGGAACGATCTACCGATGTTCGCGCAAAACACGGTCGAATTTTTTTTCGGCGCGGGCTTGCCCGAAGAAGTTTTGTTTCGCGCGATTTTGTTGACGCGCCTCGAAGCGTGGTGGCGCAATTCCGCGTGGGCGCTCTTTGGCGCATCCGTGATTTTCGGTTTGATTCACTTGCCGATCAACTATCTCGTCTTTCATCCGAACAACGCGCGCGAGGCGTGGTTGACCGCGCTCACCTTTCAAATGGGTTTTGGCGCGGTCTTTGTGTTCGCGTACCAACGCACGCGCAATGTTCTGCCGCTCGCGGTGTTCCACGCGCTGGTGGACGCGATATAATTTATGATTGCTGATTGCTGATTTATGATTTGGGCGCGAACCTGCGTTTGTCATTTCGAGCGAAGCGAGAAACCCCATTCGCATCGTCGGAGATTTCTCGCTTCGCTCGAAATGACAAACGGCAAATCAGAAATCAGAAATCGAAAATCGAAAATCGAAAATGAACAAACTCAACTCGATGCGCTTGCTCGACTCGCGCAAAATCAAATATACCGCGACGACGTACGACGCGTCCGGCGAATTTCACGCGGCGACCGATGCCGCGCGGTTGATCGGCGCGCCGGTACACGCGGTGTACAAAACGCTCGTCGTTCTGCGCGACCCTTCGTCAAGCTCAGGGCGTGCGCCGAAATCCGGCAAACCGATCTTGGTGATGATCGCGTCGCATCGCGAAGTGGATTTGAAAGCGCTCGCGAAAGCATTGAACGAAAAAAAATTGCAAATGGCGACGCAACGCGATGCCGAATCGCTGACCGGTTTACAAGTCGGCGGCATCAGCGCGCTCGCGCTCATCCATCGCGGTTTTGAAATTTGCATTGATGAACCTGCGCGCGCGCTCGATCAAATTCACATCAGCGCGGGACAACGCGGCATAGACATTCAACTCGCGGTCAAGGATTTGATCGAACTGACGCGCGCGAAATTTGTGCGCGCGGCCGGGGCGAATGAATGAGCATCGAAATCGTCCGGCTTGCGCCGAATGAGATCGGCGCGCAATCAAAAGCATTGGCGGATATTTATCGCGCGGTGTTCACGATTCCACCGTACCGCGAAACTGAAAACAACGCGCTGATGTTTCCAGCGCGCGTTGCGCGTCATTCCTCCAAACCTGGTTTTCAATGTTTGATCGCGCGGGACACGGCGAGCGAAAAAATTATCGGGATGGCGTATGGTTATGCCGGACATTCGGATGATTGGTGGTTCGTTCAAATCGCGCGCGTGTTAGCGTCGCCGAACGATTTACGCTGGCTTGACGATTGTTTTCATCTCGCGGAACTCGCGGTCGTTCCCGAATGGCAAGGGCAAGGCATCGGCGGAACATTGCACGACGCGTTGTTGCGCGAGGTAACTCAGTGCCGAGCATTGCTTTCGACCGCGCAGAGCGAGGGACGCGCGATGCAATTGTATCGCGCGCGCGGCTGGGGTGTGCTGTGTGAAAATTTTACATTTCCCGGCACGGCGGTTGAATATGTGGTAATGGTTTGCGAATTGAAAAATTTGAAATTAACCCGGAGGTCAGTGTGAAAGCGTTGACATTTTACGAACACGGTGAAAGCGACAAATTGCAAATCGCCGATTTGCCCAAGCCGACGATTGGCGCGGACGATGTGTTGATCAACGTCAAGGCGTGCGCGCTCAACCAACTCGATCTGTTTGTGCGGCGCGGCTCGCCGGTGTTGAAATTGCATCTGCCGCACATTCCTTGTTCCGATGGCGCGGGCATCATCGCGGAGATCGGCGCGAATGTTTTCGATTTGCGCGTCGGGCAACGCGCCACGATCAATCCTGGGTTGTCGTGCGGGCATTGCGAATTTTGTCTCGCGGGTGAAGATTCGCTGTGCGTGGATTTCAAAATTCTCGGCGAGCATACGCCCGGCACTGCCGCGGAATTTGTGCGTGTGCCCGCGCGCAACGTTCTGCCGATCCCGGCTGATTTTCCATTCGAGCAAGCCGCCGCCGCGCCGCTCGTGTACTTGACCGTGTGGCGCGCGCTGATTTCGCGCGCGCGATTACGCGCGGGCGAAGATGTGCTGATCCTCGGCGCAGGCGCGGGCACTTCGACTGCGGCGATCCAAATCGCGAAACATGCTGGCGCGCGCGTGTTCGTTACTTCATCGTCCGACGAAAAGTTACAGCGCGCGAAAGAACTCGGCGCGGATTTCGCGATCAATTACAAAACCGAAGAATGGGATCGCCAAGTCTTTGCGCTCACCGGCAAGCGCGGCGTGGATGTCGTGTTCGAATCGGTCGGCGCGGCGACCTGGTTGAAATCCATTCGCGCGTTGAAACGCGGCGGACGTTTGGTAACGATTGGCGCGACGACCGGCGCGCGCCCGCAAGAAGAGATCGGTTACATTTTTTGGAAACAGATTGACATCCTGGGATCCACAATGTCGAGCGCGCGTGAATTTCGCGAGGTGATGAAACTCGTTTTGCGCGGCGAGTTGAAGCCGGTGATTGATTCGGTCTTTCCGCTCGAGCGCGCGCGCGACGCGCACACACGTTTGGAAAAGGGTGAGCAGTTTGGAAAGATTGTGTTGACGATCTGAAACGTGATGCGTAAAACGTAAAGCGTAAAGCGTAAACTTTTCGTTTTACGTTTTACGCTTTGTAGGATAAAATTGTGAAGACGATTTTTGCGCTCGTTCCCGATTTGATGTTCGCGACGCGGATTGAAGACGCGGCGAAACGATTGGGGTATCCGATCAAATTGATTGACGCGCCGGATGAAATCGAACGCGCCATGCCCGCGCTCGTGATCGTCGCGCTCGACGCGCCGGACTGGGAGAGTGTGGTCGCCTCCGCGAAACGCGCCGGCGCGCGCGTGCTCGCGTTCGGCTCGCACAAAAATGTCGCGGTGATGGTCGCCGCGAAAAATGCCGGATGCGACCAGGTCGTCGCGCGTTCGATGCTGGCGGCGGAACTGCCGAATCTTTTGACCAAGTGGTTTGTGGAAATGTAACGAGATGGAGTCGAGCGTTTACGCGGTTGTTCGTTTGACCAACAACCCGCTAAAGCGTCGAATCCCGTTGCACAACATTGAAATCAAATGATTGACGACAAATTTGAAAACGGCGTCGCGCCAGAGTGGGTGCGTTTTTGCATCGGGCACGCGCACATTGAAACCGAACCTGGGATCGCGCGATTTGTTTTGGAGGGATCGGAGGACGGAAAACTTTCGGACGCGGAGATTGACGATCATCGCACTGCGCCGCGCGACAAATTATTGTGGACGCCGCCCCTGCGAATGACCGTGTGCGCGCGGTTCAGTCATCGCGCCGGGGAATTGCTCGGCACGGCGGGATTCGGATTTTGGAACGATCCGTTCGATTGGGTCGGCAATGTCGAGACGCCGCCGAACGCGCTCTGGTTTTTTTACGCGTCGCCGCAGAGCGATATGGCGTTCGTCGAAAATGTGCGCGGGCACGGGTGGAAAGCCGCGTTCATCAACGGCGGCACCGCGGACAAGGTGACGATGTGGCTGGGTAACCTGGTTTTTCGCTTGCCGGGAATGAGCAAACTCGTGTTCAAACTCGCGCAGATGCGCGTCGGCGCGCACGAGACGCTTCTCGAAAATATTGCGCTCACCGATTGGCACACCTATCGTCTCGATTGGCGCGCGCGCGAAATAATTTATTTCGTGGATGATGTTGAAATCGCGCGCGCGAACAATCCGCCGAACGTGCCGCTCGGTTTCGTCGCGTGGCTCGACAACAATTATACTTCAATGGGACCAGGGCGCGATTTCTTTTTCGGACGAATGGCAATCGCGCAAAGGCAATGGATGGAATTGGCGCGCGTGAAAATCGAACGACTTGATTGACAAACAAATTGTCGCGCGGTACAATCGGCACAGATTCGGAGGTGAATATGGGCGAATTGAAATTACGCGAACGCACGATTCAGTTTTTGCAAGAGCCAATCTTGGGCAACCAGGATCTGGACACCAAAGTTCGCATGTTAATCGAAGGTGAATATATGCGCCGACTTGCCGCGTATCATCACACGAATCGCACAATGACGCGCAAGTATGAAATGAGTTTCGATGAGTTTAACGCGCGCCAAATTGTTAAGGAACGCGGATTTACCTGGGAAGTTGAATCTGACGCGATGAATTGGGAGATCGCGGTTGACGGCATTGAGACGTTTGAGAAACGCTTGCGCGAATTGAGGCAAAGCGCGAATGAACAACGCGATTGATCTGTATCGTGAAGCGCAGGACGCGTTAGAGAGGGTGTGGTTTGTGCAGGCGGTTCAAGTAACCGCGCGTACGACCAACACCCTTTCTTTGCGGTTGATTATTCGACCAGCGCTATTCGTTCACGTTTTTTTGAGCGAGCGATCCGGCGCGCTTTATTTTGCATTGGTTAAAAATGACGAACGCATCTTTGGGATTGATCGCGTGAACGGAAAATGGCATTTGCATCCGAACAAATCGCCGAAAGTACATCAAGATTTGGTCGAAGGACTGGAGCCCAAACCTCTGCTGAAATTTCTCGCGCGTGTTGAAGAATTATTGCAGGAATATTCGTTGATCTGATATGGGTTGTCGAGATTATCCGGCTCCGCAACTTGTCCACGCCTTGGAACAATTCAATCGCGGCGAATACTGGGCGCAACACGAAACACTCGAAGAAATTTGGCGCGCGGAACGCGATGAATCCATTCGCAATTTTTACAAAGGCGTTTTGCAAATCGGCGTTGGCTTGTATCATCTCACGCGACAAAATTATTCCGGCGCGATCAAAGTACTGACGCGCGGGATCAGTTACTTGCGCCCGTACTCCCCGCGCTGTTTCGGCGTAAATGTCGCGCGCTTGATTGACGAGTCCACGCGCATCCTGGAGCGCGCGCACGCGCGCGAAGAAATCGCGGCGAATGATTTCCCCCGCGTGCATTTTGAAATCATAAATCATAAATCTGAAATCTGAAATGGAGGTCGAATGGCGTATGTGATTGCCGAGCCCTGCATCGGCGTAAAGGACAAATCGTGTGTCGCGGTTTGTCCGGTGGATTGCATTCACGGCACGGACGATGACGAGATGCTCTACATTCAACCGGACGAATGTATTGATTGCGGCGCGTGCGCGCCCGAATGTCCGGTCAGCGCGATTTTTCCGGCGGAGGATGTGCCCGCACAGTGGAAAGCGTTCATCGAAAAGAACGCGGACTATTTCAAAAAATAATTCGCGCGCAAATCGCAATCCAGACGCGCCGGTCGCAAGTGAACCGGCGCGTTTGGTATCGCGCGACTTGTCGCGTTTCTAGTTGACACCGCTTTGCCAACGCGATTATAATGCGCTCGCACTCGCAAAGGAAGGAGCCCCGATGGTCAAACTGATCGCGCTGTATCGCAAACCGGCGGACCCCGCCGCGTTCGATCAAGCATACTTTGAAACGCACATTCCTCTCGTCAAAAAAATTCCCCACTTGAATCGCGTCGAAATTTCGCGCATCACCGGCGCGCCGCGCGGCGAACCGGAATTTTATCTCATCGCCGAATTGTATTTCGATAATAAAACCGAAACGGACGCGGCGATGGCATCGCCAGAAAACGCCGCCGCCGGAAAAAATCTGATGGGCTTTGCGCGCGGCTTGGTGACGTTTATGTTTGCGGAAAGTGCAAGCGAATGACCTTCGATAAAATTCTATTCGAACTGCGCGACTATCGCGCGACCGTAACGATCAATCGTCCCGAAGTGTTGAACGCGTTCGATTACCAAACTCTGCGCGAGTTGGAGCGCGCATTTCAAATCGCGGCGGACGATGATCGCGTCGCGGTATTGGTGTTGACCGGCGCGGGCGAACGCGCATTTTGCACCGGCGCGGATTTGCAAGAGCAAGAAGCATTTCTCGCGCGTCCGCACGATTATTATAAATGGTTCGGCGCGTTTCAGGACGCGCACAACAAATTGCGTTGGATCGGCAAGCCGACAATTGCGCGACTGAATGGCATCGTCGTCGGCGGCGGCAACGAATTTAATCTGTCGTGCGATCTCGCGATCGCGGCGGACGACATCACGATTCGCCAAGTCGGCAATTCGCGCGGGAGCGTCGCCGCGGGCGGCGCGACGCAATGGTTGCCGATTATGATCGGCGACCGGCGCGCGCGCGAAATGTTGTGGCTCAACGAACCGATCTCCGCGCAACAAGCGTACGCGTGGGGCTTGGTCAATCAAGTCGTGCCGCGCGCGCAACTCGACGTGGCGATGGACGCGCTGGTCGAAAAACTGCTCGCGAAAATGCCGGAAGTATTTCGCTACACCAAACAGCAAACAAATTTCTGGAAAGAATTTTCGTGGGCGATGACGGTTGGGCATGTGCGCGATTGGTTGAGCGTGCACGCGGATTCTGCCGAAGTCGCGGAGGGCTTGCAATCGTTCCGCGAAAAACGCGCGGTGGATTACGATTCGCTCCGTGATCCAAAAATTTCCGGCGGTTCGCCCGATGTGATTTGGGGTCCATTGAACAAAACCTGTCCGCATTGCGGCACGACCAAAATTCCGGCGCGTTTTGATTTCTGCGGAATGTGCGGCAACCGTTTTTCTACAAACCTGGCAGGTCCCGCAAATTTGGACGAGTTGTGATTCCGAATGTTGGACCAC
>JACRPR010000203.1:38675-41960 GCA_016223105.1 Chloroflexota bacterium | reverse complement strand
AAGTCGCGTTGAACAATGTCGCGAATAAGTTGCTCAAGATCATCTGTGCCGTGGTGACCACGCAGACCCCCTACGATGCCGATTACCGCTCGGTCAAAGCGTTACCCGCCAGTGCAACTTGACAAAGTATTCGCAATGACAGATCGAACTGAACGCTTACTTTCGTCTTTGCAAAGAAAGTCGGGTTGGAATGTCTATTCGCACTAAAGGTTTCCTCGTCACCCTTGCCGCGCTCATCGGCGGGGTGCTGACTGTTTACATCGTTACCCAAACGATTTTGATGGATGGGTTCACGCGCCTCGAAGAACAAGATACGCGGCTGAACGTCGAACGCGCGTTCACCGCGCTCACGGTGGAGCACGCGGAAATCGTTCGCAGTTTGAAGGATTGGTCCGCGTGGGATGACACGTACAAATTCATCAACGACTTGAACGCCGAGTACATCCAAAGCAATTTGACCGATACCGCGTTGGTGAATCTCCATCTCGACATCGTTGTGTTTGCCGACACGACCAGCCAAGTGGCGCACAGCAAAGGATTCGACCCCCACACCCGAACGACGCGGCGTGTGCCGCCGAGTTTGATGGAGCATCTCCGCGCCGACAGTCCACTCTTGCAAAACACGCCGGATGGCATTCACGGAATCCTGGTTTTGCCCGAAGGCGCGTTGCTCATCGCCGCGCAACCGATTCTCACGAGCGCAGGCACAGGTCCCGCGCGCGGCACGCTCATCTTTGCGCGTTTTCTCGACGACGATGAAATCACGCGGCTCGCGGAAATGGCGCGTCTATCCCTCCAGGTTCTTCCGCTCGATGACGCGCGCGTTGCCGCGAATGTCGCGCGCGATTTGGCGCGCGCGGCTGACGGCGCGGTGATGGTTCTGCCGGTGAACGCGCACACCATTGCCGGGGTCACGCTGTTAAAAGATGTGTATGCCCAACCCGCGTTGATTCTGCAAGTTCGGTTGGCGCGTGGCATCGTTCAACAAGGTCTCGCGACAATGTGGTCTTTGATTGGCGTGCTGGTGATCGTCGCGGTGTTGGCGAGTAGCGTGGGTTTGGGGCTGATGGATCGCGCGATTCTCAAGCGGCTGGCTCAACTCAGCCAATCGGTCAAACGCATCGGTGCGCCAGGCGACCTTGCCGCGCGCGTCGCGGTGATCGGCAATGACGAGTTGACGGTTTTGGCAAACGGGATCAATCAAATGCTGGCGACAATGGAGCAATCGCAAAACACGTTGCGCCAAAACGCGGAGCGGTTGGAATTGCAATCCGCCGCGTTGCAATCCGCCGCGAACGGTATTGTGATCACCCATCGCGACGGCGCGATTCTTTGGAGCAATCCCGCGTTCGCGGCAATGACCGGCTATGACCCGCGCGAAGCGTTCGGTAAAAATCCGCGCGACCTGGTTCGGTCGGGCAAGCAGGATCAAGCGTTTTATAAAAATCTGTGGAAGACGATTCTCGCGGGCAACGTGTGGCGCGGGCGCTTGATCAATCGGCGCAAAGATGGCACAGAGTACGCGGAAGAAATGACGATCACGCCGGTGCGTGTGCACGGCGCGGACATTTCGCATTTCATCGCGATCAAGCAAGACATTACTGAACGTCAGCATGCGGAAGAAGAAATTCATCGCCGCGCCAAGCAACTCGAATTGCTGTACGACGCCGGCTTGACGCTCAATCGCGTGTTGGAGCCGCGCGCGCAATTGGAAACGCTCTGCACGATCGCGCTGCAAGCGACCGGCGCATTCGACACCGCGTTTTTTGGTTATGATCCGGCGCGGCGCGAACTTTTATTTGAATTTGGCATCGGCAATGTTCTCGATCCTGCCGCGTTGCGCGCGCTCCGTTTTCCGCTCGGCGAACCGCGCGGCATTGTCGGCGCGGTTGCCGCGCGGGGCGCGCCGTTTTATTTGGCGGATGTGTCCACCGATGCGCGCTGGATTCCGTTGGATTCGCAAATTCTCTCGGCGGTGTGGATTCCGATTTTGTACGACGGCGAATTGCGCGGCGTGATGACCGCGACGCACACGCGTCGCGATGGATTCACCGCGTCCGATCAACAATTGCTCGCGCTCTTTGCGAATCAAATCGCAGTCGCGATGGAAAACGCGCGACTGTACCAAGGCGCGCTCAATGCCGCCGACCGCCGCGCGGTTCTGCATCAAGCGAGTCAGGACGTGATCGCCGCCGGAACGGATTTGGAACGCGTCTATGCCGCGACGCATCGCGCGACCGAAAAGTTGATGCCGTGCGAAGCGTTTATCATCGGGGTGCGCGACGAAACGTGGCAGGAAAATCGCGCCGTCTATCTGGTGGATCGCGGCGCGCGCGTCCCAGGATTTGGAATCCCGGCACACCAGGGTCTCACCGGGCGCGTCGTCGCGACCGGCGCGACCTTGTTTATTGACGATCTGGACGACCAGCCGGATGCGAATGTCGTGCATTTCGGCGATCCGACGCATGTGCGTTCGATCATTGCCGTGCCGCTTCGCGTCTGTGAGCGCACGATCGGAATGTCGTCGGCGCAAAGTTATCACCAGCGCGCCTACACCCAGGACGACCGGGTTCTGCTCGAAATGCTCGCGGCGCACGCGGCGGCGGTGATTGACAACGCGCGGCTGTTTGAAGAAACGCGGCGGCGCTTGCGCGTGCTCGAAGCGTTGAGCCAAATGTCCACCGCGCTCCGCGCGGCAAAAACGCTCGAGCAAATGTACCAGGTGGTGCTCGACAAAACGTCCGCATTGCTTAACGCCAACGCCGCGACGATTTGGCTGTTTGATCCGGCGAAGAATGAATTACGCCAGGTCGTCGCGCGCGGCTTTCCCGAAAAGATGACGTCGGTCAAACCGGGTGAAGGCATCGCCGGCCAGATTTTTTTATCTGGCGCGACGTATATCTCGCGCGATTTCAAAACCGATCCGCGCACGAGCGAGATCAATCGCGCGATTGTGCCGCACGGTTTGCGCGGCGCGGGCGTGCCGATTCGCACCGCGCAAGAAACGATTGGCGTGCTCTTCGTTTCGGTGCAAGAACCGGAGCAATTGACGGAAGATCAAGTTTTCATCTTGACCACGCTCGCGGAAATGGCGGGCAATGCAATTCATCGCCAACGCTTGCACGATCAGACCGAGGGGCGTTTGCATGATGTGCAAACGTTACGCACGATTGATCTGACGATTGCGTCCAGTTTGGATTTGAACGTAACGCTCAGCATTGTGCTCGAGCGTTTGCTCGCGCAACTCGGCGCGGTATCGGCAGAGGTCTGGGTGTTCAATCATTC
>JACRPR010000203.1:0-38629 GCA_016223105.1 Chloroflexota bacterium | reverse complement strand
TCAATCATTCGGCGCGCCTGCTCGAACACTTGCTTAGTCGCGGCGACACGCTTCGCCGCGCGCACGCGCCGGTGGCATTGGGCGAGGGCTTGGAGGGTCGCGTCGCGCGTGAACGCCAGATGCTCACACGCGATCCCGAACGCGCGCCGACGATGGGCGCGGCGCGGAACGTTTCAATCGGAATGCCGTTGATCGCGAAAGGGGAAATTCAAGGCGTCCTGGTGATCACTCAACGCGCCCCGTTTGCGCCGGATGCCGAAGGGCTGAACTTTTTGGAAGCCGTCGCGAATCAAGCCGCGATCGCGATTGACAATGCAAAACTGTTCGAGGGTTTGCAGAGATCGAATCTCGAACTCGCGCTTGCGTACGATACGACGATTGAGGGCTGGTCGCGCGCGCTCGATCTGCGCGATCAAGAGACGGAGGGACACACGCAACGCGTCACGACGATGACGGTGGAGTTGGCGCGCGCGTTGGGCATTGCTGAACTCGAACTCGCGCACATTCGCCGCGGCGCGCTTTTGCACGACATTGGCAAGATGGGCGTGCCCGACGCGATCCTGCGCAAGCCGAGCGCGTTGGATTCAGCCGAGTGGGAATTGATGCGCCAACATCCGGCGTACGCGTATCAATTGCTCGCGCCGATCGCGTTCCTGCGTCCCGCGTTGGATATTCCGTACTGCCACCACGAAAAATGGGACGGCACGGGGTATCCGCGCGGCTTGCGCGGCGATGCGATTCCACTTGCCGCGCGCATCTTTGCCGTGCTGGATGTGTGGGACGCGTTGACGACGGATCGTCCGTACCGCGTGGCGTGGTCGCGCGTGCAAGCGCTCGCGCACATTCGCGAACAGTCCGGTAAACATTTCGATCCGCGCGTGGTGGAAGAATTTTTCAAGATGATGTAAACAAAAACCCGAAGGGTCTCGCAGACCCTTCGGGTTTTTGTTAGTGCCGAAAATGGCGCGCGCCGGTAACGACCATCGCGAGCCTCGCCGCGTCCGCCGCGGCAAGCGTATCCGCATCGCGCAGTGATCCGCCGGGATGCACGATTGCGGTAATCCCGGCTTTAATCGCAATCTCGACCGAATCGGGAAACGGAAAGAACGCATCCGATGCCATCACCGCGCCGCGCGATTTCTCGCCGGCGCGTTCCGCCGCGATGCGAACGCAGTCCACGCGGTTCGGTTGTCCGCCGCCGATGCCGACGGTTGCTTCGCCGCGCGCAAACACAATCGCGTTCGATTTGACATGTTGCGCCGCGCGCATCGCAAAGCGCAGTGCGCGCAGTTCATCCTGGGTCGGCGCGCGCTTCGAAACCACTTTCCACTCTGCCGATGCTGGGTCGCCAAAATCAATCTCTTGTTTGAGCAAACCGCGCGTGATCGAACGCAATTCAAAATGCGGTTCGATTTCGAGATTCGGCATTTCGATTAGCCGGCAATTTTTCTTTGCCGCGAGAATCACGCGCGCCGCCTCATCAAATCCCGGCGCGGCGATGCACTCGACAAAGAGATCGCCGAGCGCGCGCGCGGTCGCTCCGTCGAACACGCGATTGCTCGCGATCACGCCGCCGAACGCGGAGCGCGTATCGCACGCAAACGCGGCGCGATATGCTCCTGCCAATTCATCGTGAGACGCGATGCCGCACGGCGAAAGATGTTTGACGATGCAGATCGTCGGTCGCGCAAAACTGACTGCCGCGCGCCACGCCGCGTCGAGATCGAGCAAATTATTGTACGACAATTCCTTGCCCTGCAAAAATTTTCCGCCGAAAGGTCCCGCGTCCGATGCGTACGAATACAACGTCGCGGCTTGATGCGGATTTTCGCCGTACCGTAATTTCTGAACCGGATACGCAGTAATGCGTAGGGGCGACCCTGTGTGATCGCCCTGCAAGTACGCGGCAATCGCCGCGTCGTACTGCGCGGTTGCCGCGAATCCTTTGAGCGCGAGCCGCTTGCGTGTTTCATCGCGCACGCCGCCCGCGCGCAATTCGGCGAGCACGCGCGCGTAATCGCCGGGATCGCACACAAGCGTAACGCGCGCGTGATTTTTTGCGGCGGCGCGGATCAACGTTACGCCGCCGATGTCAATGTTCTCGATGGCTTCGTCGAGCGTAACCCCTGGTTTCGCAATCGTTTGCTCGAACGGATAGAGATTCACCGCGACCAGATCAATGTAATCCCAACCCAGGTTTTGCAATTGCGCGTGATCGTCCGCGGTCGCGCGCGCGAGCAAGCCGCCGTGAATCGCGGGATGCAGAGTCTTGACGCGTCCGCCCAAAATTTCCGGCGAGCCGGTGTACTCGGCGACTTCGGTTACCGCGATCTGATGATCGCGCAAAGTTTTCGCGGTGCCGCCGGATGCGAGCAAGCGCCAACCCAGGTCGCGCAAGCCGCGCGTAAATTCGACGAGACCGGTTTTGTCGTGAACGGATAGAATGGCAGTGGGCATCGTTTTCTCCATTTTCGATTTATGATTTTCGATTCGCGATACAAACATCCCGTTTTCAAAAAGAAAACGGGATGTTGCATTTTAGGATTTTGTGCGCTGGAGCAACTCGCGAGACCACGCGCCAACTGCCGGATCAAACGCTGGAGTTGGATCAACCGTGTAATCAATTCGCAAATCGTACCGCGCGGATTCGTACACGCGCGCGAGCAAATCGTTCAACGCCAATTTGGGTTCAGTCTCGCCTTGTTGAAGCGGCACCGGGATCGCCGGGATCGGATCGGTCGCGTTAAACGCGTAGAGTTGCGCTTTGCGGCGTTGCCAACCGCGATGAACCAGGATGCGATAGTGACTTGCCGGGAGATGACTCATCGGCATTGGCTTGCCCGCGCGCAAAAAATCAATTTCGATCAAGTTCGTGCGCGTGCCAAAAATTTCCAACCGTTTTGCTTCGTAATCGTCGCGCCCCTTGCCCGGCAATTTATTCGTCGGCGAAAGAATTTCGATGATCGTGATGACCTTGTGTGTCGCCGTCTCGCGAATTTCCAAATAGCCCTGCTGAATTTCGTCAACGAACGGCACCTCGACCGTGATCGCCTGTTCGAGTACGGCAACCGGCGTCGATCCCAATCCTGGTTCGCGCGGTTCGGGCGGCGCGCCGATGATCGCCGCGTCTGCGCGCGCAACGAATGTGTCGGGATCGGTCGCGGCGATGTACGTGCGCTCTTCAAGCGCGACATAGTAACGCGGCGCGAGTTCAGTGGTTAGCGTCTTGACGATTTCTCCAATCAAAAGTGTATGAACGCCGTGCCAGATGTGTGAATTTTCTAAATACGGATCCATTCCTGGGAAAGGTGATCGCACTTTTTCCTCCATCCAATCGCGCGGGCGCATTATAGCAGAACGCGACGAGCGCGACAAATGCCGGCGAATAAATTCGCGGCAACTCACGGCAACGCCAACCTTCGTTGGCTTTAAGCAACGCAGATCGCTTTTGCAATGGGTTGCCGCGACTTGAGTCGCCCGGTCAATGAGCTTGCACGCGCCGCATCGCCTCCGGCAAGCGCGGCAACAAATCATTCGCGATCACACCCGCCGCGCCGATTTCTTTTTCCGCGATCATTCCGGCAAGTCCGTGCAAGTACGCGCCCGCGATTGCCGCGTCGAATGGCGACAACTTTTGTGCGAGCATCGCGGTGATCGTTCCGGCAAGCACATCGCCGGTGCCAGCGGTTGCGAGCGCGGGCGTCGCGAACGGAATGATCGTCGCGCGCGCCCTGAGCGGAGTCGAAGCGTCGGGTGATGCGACGATGGTGTGCGCGCCTTTTAGCACGACAACTTGTTGCCACTGCGCCGCGAATTTTTTCGCGATGCCGATCCGATCCGCTTGCACCTCCGCGCGCGATAAACCGGTGAGCGTCGCCATTTCGCCGGGATGCGGTGTGAGAATCGCGGTGTGCGGCGCGATCTGCGTCCACCATTCCGGCGTTTGCGCGAGCGCGAAGAGCGCGTCGGCGTCGAAAACGAAATTGCGAATTGCGATTTGCGAATTGCGAATGTGTTCGAGGAGTGTTTGCACAAACGCGATGGTTTGCGGATCGCGTCCAAATCCGCAACCGATCAAGAGCGCATCGTAATCCGCAAGTGAGTTACCCAAGACTGAAATTGCATCGGGAATCAGGACACCGTGATCATCGGGCAAGATTACGAATGTGGTTTCGTGGAGCGCGCTCGCGAGCAGTGGATAAATCGTTTGCGCGAGCGCGAGCGTGACGAGTCCCGCACCCGCGCGTGTCGCGGCAGAGCCGGCGAGAAATGCCGCGCCGACATAATTCACCGAGCCGACGCACAGCATCGCTTTGCCAAACGTGCCCTTGTGCGAATCGCGCGCGCGCGCCGGTAAAATCGTCGCAATGTCGCGCGCGGTCGCGACCTCCAAGATTTCATAAGTTTGAAAAATTTCCGAAATCTCCGGGATGCCAATGTCCGCGATAATCAATTCACCGACCGCGTTCGCGCCGGGGAAAATCACCTGTCCGATTTTTGGAAACGCGAATGTGATCGTGAGATCGGCGTTGAGCGTCGCGGGATCGCGCGCGCCGGTGTCCGGGTTGAGTCCGGTCGGAAGATCAACCGCGACGATCAATCTTCGCGGGGGAGAGGGGGAGCGGGGGAGCAGGGGGGACAAGTTGGATAGTTGATGAGTTGGATGGTTAGTTAGTTGATTGTTGATCGCGACAAGCAAATCCTTGACTAATCCATCAATCGGTCGCGCAACGCCGGTGCCGAGGAGTGCGTCCACGATCACATTCGATTCGGCGACGAGTTTTTTCAGCGCGGCAAAATCGCGATCATTTTCCGCGCGCGTTTCGATCAAGTTGCGCGCGCGACACATCTGCCAATTTTCATCGGCGGAATTTTCCGCGCGTTTCCAAATGTACAGCGCGACGCGCGCGCCCGCGTCGCGCAAATGTCGCGCGCAGACCAAGCCATCGCCGCCGTTGTTGCCCGGACCGATCAACACCAGGACGCGCGCGTCACTCGGCGCGACGCGTTCCGCAATCGCATCGGCGACGGCTTTGCCCGCGCGCTCCATCATCAGCGCGTACGTATTTCCATTTTGATCGGCGCGTTGTTCGAGCGCGCGCATTTGGTTTGCGGTTACGAGTTTCATCTTATTCCTGGTAATTGATGAATGATAAATGGTAATTACCATTTACCATTTACTATTTACTTTTTGCCGCGCGCATTGTTTGTTCAACCCGCGCCCACGCCGCGCGGACGCGCGTTAATTCGCCGGACAAATCGCGCTCGGCGTAGTGCGTCGCGACGTACGCTTCGGTGATCGCGCGGAGATCGTCGGCGTGCGCGAAGGCGCGGGTGAGACGCGGCAAAAATTCGTACGGCGTTTCCGCGTTCGCGCGCGCGAGCCCGGTCGCTTTGGCGCGCGCGACGAGCGCGGCGTAAATGCGCCGGATCGATTCGGCGGACGCGTCGCGGGCGCGTGAACGCGGTTTGCGTTTTTTCGCGATGTTGACGCGCCGCAAGGTGTCGGCTTGATCGCCCACCGCTTCGCGCACAAACGTCTCTTCTTCGATTTGCAACATGCGCCGGTGCAACGCGCGCGCGAGCAAATAGCCGGCGAAAAGAAAAATCGCGATGACGACGAGTGTTTGCAAAGTCGGCACGATGGTCGAAACGATCCCAGGATCGAGCTCGGTGATTTCGCGTTCGGGTTGATTTTGCGGCGCGAGTTGGCGCAGAGCATCGGCGAATGATTGGATCGCTTCGAGCATTGGACGCAATAATCCGACGAGCCATTCCGCGATCAGCGCGGCGGGGAATGCGAGAATCGCGAGCAATAGTGTGATCGCGATCCAGAGCGGCGCGAGCAATCCAAAAATCGCGGACACGGTTTCGAGCGAGAGAATTTGCAAGAGCGCGACGCCGAGAAAAATCACGAATGTAATCGCGGACAAGAGCGTGATCGCCCAACGCGATCCCAGGTGCGCGTCGCCGACCATTTCTTCGATGCGCGCGAGCGCGATGCTCAACAGCGCGATCGCGAAATAAATAAAGAGCCACGGGGTCAGCGGGAGCGGATGGATTGTGCTGGTCGCGATGAGGAGAAAACAAAAAATCACGACGCCGACGCGAAAACGAAATCCGACAAACCACAATGTGAGTGGTCTCTGCGCGTAACCCAGCCCGCGCACAAAGGCAAAGAGCATCGCGAGTCCGATCAAGCGTTCCGCGCTGAGTGTAACCTGGGTTGTAGCAAGCGCGCGGATAAATTGCGGCAACCAGGACAGATCGAACGCGTCGAGGCGTTCGTAGAGTTCGATCCGCGCGACCGCGAGAATCGTCAGCGCGGCAATCGCGATCGCGAGCAATTGCAAAACGATCCACCGTTTTTGTGAACGTGGCAAAACGCGCCCAGCGATCATCGCGATCCAATAGCCGAGCCAGATCGCGAATGGCGATGCCGGACGCGCGTCAATCAACGCGGACAAGAACGCGAACATGCCGTACGACCAGCACGCTTCCATCGCGACGAAAAGCGCGATGCGAAGTTCGCGGCGGGGGGAAATGCGAGAGATTAGAGATTTAGAGATTGAGAGATTGCGTAACATATTTTGGAGTCGAGCGTTTACGCGGTTGATTTATCCCGCGCGCAACCCGCTAAAGCGACGAGTCCGGGTAATTGCTTGCGGATGTTTTTGGAGTCGCGCGTTTACGCGGTTGAGTTGTCCGACGCACAACCCGCTAAAGCGTCGAGTCCTTGGTGATGGCTTGGCGCACAATGATTCCATTCAAATCATCGCGCGGCTCCCAGGTTTCATCGAGCGAGATCAGCGCGAGGCGGCGTCCTGCGCGGCGCAGTCGAATCATCTCTGCGAGAATCTCGTCCGTAACGATGCCGGTGATCATCACGAGCGTCGCGCCCCACGCGAGCGCGGAGGTTTCGTTTCGCAGTAATGTTTCAATCGGCGTAACGACGAACGACGTGATCGCGGACAATGCTTCGAGAATGTGGCGTAAATGATTTGGATCGCGGCTCGGCAAAATTTTCAAACGTTGATCCGAATCGGGCCAGGTTCCGTTCGCGACGAGCCCGACCGCGTATTTATTTTCCGCGCCAAAATTCGCGATGGATGCCGCGAGCGAAATCACGCGCTCGAGCAATTCGGGATCGGTCCCTTGCCAGGTTTGCGCGAACGTCGCGACGTTGACGAACAAGACCCATTGGTACGCAATCGTCGGATCGTACACTTTGACTTGGAGTTGTCCGCGCCGCGCGGTCGCGCGCCAATGAATGTGTTTCGGCGCGTCGTCGGGGCGATAATCGCGAATGCCGCGCGGGCGCGTCGCATCGTCAAAAATCGGCACGCGCGATTTCACATCGCCGAGCGGATCTTTCGGTGGCAAGCCCCACGCGTGCATCGGCAGGACGCGCGGATAGACGATCAACTTGTCCACGCGCGGGCTGATCCATTCGCGTTCGAACAAGCCGAACACATCGCCCGCGCGCAAACGCGCGGGACCGATCGAATAATAACCGCGCTGATCGCAAACAATTTTGTATTGCCAGCGCGCGCGTTCGAATGCGCTCAACGCGGCGCGCTGATTCAAAAAACCGGTGAGAGGAATGTGCGAAGGCGCGAGCGTTTTATCGCGCGGCGCGAGCGCGAGCGGAAATTGATCGTCAATCGTGATCCACGCGAGCGGCAAAAGTTTGCGATTGCTGACGCGCGTGCTCAGGTCAACCGTCTCGCCGACGAAAACGCGTTGCTCGTTCAACACGCGTGCGTAACTGACGCGCCAGAGCGCGACGCGTTGCCATGCCCACGCGACCGGGATGATCACGAGCAAGAGCGCGGACAAAATGATCAGATCGTTAGAGCGCACGATCACGCCGAACGTCATTAGTAAAATTGCAAAGTGGATCCAGGATGGGTTGAACATCTGGGGTAATTGGTAAATGGTAATTGGTAAATGGCAATTACCATTTACCAATTACTAATTACTGTTCCACGGGCACGGGCACAGATTCGATCACCTCGCGAATCACGCCCGTCGCGTCGCGACCGCGCAGACGCGTTTGCGCGGAGATGATGAGGCGATGGGTGAGAATGTACGGCGCAAGATATTTCACATCGTCGGGTAAAACGAAATCGCGTCCGTTGATCGCGGCGTATGCTTGCGCGGCGCGATACAAGTACAGCGAGCCGCGCGGACTCGCGCCGAGTTCGACCGATGAATGTTCGCGCGTCGCGCGCACAAGCGCGATGATGTACTCGCGCACCGATTGCTCGACGCGCACGGAGCGAATCGCGTTTTGCATCGCGAGGATCGTGTCCGCGTTGACGACAACCGCCAATTGTTCGAGCGGATCGGCGCGCTCGAATCGTAACAGCATCGCGTTCTCCTCGTCCGCGTTTGGATAACCGAGCGCGAGTTTGATGAAAAAGCGATCCAACTGCGCTTCGGGCAACGGAAACGTGCCTTCGAGTTCAATCGGATTTTGCGTCGCGAGAACCAGGAACGGACGCGGCAACATTTTCGTCGCGCCGTCCACCGTGATTTGGCGTTCTTGCATCGCTTCGAGCAGAGCGGATTGCGTGCGCGGCGTCGCGCGATTAATTTCATCCGCGAGAACGATCTGCGTCATTAACGGTCCGGCGCGATATTCAAACTCTTGCGTTTTTTGATTGAACACCGACAAGCCGGTTACATCGCTCGGCAACAAATCCGGCGTGAATTGAATCCGGCGAAACGCGCAACCGAGCGAACGCGCCAACGCTTTGGCGAGCGTCGTTTTGCCGATGCCGGGAACGTCCTCGAATAAAATGTGACCTTCGCACAACAACGCGACGAGCGCGAGATCAATCACATTGCTCTTGCCAACGATGATCTTGCCCACATTGTCGCGAATCAAGCGCGCGGTGGATTGAATATCGGTGATCGAAGGAGATGACATTTGTAAATCCTCAAAGCGTAAAACGTAAAGCGTAAGACGTGATACGTGATGCGTGATGCGTGATGCGTGAAGATTTTACCACACAATCATTTATCCGGCGAATGAATTTCGCAATTTGCGATCCGATTTGCGGCGGCGCGGATATTGTTTTATAATGTTGGCGATTTCGGAAAGGTGGTGAATGAATGTTGATTCAAGTCGAAGCGACGGTTAGAGAATTGGCGCGCTCTCCCTTGTTGCCATTTGTCGAGCAACGGCTTCACGCGTTGATGATGGACGAGCAAAAACGGCGCGCCGAATTTCATCGCGCGGTGGATGCGGGTGATCCGCGTTACGATGGCAAGAGCATCGAGTTTATCAACGGGGAGGTCATTGAACTTATGGCGGTCCAAAACAAACATGCGAACGCGGGAGAAAACCTGTTTGTGCTTTTGCGAGTGTGGGTAAACCGGGACAGTTTAGGACAGGTTAATCATGAAAAGATAATGATCTCTCTAAGCCGCAATGATTATGAACCGGATATTTGCTTTTGGATCAAGGCAAAGGTCGCCGCGTTCAAACCAAATCAAACGCGGTTTCCCGCGCCGGATTTCATCGTCGAAGTTTTGTCGCCCAGCACGAAAGAAATCGATCGCGGCATCAAGTTCAAAGATTATGCGGCACACGGCGTTGGCGAGTATTGGATTGTTGACCCGGAACGCGAAACTATCGAGCAGTATTTTTTGAAGGATGAAGAATATATTTTGAGCGACGCTCTATCCGAAGGAATGATTACGAATCGGGTGATTGCCGGCTTTCAAATCCCGGTGCGCGCGATTTTTGATACCGCCGCGAATTTTGCCGCGTTGCAAGAAATAATGGCGCGCACGCAAAAGTGATTTCACGCGTCAAACGCGTCGCGAAATTTCTCGCCGACGCGTTTTGATTTTGAGCGCGGCTGATCGGAATCTGGAATCGAGCGTTTACGCGGTTGCCGGTCAGATGTACAACCGCGTAAACGCTCGATTCCAAGCATCCCGCCGATTTTATCTCCGCGCTGATTGACAACGTTTCACAACAAACTATAATTCCCCCGATGAACCCTCACCCGCCGCGCATTGATTTCCGCAAAAATTCGCAGAACGTTCCGCCGAACATTCCGCGCGCAACGCAAAGCACCACAGCGCGTTTGATGTTGCGCCGCAATCAAGCCGTTGCCGCCCTGCCGAACTGGGAAGCGTTGCGCCAAGCCGCGCACGATGTGCGTTTGCACGCGATTGAACATCTCGACGAATATCTCGCGCAAGTTGAGCGACAAGTGATCGCGGCGGGCGGTCACGTTCATTGGGCGAATGATGCGGCGGAGGCGCGCGCGATTGTGCTGGAGATCGCGCGGCGACACCAGGTCAAGACGATTGTCAAGGCGAAATCAATGGCGTCCGAAGAGATCGGTTTGAATCACGCGCTTGCGGATGCCGGGATTGACGCGTTCGAAACGGACGTCGGCGAATTTATCATTCAACTTGCCGGGAGCGCGCCCTCGCACATTCTCGGTCCGGCGATGCACATGACGCGGCACGATATCGCGAGACTTTTTTCGGAAAACTTCGCGATCGATGCGCCNNNCGCCGCCCGATCCGCGCGTGTTGACTGATCTCGCGCGCGAAAAATTGCGCGAACAATTTTTGTGCGCGGAAATGGGCATCACCGGCGCGAACTTTATCGTCGCGGAAACCGGGACGATTGTTCTACTCACGAACGAGGGCAACGGGCGAATGTGTACGACATTACCGGATGTTCACGTTGCGATTGCCGGGATTGACAAAGTGATCGCCGATTGGGATGCGCTCGCGGTGTTGTTGAAGGTGTTGGCGCGCAACGCGACCGGACAAAAGATGTCGGTGTATACGTCGTTCATTAACGCGCGCGTGCCGCGCGAATTTCATCTCGTTCTGCTCGACAACGGACGCACGCGGATTCTCGCCGATCCGCGCGCGCGCGAAACGTTGACGTGCATTCGATGCGCGGCGTGTCTCAACATTTGCCCGGTGTATAATAATGTCGGCGGGCACGCGTACGGCTGGGCGTACTCGGGACCGATCGGCGCGATTCTGTCGCCGCAATTGTTGGGCACGCGCGTCGCGCGCGATTTGCCGTACGCGTCGTCGCTGTGTGGCGCGTGCGCGGAGGTGTGCCCGGTGAAAATTCCGATTCCGAAAATTTTATTGCACTTGCGCCATCGCGTCGCGGAACAAGACGCGGTTGTGCCGATGCTGACGCGCGTCGGTGCGCAACTGGGTTCGCTCGCGTTGCGCGTGCCCTGGTTGTATCGCGCGGGCGCGTGGCTCGCGCAGATCGCGCAAAAACCATTTCAACGCGCGGGGTGGTTGCGCGCGTTGCCGCCGCCGTTCAATCGCTGGACGCAAACGCGACCGCTCATCGCGTTTGGCGGAACGTTTCGCGGGTGGTGGAAAAAGCGGCACGCGAGAGAAAATTTATGATCTCCAATTCATCTTGTACCTGCGCGCCCAACGAACTGAACCCCGCCGAACATTTTTACGCGCGCGGCAAGGCGCACATTTTTCTCGTGCTGAACTTGCGCGAGTTTGTTGCGCCGGCGAGCCAACGCGATTTTGAACGGTTGCGCGGCGGCAACGTATTCGCCGACGCGTTCAGTCGCGTGAAACCGGGTGCGCCGTTTGTTGAAGACGCCGACGAAGCCGCGACCGTCAAACGCGCGCGCGAGTTTTCCGTTTTTCGCGGACACCTGGTGCGCGAGTGGATGTTCCCGACCTTTCGACTTGATCCTGCCCAATGTGATCCGCCCGCCGATCCGATCCTGCGCGACGCGTGGAAAAATTTCGAATATCACATTCGCGTCTCGCGTACCGGCTTTCTCGAAATCAAATTGACGCACGCGATTCCGCACGATGCGCGCGCCGGCGCAGAACGTTTGATTGACCTGGTCTGCAGTCTTTTGGAAATCGGTTCGCGCGAGGTCGCGGTCTATCCGATTCAATGGGCGTTGGGCTGGCATTGCGCGAATCAATTTATCAAAGCGATCCCGCAAACGATGGCGATTGCCAACAATCACAATGGCAAAAAGGCGACGCTGACGTTGCAACCCACGGCGGTCAATGTGTTGGAATTGCCGCAACATGATCGGTACACGATTTTGTTGTTGGACACAATTTTGTGCCAGGGGTGCGGCAAGCGGATTGATGCGGCTACGTTTCGCGCGCGCGATAAAAAAATTCTAGGCGCGGTGTTGGAGGGCACGCTCGTTCACACGGCGGATAACCAGGTTACGTTTCCTGATGTGGACGCGGCGAATGAGATTCGAGACCTTTCGACGTGGACGAATGAATTATGCGCGTTCACGGCGGAACGCTGTTTGATCTATTATCCGCCGGAGAAAATTTTCTTGCCCGGACAGAATTTGTCAGGCGGACCGGTCAATTACGCCGAGTATTGGAAGTGCATCGTGCGCGGCATCGAGCACACGATTGCCGCGCGCACCGCGTTGCAAATTCTCGAATGGCACACGACGCGCGAACTCGATCAAGTACCGGACTTGACTGAAAAGATTACCGATGGCAACATTACGCTCGAAGACGAACGCGCGATTTTGCGGATTGCGGACGAAGTTGCCAACACGTTCAATATGTTGCCGCGTTTGCGCGATGCGCTCGTCGCGACCTCCGCGTTTCGATCGAGTTACGCGGTCAACAAAATGGCATACCTGAGCGAGATTTTATCGGTCAAAGAAATCGAGACACACATTCAGCGCAACGTGGACGAACTCGTGATTTTTCTAAACCACTTTACCGACGCGCAACTCGCCGCGGGGATTCGGCGCGGCGAAATCGCAGTGGGCGTGCTGGGCATTTTGATCGCGATGATTACATTTTTCGCGACCGCGCCGTCGTTTCTCACGGATTACAATACTTTTTTCGCCGATCCGCTCGACGCGTCCAAATTGCAAGCCGTGCAAGTATTTCTAGTTTTGGGATTGCTGTTGCCGGGGACATTGATTTTGACGAGCGCGTATTTTCTCTACCGCATTTACAAACGCGCGCGCGTGCGGCGCGTGAGAATGTAGGAGGTAATCCAATGGCTAGTCCTTTTCCGGGAATGGATCCGTATTTGGAAAATCCTGGGTTGTGGTCCAGTGTGCATCAACGTTTGATTACGTACATCAGCGACGCGTTAAACCAAACACTTCCCGCGCGTTACATCACGACGATGGGCGAGCGGTTATTCGTCGTGCGACCTGGTCGCGACATTTATCCTGATGTCGCGGTGTACGAACAACCGCGCCCCGCGCCATTTCCGAGCGGTGGCGGCGTCGCGACGTTGACCGCGCTTAGCGATCTGCCGTTGGTTGTGATTCTTGAATCGTCGGAATTGCACGAGGTGTATGTCGAAATCGTTAAACTGGGCGACGAGGGTGAACGCGTCGTAACGATAATCGAAGTGCTTAGCCCGGGGAACAAAGCCGCAGGCAGTCGCGGGCGTGAAATGTATCTTGCGAAACAAAGTGAAGCGCTCGCGAGCGCGATCAACTTGATCGAAATTGATTTGCTTCGCACTGGCGAACACACGGTTGCGGTGCCGCGCGAAGGATTGGAACGCGAACACGCGCGTTGGGATTACCTGATCTGTTTGCATCGCGGCGGCGATTGGGATCGTTACGAAGTGTGGCATCCCACCGTGCGCGATCGCTTGCCGCGCCTTCGCGTTCCGCTCGCCGACGGTGATCCCGATCTCACGTTGGATTTGCAAGCCAGCCGCGTGGGCACGCGAATTGTTGGCGCGAGGACGATGATCGAATCGGTTCGCCGCGCGCTCGCGCATCGCGTTGAACGCCCGCGCCCGGTGATTCCACCATCGCGTATCGCGCGTGATCGCGATGCGGAGATTGATCTGTTGCTTGCAGAGATCGCGAACGTGGGCGCGACGGCGCGCCGGATGCGCGAAGATGAAATTGACGCGGCATTGCGCGCGCTGATCGAAACCGAGCCGATCAAATCCGCCGCGCTGTGGGCGACGCCGAACCTCGCGCGTTGGCGCATCGCGGAACGTTTGCGCGATCTGGGCATCGCAATCATTCCGCACGACGCGGACAAGCACACGCTCGCGCAAGTTGATCTCGGCATCACCGAAGCCGATTACGCTCTGCCGGAATCCGGCACACTCGGTTTGCTCGCGTCGCCGGAAAAACCGCGCGCGATCTCGTTGTTGCCGCCGGTGCATCTCGCGCTAGTTACCCAAGACGCATTACGCGCGGATTTGCGCGATGTGTTTGTCGAAGCAAAAGCGCGCGGCGACCTCGTGTTCATCACGGGACCGAGTCGCACGGCGGACATTGAATTCACGTTGACGATTGGCGTGCACGGAACGAAATCGTTGCACGTTTGGATGATGGAGTAAAACGTAAAACGTAAAACGTAAAACGTGATGCGTATCTCTTTACGTTTTACGCTTTACGTTTTACTTATCGCGTACCACGGTTCATAAAGGAAAAATTGTGCAAACAGAAATCCGTCAATCATTTGAAAAACTATTTCCGAAAAAACAAATCACGACGCACGCGATTGAATTGCTCACGTACGAGGTTGATGCGGGGTTAGATCACGGCGCGCCGGAAGGCGTCGCGTTTCCGCAATCGCCGGAGGATGTCGCGCGGTTGATGCGTTGGGCGAACGCGCACAACGTTCCGCTCATTGCGCGCGGCGCGGGGACTGGGTTATCCGGCGGCGCGGTCGCGGAGCGCGGCGGCGTCATCGTCGAATTTTCGCGCATGAATCGCGTGATCGAACTCGATGTGCGCGGACGGAGCGCGGTGATCGAACCTGGGATTCTCAACCTGGTATTCGATGGGATCGTCAAGCAATCAAGTTTGTACTATCCGCCCGACCCGGCGAGTCAACGCGCGTCAACGATTGGCGGTAATGTCGCGGAGAACGCGGGCGGTCCGCATTGTTTCAAGTATGGCGTAACGACAAACTATGTAACCGGATTGAACCTGGTTTTAGCCGATGGGCGCGCGATGCGCGTCGGCGGGCGCGCGTTGGATTTTCCCGAATACGATTTCATTGGCTTGCTCGTTGGCAGTGAAGGCACGCTCGCGCTGATTACTTCGATTGACGTGCGACTCATCGCGAATCCGCCCGGCGTGAAAACAATGATGGCGGGATTCGATTCGGTGCGCGATGCCGGCAACGCGGTCTCCGCGGTGATTGCCGCCGGACTTGTGCCCGCGACGATGGAGATGATGGATCAGCGCATCACGCGCATCGTCGAGGATGTTGTGCATACCGGCTTGCCGACCGACGCGGGCGCGGTGTTGATCATCGAGGCGGATGGGTACCCTGCGAGTTTGGATTCGCAGATCGAAGAGATCGCGGATTTGATTCAAGCGAACGGCGCGCGCCAAATTCGCATCGCGCAGAGCGAGGAAGAACGCGCGCGGATTTGGTACGGGCGTAAGAGCGTCGCTGGTTCGATTGCGCGCGTCGCCGCCGGAAATTATACGGTGGACATTACCGTGCCGCGCAGTCGGCTCGCGGAAACGCTCACGCAGGTGGATGAGGTGATCGCGCGCCACAAGCTGGACGCGGGGCATTTGCTTCACGCGGGCGATGGAAATTTTCATCCGTTGATCCTGGTGCGCGATTTGAATGACGCGCGCGAACGGGAGACGATTGTTCAGGCGGGACGCGAGATTGCCGCGATCGGCGTGCGCGCAAATGGAAGCATCACCGGCGAGCACGGTGTTGGAATTGAGAAACGCGAATTTATGACGCTGATGCACAACGCGGATGAACTCAACGCGATGTGGGATGTGAAGCAAGTGTTTGATCCGCGCGGCTTGCTCAACCCAGGGAAAATTTTTCCGACGCAAATGCCGGAGATTGAACGCGCGCGCGCGGAGGGCGATTTGCCCGGCGATATGTTTACGCCGGCGACGATTGAAGAAGCCGCGCGCGGGATTGTCGCGCTGGGAAACGCGAATCGGCGCGCAATGATCACGAGCAATTCGGAATTCGGAATTCGGAATTCGGAATTTACGCGACTGTCACCGGAAAATCTGGTTAGCATCAAAGCGTACGCGCCGGACGATCTCTACATTACGGTCGGCGCGGGAATGTTGCTCGCGGAATTGCAAGAATTTCTCGCGCGCGATCACAAGCAGGTCGCGCTCGCATCGCCGTTTCGCGACGCGACGCTTGGTGGCGTTGTCGCATCGAACGCGAACGCACCACTGCGGATGCGCTACGGCGCGTTGCGCGACCTGGTTCTCGCAATGACGGTTGTGCTGGGCGATGGCAGAATTATTCGCGCCGGACGCCCGGTCGTCAAAAATGTCGCAGGGTACGATTTGCCCAAAGTGTTCGTCGGTTCATTTGGAACCCTGGGATTGATCGCGGACGTTACGTTCAAAATCGCGCCGCAACCGCGCGCGCGGCGTACGTTGCTCGTCCCGGTGAATGATTGCGCGCGCGGGATCGAAATCGCGGAGCGAGTGTTGCCCGGCGCGTTAGTTGCGTCGGCAGTGCTGATCGCGCAGACCAGCGATTGGAGATTAGACGCGAAGCGTGGAGATTGGAACGCGCCATACGCCCTGGTTTATTCCGCCGAAGGCATTCGCGAAGATGTGGAAACCGAAATCGCGAATGTGCGCGCGGTGTTGCGCGCGGTGGGCGCGTCGTCGCCGGTCGAGAGTGAAGTGAGCGGGACGGAGATTTGGGCGGGCGCGCTCGAAAGCGCGCTCCACGAAGCGCGCGTGATCGCGCGCGTGGGTGTGCCTGTGAAAGAGCTGGCGAATTTTGTCGCGACGCAAAGTGATTCGTTCGCGCAAAATAATTTTGTCGTGGATGTCGCGAATGGATTGGTGTACGCGACGCGACGCGCAGGTGACGATGTACGCGCGTGGCTGACCGCGTTGCGCGAGCCGGCAATCGCGCGCGGCGGGTACGCGATTGTGATGCACGCACCGGAAAAATCGCGCGCCGCGCTCGATGGGTGGGGCGCGCCGCCGGAATCGCTCGCGCTGATGCGCGCGCTTCAAGCGCGGTGGGATCCGTCGAGTGTTTTCAATTCCGGCGCATTTTTCATCTAACTCATTTGACAACCCTCTCTAATGTTCTTATAATGACGCCCGTGATAGTTCACCCATTCGCCTGAAGGAGGTGGTCGGATCAAAGATGATGCTCCACCACTCGGAAGGCAGAGACAATGATGTTTCGCAATCGCGCGTTGATGCGATTTCCACATCACCAACGACCCTCGCGCAATTTCCTCGTCTGCTCTCCGTGATTTCAGATGTTCATTCTGAAATGTGTGTGGTGCAATGCCAAGTTTTATTTCACTCGATTCAATTTCCAAAGCGTAAACTCACAGGAGGAGAAGTAAAATGAAAAAAGCAACATTCATTGTTGGATTGTTGCTCGTGATTGCCGTATTAGCCGCGTGCGCCGTGCCGGTCACTCCCGAACCGACCAAGCCGCCCGCGCCTGCCGCAACGAGCGTGCCTGCTCCCGCGGCGACAACTGCGCCGCAACCGACCAAAGCCCCAGAAGCGACCAAGCCGCCGGCGCCAACCGCCGCGCCAGTCGCAACGGGTCCAAAAGTTTTGCGCCTCGCGCGCGGAACGTACCCGGACATTATCGATCCGCAAAAATCTTCGTTCGGGATCGAGATCGAAGTGCTCAAGCTGTGCTACGAAGGTATCACCGCGATTGACGCCAAGGGCAACATTGGTCCTGGCGCGGCGGACAAATGGACGCCTTCCGCCGATGGCAAAAGCATGGTCTTTCACATTCGCGAAGGTTTGAAACGCGCAGACGGTACGGCGATGAACGCGTCGGATTACGAATACGCGCTCAAACGCGTAGTGGATCCGCGCGTGACCGGCAAGCAGTACGCCGACATCGTTCATGATGTCAAAGGCGCGGGCGCGTTGATCGAAAAAGAAGGCGCGAAACTCGCCGCCGCGGATCTTGACAAATTATTCGCCGGTTATGGCGTCAAAGCCGACGATGCCAAGCGCGAACTGACCGTCTCCTTTGAATACCCGGTTGGTTTCTGGCACTATATCGCCTACACCTGGGTCACATATCCGACCGACAAGAAAGCGTCGGAAGCGAGCCAGGACGCGTGGTGGACCAAACCCGAAGGTCATAAATGCAATGGACCATACACGATCAAGACGATTGAAGAAGGCAAGCGCATCGTTTACGAAGCCAACCCGAACTATTGGCGCGGCAAGGCGAAGATTGATCGCATCGAAGCGACGTACATTCAAGACGAAGTGCAACGCTTTACCGCCTACACCAAAGGCGAGTTCGACGAAGTGGACGTAACCTCCGCGACGCTCGCGCAGGTTGAAGCGGATGCGAAACTGAAAGCCGAATTCTATCGCTATCCCGCCGCGATTACGACCATGATCGCGTTTAACAATGTGATCAAACCGTTCAACGACAAGAACGTGCGTATGGCGTTCTCGCAAGCGTTTGATCGCGAGGGCTGGATTCGCGATGTCTCCAAGGGTATTGGGAAACCATACACCCGCTGGATTCCACCCGGCGTTCCCGGCGCGCAACCGACTGTTGCTGGCGCGCCCGCGACAGATGCCGCCAAAGCCGTCGAAACTCTGATTAAGAATGGCTATGGCACAGCCGATGGCAAAAAAGTGGATTGCGCGAAACTCGGCGATCTCAAGATCACCTACGCGGGTACCGCCGCGAATCACGCGCGCTTCCAATTCGTTGCTGGCAACTTTGTGCGCGTCTTCAACTGCCCCATCACACTCGAACCCGTCGAATCCACCGTGATGACCGCGTTGACCAAAGATCCAAAGACGAATCCGCAAATCTCGCGCCAGGGCTGGATTCAAGATTATCCGCACCCACAGAACTGGTTGAGCGTGTACTGGAAATGCGACGCGTTCGCGAAACGCTATTCCTACTGCAACAAAGACCTCGACACATTGATGGGCAAAGCCGATCAAACGCTTGACTTTGCCGCCGCCGTCATATTGTACCAAGACGCCGAGGCGATGTTGTTGGGCGATGTTCCCGGCGCGCCGACGAACTACACCGAAAACCTGTACCTGCTCAAACCGTACGTGATCGGTCCCAAGGACAATCAATCCTCCAGCGATGCTGAATGGATTGGCGAATGGGGTCCGGTGCACACCTACGACGTTGACTTGAGCAAGGTTCCCGATTCGTACCCGAAGAAGTAAGATGCAAGGTCAGACCTGCCAGGTCTCGCGACCTGGCAGGTCTTATTCGTATGGCAAATTTGCAAATTTGCCCAACATCAACAGCAGGAAATTCCAATGACTGAATATTATATTCGCCGCGCCTTGTTTATCATTCCAACGCTCTTTTTGGTTTCCCTGGTGACTTTTATCATTATGCACGCGACGCCGGGCGGACCCTGGGATACTGATCCTGGTTCGCGCACGAGTGATCCACGCGTCGCGGAACGCTTGAACAAAGCGTACGGCTTGGACAAGCCCCTGTACTTTAATCCCGAGTCCGCGCAACGCGCGATCGCGGAGGGCAAAGAGCCGCTCGCGATTGCCCAAGCATTTATGGACAGTCAGTTCAATCAATTCCTGGCGAATTTGGCGCAGGGCAAATTCGGTCCATCGTTCCGTTATCGCGGCAGAGAAGTCGAAGACATTATTTTTGAAGCCCAGTCCGGCAAACCGTTTTGGCAAAATCGTTTTGTCGCGACGGCGGCGTTGGGTGTGGTCGCGCTGGTCATCGCGGTCGCCATCGGATTTCCACTCGGCGTGATTGCCGCGCTCAAACAAAATACCTGGTGGGATACCTTCTCGTTATTTTTCGCGACCGTGTTTTACGGCATCCCTAATTTTGTACTTGCGATTTTCTTGATCCTAATTTTTGGCGCGGGCTTGGGCTGGATCAAAATCGTCGAGATTGATTATTGGGACAATCTCCGTCCCTGGATTCTCCCCTCCTTTGTGCTCGCGATTCCAACCGCGGCATTTCTCGCGCGGCTCACGCGCAGTAGCGTGCTCGAAGTTATGCGAATGGATTACGTTCGCACCGCGCGCGCGAAAGGATTGGCGGAACGCGTCGTTGTGATCAAACACATCCTCAAAAACTCGATGATCCCGGTCGTTACGTTTCTCGGTCCCGCGCTTGCCGGGTTGATCACCGGATCGTTCATTATCGAGACCCAGTTTGGCGTGACCGGGATCGGCAGACTATTCGTCGAATCCATTTCGCGGCGCGACTATTCGCTGATTATGGCGCTTACACTCATTTACGCGTTCTTTATCGCGTTCGCAAATTTTGCCGTGGACGTGATTTACGGATTTCTCGATCCGCGCATTCGTATGGGTCGCGGATAACGTGGCGCGGACTTTCAAGTCCGCTGACGGCGGGCACGCAAGCGAAGCCCGCGCCACGAATACAGAAGTTAAAGGAACACTATGGCAGAACCAGTCCCAGCCGTTGCGGCATCAGACTTTCAAGTCATCCAAGCGTTTACGCGCAAGCCGTCCAACCTTTATCAGGACGCGTGGAACCGTCTGCTAAAGAATCGCGGTTCGGTTGCCGGGATGATCGTCGTCGGCTTTTTTACGCTCGTCGCGATTTTTGCCTCCGTCCTTGCGCCGCATAACGCGCTCGAAAATTTTCCGAACAATAGTTATCGTCCGCCGATGTGGATCCATTCGGACGACCCGACCAAATCGGGTCTCGCCGAATTTCCACTGGGCACGGACACCATCGGGCGCGATGTGTTGAGCCGCGCGATTTACGGCGCGCGCACATCGCTTATCGTCGGATTTATTCCGATGATCTTGATCGTTGTGATCGGAACGATCATCGGATTGATCGCGGGGTACGCGGGCGGCAAAGTGGATCAGGCGATTATGGTTGTCATTGACCTGGTCTATGCGTTCCCGGATTTGTTGTTCTTTATTATTATGATGACCGCGTTGCGCGATACGTGGATCGGAAAATTGCTCAACGGCTTGTTCCTGCTCTTTGTGTCGCTCGCGTTGGTGAACTGGGTTGGCGTCGCGCGTTTGGTGCGCGGGCAGGTGTTGTCGCTCAAGGAAAAAGAATTTGTCGAAGCCGCGCACTCGATTGGCGTGCGCGATTGGCAAATTATGATGCGGCATTTGTTTCCGAATTCGCTCGCACCGATCATTGTGTCGGCGGCGTTCCGCGTGCCGCAAGCGATTCTCACCGAAGCCATCCTGGGATACATCGGCGTCGGGATTCGTCCCGCGACGGATCCACAATCGTTCTTCCCGACGAGTTGGGGCTTGATGCTTCTCGAAGGGCGCGACGCGATTCTGACCCAGCCCTGGTTGTTGATTACGCCGGCGATTTTGATCGCGATGATTCTGCTCGCGTTCACCTTCATCGGCGACGGTCTGCGCGACGCGCTCGATCCGATGATGAAGGGAAAAATTTAAATAAAAACAAATCCCACATACCTGGTTATTCTGGAAAAAGGCAATGATAGTTACGGCGCCTATGTTCCCGATTTGCCCGGTTGCATAGCGGTTGGAGAGACGAAAACGGAAACGCTCAAGTTGATCCGCGAGGCAATTCGTTTCCATTTGGAAGAATTGCGTGACGACGGTGTGCAAACACCCAGACCAAGATTTAGCAGTCAGTCCGTCAAAGTACCGGCATAACAAAAAATGCGTCCAACAATTTGTTGGGCGCATTTTTGTTTTATGATCGTTCGCCTCGATCTGTCATTGCGAGCGGAGCGAAGCAATCCCCAACCAGCGATACGGAGATTGCTTCGCTTCGCTCGCAATGACGCGCGTGTTACGGCGCGATCCTTCCGGGTTGCGGTCCGGGAATGGTAACAATCACCCAATCCTGGTTTTGCGCGAGACCGCTCGCTTGCGGATTGATCTTCAACACGCGCGGATCGTACTGATCGAGCGTCGGCGGTTTCAGCAACACCGCGTTCTCGCCGCGCTGATAAATCGGGTCGGACAAAATTGCGCGCAAGAGCGCGAGCCGCGCGGAAAACATCAACCCGGTGCCGCCGCCGTTGATCGTGAACGTATTGCTCGCGGAAAAAATCGCGACCTGTCCGTACGCGTCCACAAATCTCAAGCCGCCATCTTTGCGACGAATGATTTTGTACGCGGCTTGAATTTCATTGTCCGATTTTTCGACAACCGACCAGGTGCGATCCGGCGCGAGCGCAACAAACGCGATCTCGACCGGCTTGCCGGCTTGAAATTGTAATTGCTTGGGTTCTTTTTGATTCGGATCGTTTTCATCGAACGCGTACGCGGTGAACGGTTGCTTGACCAACTCGCGCGCGAACGCCGCCACACCTTCGACCAATTCCGGTTTCACATTTGCCAACTGAATCAGGTTCGGTCCGAACGCGACGACGATCGCGGGCGCGTTGAGGGACGGCAAAATATAGTGGTACGCAATCGTTGTGCCTTCGACCGGATCATTTTGTTGGAGTGGGCGATAACCGCTCGGCGCGATAATTGTCGCGTACGCCGATGGCGTCATCGTGGGGATCGTCGAAATTTGATTGGACGCGCACGCGGTTGCGATCCCGGCGACCAGTGCGATGAGCAGAAAATTTAATTTGTTCATTTGAACCTCCGGTTGAGTAGAGCCAATTGATCAATTTGCCGTACGGGCGCGCACTATTTTATCTGGATTTGCGGAACTAGGCAATCCGGGCGAATAAATTCGCGGCAACCCATTGCCAAGCCGACCTACGTCGGCTGAATAGAATCTGACCGACCTCGGCTGAATAGAATCTGACCGACGTCGGCTGAATAGAATCTGACCTATGTCGGCTGAATCCAAGCCGACGAAGGTCGGCTTGGCTGTGCGTTGCCGCGAATTTATTCGCCCGACTGCATTTCGGTTGACAGCCAAACTTAATTACCGTATAATCCATTCGCTTTCAGGACGCATTGAAAGCGTATCCTCGCTTTTGTTGAAAGGGGGTGGTCGGCTCAACGCTGATGCTTCACCACTCGGCAGGCAAAGAGAAACAAGGACGCTCCTCTTTGGTCGCGCACTGTTGCGTTCCCGTTGCTCTCCCGCGCGTGTTCCGCTCTCTTTTGCTCCCGGTGTTCAGTCGCACCGACGCGTCTGAATTTTTTGTGGTGGCGCGAAAAAATTTTTCACCCAATTCTAAATTTCTGACGTACGGCAAATTTGCGTAAGCGTTTGCCAAACACATTCCCAGGAGGAGAAGGAACAAATGAAAAAAGCAACCTTGATGTTCGGGTTGTTGTTGATGTTCGTTTTACTCGTGGCTTGCGCGGCGCCAACGCCTGTGCCGCCGACCAAAGCCCCGGAAGCGACGAAACCGCCGGCGACCGCAGTGCCGGCAACCAAAGCCCCGGAAGCGACGAAACCGCCGGCGCCAACCGCAGTTCCCCCGACTGCGACCCCCGTCCCGCTCAAAGGCGCGTGGGTGGACGAAGTCGTGTTCTTTGAAGAACCGGATAATGCGAAAGCCGTCAGTATTATGGAAGCCGGCGATATGAGTCTCTTTGGTTTCGCGATCTCGGATCCCAAACTGTACGCCAAGATCAAAGATTCCAAAACGATCACCGGCGATCCGTCCTATGGTTCGACTTCTGAATTGACGTTTAATCCTGCGGGACCGACGTTCAAAGATGGTCGCCTCAATCCGTTCTCGGTCGCGACCGTTCGCGAAGCGATGAACTGGTTGATCGATCGCAACTACATCGCGAAAGAAATTTATGGCGGTCTCGCGATTCCGATGTTCACCACGTTCAACCCGGTATTCCCGGATTACGCCAAAGTCGCGGACGTTGCCAAGGGCATCGAAATCAAGTACACGTACGATCCCAAGAAGGCGAAAGAAGTCGTTGACGCCGAAATGAAAAAACTCGGCGCGGAATTGACCGGCGGCAAATGGAATTTCCAGGGCAAGCCGGTTACGATCATCATCATCATCCGCACCGAAGATGAGCGCCGCGCGATTGGCGATTACGTCGGCAAGCAATTGGAAGACATTGGCTTTACGGTGGATCGCCAATACAAGACTGCCGCCGAATCTTCCCCGCTCTGGCTCTCGGCTGATCCCGCCGATGGCAAGATGCATATGTACACCGGCGGTTGGATTTCGACCGTGATCAATCGCGACCTCGGTAGCAACTTTGACTTTTACTACACCGCGCGCGGTCGCACCGATTCGTTGTGGCAAGCGTACAAACCGGCGAAAGAATTTGACACCGTCGCCGAAAAACTGGGACGCGGCAATTACAAAGACGTCGCCGAACGCCAGCAGTTGATCGCGGAAGCGTTGCCGCTTTCGATGAAAGATTCGGTTCGCCTGTTCCTGATCAATCGTCTCAGCGTCAACACGCGCCGCAATGACTTGAAAGTCGCGAGCGATCTCGCGGGCGGTATCTCCGGTTCATTCCTCTGGCCCTTTACGATTCAGCAAGCGGGCAAGGTCGGTGGTCAGGTCAAATTCGGTTCGCCGAGTATGTTGACCCAACCGTGGAACAACATCGCGGGCACCAACTTTATTTACGACACGATGATCATTCGCGCCACGTCGAACTTTGGCGCGTATCCTGATCCGTACACCGGCTTGCGCTGGCCCCAAATGATTGACAAAGCCGATCTGACGGTCGCGCAAGGCGTGCCGGTCGGCAAGACGCTCGATTGGGTTACGCTCACCACCGTGCCAAGCATCGAAGTTCCTAAAGACGCATGGGCAGACTGGGACGCGGAAAAGCAACAGTTCATCACCGCGGGCGAACGCTTCACCCAAACTATGACGGTCAAGACCAAAGCCACCATCACCTTCCGCAAGGACATTTTCCAGACCAAGTGGCACGACGGTTCCACTTTGTCGGCAGGTGATATGGTGTTGGGCTTTATCATGGGTTTCGATCAGGCGAAAGAGAAAAGCGCGATCTATGACGAAGCGACGCTTTCCTCGTTCCGCACGTTCATGACGACGTTCCGCGGCGCCAAGATCACTTCCAAGGATCCGTTCACCTTTGAAATCTACAGCGATGCGGTTCTCTTGGACGCGGAAAACATCATCAACGCGCGCTACACCGCGTTCTACCCGATCTACTTCCAGGGCACGGCACCGTGGCACACCATTGCGCTCGGCATTCAAGCCGAATCCGCGAAAGAAGCCGCGTTCTCGTCCGCGAAATCCACCAAGTTAAAAGTCGAGTGGATGAATTACATCGCGGGTCCCACGCTCAAGCTGTTGGAGAAATATCTCACCGAATCCACGAGCAAGAGCACGTTGCCGTACGAATGCAGGTCTCTGGACCGACGCGCGTAACGGTCGGTCAAGCGGCTGATTTCTCCGTCAAAGTGACGTTCAAGAATCAACCGTACGCCGCGAAGGATATTGACTTTGTCAAGTTCATCCTCGTGGATGCGACCGGTAACCTGGCGTTGAGCGGTAACGCGACCACCGTGAAAGACGGCGAGTGGGCAGTCAAACTCACCGCCGATCAAACGAACAAACTCGCCGCCGGTTCCAATCGTTTGGAAGCGATCGCCGTTTCCAAGTTGGTCGCGATCCCCGGTTCCGAGTCCGTGCAGTTCGTGACGATCAAATAAGTTGTTCGCCAGACCCTAAGGGTTCGCTTCGCGAAAACCCTTAGGGTCTTGGTTGCGTAAGTACGAGTGAAGGGTCGCCGGCATGCGGCGTGTCCCGCGCTTGCCGGCGATCCTTTGATTAAATCAGACAGATGCAAACAGTAAAACATCCGGTTGATTACGTAAAAGCGATTACCGCGCTGGTGAAAAAATTGCCGTCGGAACGCGCCGCGCAACTATATGACTTTGCGCGCTTTTTACTCGATCAGTCGCGTTCCAAAATGAATCAGCACGATGATCTCTCTGAAGCAGAATTGACGGCGGAAGATGCTGTGTGGGAAAAAACGCTGTCGCGCCATGCCGAAAAATTTGCCGCGCTCAAGGTGCAAGCCAAAGCCGATGTCAAGCGGCACAAATCCGCGCCAATGTTTAACAAGCGTGGAGAATTCATCGTCAAATGAATTCGCGGGTTACTCCAACCTTTGTTGACGCTTTCCGCAAATTGCCACCCGAAATCAGAGTCCGAGCAAAACGCGCGTACAAAGAGTGGCGATCCAATCCCAGGTCGCGCCATTTCAAACGCGTGGGCGAAGATGTATCTGTTCGAATTGATCGCAACTATCGCGCGGTGGGTTACCTTGAAGGCGATGTTGTTTACTGGTATTGGATCGGCAGGCACGATGAGTACGATCATTTATTGGGATGAGCATTGCAACAATTGAAATTCAGCCACGGGTTGTTGATGTAACGATCACAAATGAAATGTTGTCCATCGTTTTGGAAGATGGGCGGATAATTTTCGCGCCGCTCAAATGGTATCCGCGTTTGCTCGACGCGAGCGAGGCGGAGCGCAACGGTTGGCGCGTGTTTGAAGATTCGGACGGACGCGATATTATTTTTTGGGAAAGTTTAGATGAACTGATTCCAGCGATCGCTGTGATTGATGGCACACCCAGCCGGGAATCCAACCGTTCGCTCGAGCACTGGCGCGCGGCGCGGCGAATGAAAGTGCAAGTGGGTTGAACGATTGGCAAAAAATTATTCGCATAAAAATAAAATGCGCTACGTTCGTTGTGTCAAAAACAAATGCAAGCGTTTAGATTTACCGGCGAGTGGATGATCAGATCACTCCAGAAAGGAGCTTGGATATGGCATCGGAAGCTTTAAGCGGCGGAACTATCGCCAAACCGCGCGGGCGGATTCGCGTTCCCGATACGCTCTCGCGCATTTTGAAATACGTCATCTACCGAAGCGTCGCGCTGTTTGCGACGGTGGTGATTGGCGTGTACCTCACCGTGCTCATCGCGAATATGGGCGGCTATCTCGATCAAATTCGCATCTCGCAAATTCGCGAAGGCATCGGCGCGGCGATGTCGCTCGACCCGGCGAATCGCGCGCTCGCACCGAGCGAACTGCGCCAACGCATTGACGAAGAAGTGTTGATCGAAACGCAACGCTTGAATCTCGATCAACCGTTCTTTTTGCGGAGCGTCAACTATTTGACCGACGCGCTCACGTTGAACCTGGGACGCGCGGAACATATCTCCAGCGATAGCGGCTCGCGCCAGGTGCGTTTGATCCTGGTCGAGCGGATGCCCGCGACCTTGCTCCTCTCCGCCACCGCGAACCTCTCACTCTTTTTCATCGCGATCTTTGGCGCGCTCTTTCTCTCGCGCCGCTACGGCAGTTGGTTGGATCGAATCGTCATCGCGCTCGCGCCCACATCCGCGATCCCGGCGTGGTTCATCGGGATTTTCCTCATCCTGATTTTCGCGTCCGTGTTTCACGTTTTGCCTTTTGGTGGAATGGTGGACGCGCCACCGCCGCCCGATCTCGGCGGCTATATCTTGAGTTTGCTCAAGCATATGGTTCTGCCGGTCAGCGCGCTCTTTCTCCACTCGGTCTTTATCGCGATCTTTAACTGGCGCACCTTCTTCCTGATCTACTCCAGCGAAGATTACGTCGAGATGGCGAAAGCCAAGGGCTTGACCTCGCGCACGATTGAGCAACGCTACATTTTGCGCCCCACGCTTCCGCCCATCGTTACGCAATTCGCGTTCACGTTGATCTATCTCTGGCAAGGCGCGATCATTCTCGAAACCGTGTTCGCGTGGCCCGGCTTGGGTCGGATGTTGTATCAAGCGATTAGCATTTTCGATGTGCCGGTGATCGTCGGCAATGTTGTGCTCATCGCGTACTTGCTCGTCGCGACCGTGTTCTTGCTCGACATCATTTACGCCCTGCTCGATCCGCGCGTCAAAGTGGGCGGGGAGCGCAAAGCATGAAAATGCCGGTGTTTCTCAAAGAACTCTTGAGTTATCGCTCCGCCGTATTCGGTTTGTTGATCATCGGCGGATTGATCGCGCTCGCGGTATACACCGTGATCACGATTCCGTACGACGAAGCGATTCGGCGGTGGCGCGGCGGCGAAGAAATTTGGGGCGATTATCCGCGCAACGCGGTGCCGCAATGGTTCGGCGTTTTCTCCGGCGAGAGTTTGCCGACGACGATTGTCGTCAATTCCAAAGACAGTGCGATTCAAAAGAAAGCGCAAACCGTCTCGGCGGATATGGCGACGGCGGATTTTATTTTGCCGTTCGAGTACACCTTCGACGGTTTTCCGAGCGAGATCAATGTCTTTTTGCAAGCCCAGTACGATAAACGCAAACCGCAAGCGACGTTGATTTGGAAAACGCCGGACGGACGCGATTTTCAACTTGGCGATATGACGGTGGGCGCGGCGGATCGCTTTGCGATTTCGATTGATCAACGCTTGGCGCGCAAACTCAACGATGTCCGACCGGAAATCGCACTGCTCGCCGATCCCGAATCGCTCAAGCCCGGCGCGACGCCCAAGCCGCTCAAAGGCAAATACCAACTTGTGATCGAAGGACTCACGTTTGACAAGGGGAGTAACCTCGACGCCAAATTAGTTTTGTACGGTCAAGCGCACGGCGTCGCTGGCACCGATCATCGCCGCCGCGATATTTCGGTCGCGTTGTTGTGGGGCACGCCGATCGCGCTCGCGTTCGGTTTTCTCGCCGCGGTCGGTTCCACGCTCACCACGTTCGCGATTGCCGCAATCGGTTCCTGGTTCGGCGGCTGGTGGGGCGCGGCGATTCAACGCTTGACCGAGATCAATACCGTGTTGCCGACGCTGACGATTCTGATCATGATCGGAATTTTTTACACGCGCAACATCTGGGTTATTCTCGGCATCGTGATCGTGCTGGGCATCTTTAACCTCTCGATCAAAGTATACCGCTCGATGTTTTTGCAAGTGAAAGAGATGCCGTACATCGAAGCCGCGCACGCGTACGGCGCGAGCAATCTCCGCATCGTGTTTCAATATATGATGCCCAAGATCGCGCCGGTGTTGATTCCCTCGTTCGTAACCTTGATCCCCTCGTTCGTGTTTCTCGAAGCGTCGCTCGCGGTGCTGGGTCTCGGCGACCCGGTTCTGCCGACCTGGGGCAAAGTGTTGAACGACGCGTATTCCAACGGCGCGCTGTACAAGGGATATTATTATTGGGTGATCGAACCGGCAGTTCTGTTGATGTTAGCAGGTCTCGGTTTCGCCGTCGTCGGTTTCGCCCTCGATCGAATTTTCAATCCACGCTTACGGGAGATTTAGGGATGGGCAATGCACTCCTGCGAGTCGAAAACCTCACCCTCCATTTTCGCGCGTCCAAAGGAGTTGTGCAGGCAGTTGACGAAGTTAGTTTCAATTTGGATCGAAATCAGGCGTTAGTCATCCTGGGTGAATCGGGATGCGGCAAAACCTCGCTCTCGCGCGCGATTCTGCGCTTACTGCCGCGGAACGTCCACACGTATTCCGGCAAGGTCTGGCTCAACGATACCGAGTTGATGGCGCTCGATGATGAAACGTATCGCAAAGATATTCGGTGGGTGAAAATTTCGATGGTGCCGCAAGCCGCGATGAATTCACTCAACCCGGTGATTCGCGTCGGCGAGCAAGTTGCCGAGCCGATGATCGCGCATTACGGCGTAAAAAAAGAAGCGCTGGAGCAGGCGCGCAAAGTGTTTCGCACGGTCGGCGTGCCGGAAGATTTTATGAGCCGCTATGCGTTCGAGTTGAGCGGCGGGATGCGCCAACGCGTCGCGATTGCAATGTCGCTCGTAACGAGTCCCGATGTCGTTCTGCTCGACGAGCCGACCTCCGCGCTTGATGTGTTGACGCAGGCGAACATTATGAACACGCTCAAACAAATTCGCCAGGGCACCGAGACCTCGTTCATTTTGATCACGCACGACATCGCGACTTCGAGCGAACTCGCGACGCACGTCGCGATTATGTACGCCGGGCAAATCGTCGAGTACGCGGACGCCACAAATTTTTTCACCGCGCCTCTGCATCCGTACTCGCAAAAATTGATGGCGAGCGTGCCGACGTTGCGCCAAACCAAAAACCTCGAATTTATTCCCGGGCGTCCGCCGAGTTTGGTCAATTTGCCAACCGGGTGTCGTTTTGCGGAGCGCTGTCCTTCGCGTTTTGGCAAGTGCGAAAAAGATCCGCCGACAACAATGCTGGATGATGGTCGCCGCGTCAAATGCTGGTTGCACACGCGCTGATTGTCATTGCGAGCGGTGTTTGCGAAGCAATCTCCACATAGCAGTTCCGGACTGCCAAAATTGGGGATTGCTTCGTCGCAAAAACCGCTCCTCGCAATGACACTTGACGGTTTCAAAAAAATCAAGCATGGATGTGAATATGGCAGAAAAGAAAAATGGAATGTTGCTCGCGGTGCGCGATTTGCATACCTGGTTTGAATTACGCAAATGGGGTTTCGGGCGCGCGGGCTATGTGCGCGCAGTGGACGGCGTAAATTTTGAATTGCCGCAGGGCGAAGCGGTCGCGTTCGTCGGCGAATCGGGGTGCGGCAAAAGTTCGCTCGCGAAAACGATCCTGGGTTTGCACAAACCAACCAAAGGCGATGTCGTGTTCGAAGGCAGACGCCTCGCGGATTTGAAACCGAGCGAGATGCAATGGTATCGTTCGCAAGTCGGGTACGTGCAACAAGACCCGTACGGCGCACTGCCGCCGTTTATGAATGTGCAACGCATTCTCGAAGAGCCGCTGATCATTAACGGCGTCAAGAGCGAGGACGAGCGCATCAAACGGATCAAAGACGTGATGGACGAAGTGAAAATGACGCCCATCGAAGATTTCTTGATGAAGTACCCGCATATGCTGAGCGGCGGACAACAGCAACGCGTCGTCGTCGCGCGTTCGATGATCTTGCGCCCCAAGTTGATCGTCGCGGACGAGCCGGTTTCGATGCTCGACGCGTCGGTGCGCGTGGAAATCTTGATGCTGTTGCGCGCGCTTCAAAAAAATCACAACCTCGCGGTCAGTTATATTACGCACGATCTTTCGACCGTGCGCTATTTCTCGGAACGGATTTTCGTGATGTACGCCGCGAAGATTATCGAAAAAGCGCCGGTGAATGATCTTCTGCAAGCGCCATTGCATCCGTACACGCAAGCATTGATCACCGCGATTCCCGATCCGGACGCGAAAAATGCGATCACGTTGAAAGAAATTCCGCCCGGTGAGCCGCCGAGTTTGATCAATCCGCCCAAGGGTTGCCGCTTCCACCCGCGTTGCGCGCGCATGATCAAGGGCGAGTGCGATGTCAACGATCCGCCGGAGTTCGAGCCGCGCCCACTGCATTTCGTCAGTTGTTGGTTGTATAAAAAATGATTTCACTCGGTCCCGCGAATCTGATGATCCTGGGATTCATTCTCTTGGTCATCGGATTCATTCTGCCGTTTGTGATGGTGCTTCGCATTGTCGAGCCGACCATTGCGCTAAATTTCATCGCGTACATTTCATCGGTGATGGGTTTGGCGATCGGTCTGCTGGGCATTGCGTCGCATGTGCAATCGCGCAAATAATTTAGAGTGCGCGCGCACTCCACTCATCCAGATCGACAAGGGACGGCGACCAGCCGTCCGTTTTCTTGTTACGCGTAATTTTCGTGGAGTTTTCGTTCGATGCAAAAATTTTTTCCACTTTTCATTTTGATTCTGCTGTCCGCGTGCGCTAGCGCGATGCCGGCACCAGCCAACGTAACCCCGACCGCATCCGGCGTGCAAGTGATCCAGGTCGTCGCGACATCTGCCGCAACGCGCGTGCCGCGCGCGAATGTTTTGCGCGTCAATCTCACCGGCGACGCGGACACGCTCGATCCCGCGTTCGCGCAAGACCCCAGTGCCGCGACGATTGTCGAAGAAATTTTTGTGGGACTGGTGCGGCTCGATGAAACGACGAACCAAACGCGACCTGGGATCGCGACAAGTTCGAATCTTTCGGCGGACGGCAAAACGTACACGCTGAAACTGCGCGGCGATGTGCCCTGGGTCAAGTACGATCGCGCGACGAACCAGGTCGTCAAAATTCAAACCTGCCCGGATCGTAGCAAGCAAACGAAAGATCGCGTTGTTGTTGCAAAAGATTTCGAGTCCGGGTTGTTGCGCGTGCTTCGTTCCAGTTCGCCGTTCGCGCTGTTGCTCGCGCCCATCGAAGGCGCGGACGCGTACACCTCCGGCGCGAATAATGACGCGACCAAAGTCGGCGTCAAGGCGATTGACGACGCGACGCTCGAAATCAAATTGCGCGAACCGCTCGCGTATGCGCCGACCTTGCTCGCGATTACCGGCGCGATGGCAGTGCCGCGCTGGTTGATTGACGGTGATACGTGCGTTACGAAACTCGGCGACAAGTGGGCGGACGCGGCGAACATTCAAACGTACGGTCCCTTTGCGCTAAAAGATTGGACGCGCGGCGCGACGATCACACTCACGCGCAATCCGTTTTGGGTTGGCGATGACGCGACGCCGCAATCGAAAATTGACGAGGTCGCGTTTACGATGCTCGATGAAAACGCCGCGCTCGCAAAATTCCAAACCGGCGAACTCGACGCAACGATTGTCCCGGCGAGTGAATTTGATCGCGTCAAAGCGGACGCGAACCTCGCGAAATTGTTGACGACCGCGCCGAATCTTTGCACGTATTATTTCGGCTTCAACACGCGCGCGAAAACGGTGGACGATGTGCGCGTGCGTCGCGCGTTATCGCTCGCGCTGGATCGCGCATCGCTCATCGCGACCACGATCAAGAGCGGGCAAGAGCCGGCGCAATGGTTCACGCTTCCCGGCATCATCGGCGCGCCGTCGCTCAAAACGAACGCCGATCTCGGCATCAAGTTCAACGCGGGCGAAGCGAAACAAGTTTTGGACGCGTACCTCAGAGAAAAAAATACGACGGCGGACAAACTCGATCTGACGCTCGCGTACAACACATCGCCCGGCAATCAAAAAATCGCAGAGACCGTGCAAGCAATGTGGCGCGCGACGTTGGGCGTGAACGTGAAACTGTCCGCGCAAGAGTGGAGCGCGTTGACGAAATCGGTCAAGAGCAAAACCGCGTCGCAAATCTGGCGCTTTGGGTGGTGCCTCGAATATCCCGACGCGAATAATTTTCTGCGCGATGTCGTCGCGTCCGGTGGTTCGATCAACGCGGATACCGGGTTGAATTGGCAAGACGCCAAGTACCAAGACCTGGTTAAAAAAGCCGCGGTCGAAAAAGACGCGGCGGCGCGCGCGAACCTGTACGCGCAAGCGGAAAAAATTTTGGTGAACGACGCGGCGGTGATAATGCCGGTGTACTGGTACACGCGCGGCGCGCTGACGCAACCCTGGATCAAACGCACGGTCGCGTTCACCGGGCGCGAGCGCTACGAACGCTGGCAAATTCAACCGTAACGCAAAACCCGAAAGGTTTCGCAAAGCGAACCTTTCGGGTTTTTGTAATTATTTTTCGTCGTACACATCGCGGCGATGTCGCACGCGATAAATTGTGATCAGGCGCTCTTCGTGAATGATTTTGTAAAGCGCGCGATAATTACCGACGCGTAATTTGAAAAATCGCGCCCACTCGCCAGTCAACGATTCGGGCTTGATCTGCTCAAAATTTTCGGCAAGCCATTGGATTCGTTTGTTGATGCGTTTGGCAACGGCGGGTCGAGTTGCTCCAGGTCGCGTTCGGCATCTTCGAGGATGAGGACGTTGTACATCCGGCTAATCCAAACCCAATCGTCGAGCCACTTTAGCAAGTGGCTTGCCGCGTTTGCCTGCCGCAAATTCGCGCTCTTGACGCGCCAGCCCTTGCGCGATCTCTGGTCGTAATTCCAATCCCGCGTCAGGATCCGTCAACGCGGCAAAGCGTTGGTCAATGATGTCATCCATCATCGCGCGAAATTCCGCGAGCGTGAGATTGCCTACGCGCCGCGCCGCGCGTGGGGGCGCACGACGCGTGGCAATTGTGCGCGCGGCTTTGCGTTTGGGGGCGGTTCGAGTGATCGTCATTTCGTTTTCTCCTCTGAAAAGATTATACCACAGATTCAAATTGGCGATAACAGTAATTCGAGTTTCCAAAAATTATGCGGCATAAATTTTCTTGTCCTGGTAGTTATCTCGCGGTTTTATTTTTACTCGGATTATTTTCATTCCCCACATTTCCCGCGCGCGCGGATGAACCGCCCACGCCAACCCCGCGGCGAATGACGCAACCCGAATGGTGGATGAGCGCGCCGCCGTCCGGTCCCACGCAACTCGATCTCGGAAAATTCACGTACTGGAAATACTGTCTGGTGTGCCACGGCGATAAAGGGCAAGGTCTCGCGACCTGGCGGTATTCATTTCCAACGAGCGAGTGGGATTGCGCGAACAAAATGTGTCACAGCGGCGAAGAGCCGCTGTGCGGTTTCACTTTCCCGGAAGCGCCCGCGATCCTTGGTGAGAACACGCTCACGCGATTTGCAACTGCCGATGAGTTGTTCGATTATCTCAGCGCGCGAATGCCGTACCAAGATCGCGGCGCGTTATCGCGCGACGAGTATTGGAGTTTGGTCGCGTACCTCGCGCAACAACGCGGCACACTCGCGCGCGATGGAATCGTCACCGCGACGAACGCGCGCGCAATTGATCTACATCCGCAACCACTCCTCGCCCCGGTAATCCTCGCGACCGGCGCGACCCTCCTCGCGCTAGTTGGCTTTGCGCTAGTTATTTTTTTCAAGCGGCGCAAAATTTCCAACTGATTTGCGCGCGGAGTGTTTTACAAAATTTCAGCCGCGTCTCATTTCCTCGCAGATTGACACACCTTAACGATTCTCATATAATCGGCGCAATTTCTACACGGTGGCGCGGGCAACTCGCCCGCGCAATGTGAAGGAGGTGGTTGCTCAAAGCGATGATGCTTGACCGCGCGGTTTGCGGAATATCCTCTCGATTTTCCCCCATTCGATTTCTCCGCGCGCGCAGATCCACTGGTTCGATTTCAATTTGATTTGAGGAGGAGGAGCAATGAAAAAACTGACGACTCTGTTCGCGTTGATCGCATTGTTCACATTGCTTGTCGCGTGCGCCGCACCATCAACACCCGCGCCCGCGCCGACCGACGCGCCGAAACCAACCGATGTCGCGAAAGCGCCGAGCCAACCGCTCCCGACTGCCGCGCCCACCGCGTTGCCGCGCGGCGGCGATTACAAAATCGCGAACACGAGCGACGCGCCGACCTTGCACATTTACAAACAGACCGATACCGCGTCGAGCGCGTACACCGGTCGAATGTTCACCGGCGCATTGTGGCGTTACAATCCCGAGACGCTCGACCCCGAACCGGCGATGGCGAAAGCGTGGAAGTTGTCGAACGACAACAAAACGATCACGTTCACGTTGAACGATACCAAGTGGAGCGATGGCAAACCGGTGACTGCGTTCGATTACGAATGGACGTTTGTGCAAGCGATGAAGCCGGACAACAAATGGCCCTATCGCTCCGATCCCGAACGCAATGTTGTTTCATACAAAGCGATTGACGACAAGACGCTCGAAGTTACGATCAAAGAATCGAAACCGTTGCCCGTGTTGTTGGACAAGGTAGATTTTATCACGCCGTTGCCCAAGCATGTTTGGGAAAAGTACGATTGGAACGACCCGACCAAAAATCCGGAAATTATGATGCCGACCGTCGGCAACGGTATGTTCACGATGAAAGAATGGAAGCGCGATAATTTCGCGACGTTCGTGCGAAACGATAATTATTATCGCGGCGCGACGAACATCGAGAGCGTAACGTACCGCATCGTGCCGAATACCTCGGTCTCGTTGCAAATGTTGCTCGCCGGCGAAGTGGATGCGGCGGCAATGTCTTCAAACGATTTTGAAAAAGCCAAAGCGAGCGACCTCTTGCGTTTGTACGAATGGGAACCCGCCGCCGCGTCGTGGCAGTACATCGGATTCAATTTGCGCCGCGCGCCCGGCAACGATGTCGAATTTCGCCGCGCCGTGTCGCACGCGATCCCGCGCGATTTGATCGCGGATAAAGTGTACAACAAACTCGCCAAGCCGACCTACTCGACTTTCCCGCCGACTTCGCCGGTGTACAATCCGAACGTTGCCAAGTACGATTACGATATGAAAAAAGCCGCGGACGCGCTCGATAAAGCCGGCTACAAACTTGATGCGAGCGGCAAACGTTTGGGCAAAGACGGCAAGCCGATGAAATTAAAATTCTTGCACAACACGCCCAGCCCGGCGCGCGAAAAGACCGCGGTTATTACGCAAGATCAATTCAAGCAACTCGGCATCGAAGTTGAAATCGTCGCGCTCGAATGGGCGGCGTTCCTCAACACGATCAAAAAGGATCCGTACGATTGGGACCTCGACGCGCTCGGTTGGAGCGTTGGCATCGAGCCGTCCGGCATTCGCGATATTTGGAGCGAGTCCACGATCCCCGATCTCAACAGCGTCGGCTACATCAACAAAAAACAAGAAGCGTTGTGGGATCAGGGCGAAAAAGAATTCGATCCCGCGAAACGCAAATTGATCTACCAGGAGATTCAACAAATTCTCGCGGACGATGCGCCGTACATCTTCCTGGTTTACAACACCGGGTATTCGTTCTACAACAAACGGTTGAACGTCAACTCGCCAACGCGCGTCGGCGTGGGCTACGATTTCCACAAGTGGTTCATCAATCCGACGGGTAAGTAGAAATTGGATGTTAGATGTTGGAGGTTGGAGTTGTTCCAACTTCCAACATCTAATCTGATTCACTATGTCAAACACCTCGCGTTACATCATTCGCCGCGCGATCCAATCGCTCATCTTACTGTGGCTCATCACGATCATTTCGTTTACGCTGATGCGCCTCGCGCCGGGCGGACCGGAATCGTTCATCGAAGATCCGCGCGTGAAAGAGGCGGACAAGTTGGCGTTGCGCGCGTCGTACGGTTTGGACGAGCCGATCCCGGTGCAGTACATCAAATGGCTGGCGCATGTTCTGCAAGGCGATTTCGGTCGCTCGTTTCTCGATCAACGTCCAGTGATGGACAAGATCGCGGAACGCTTGCCCGCGACGATCACGCTCAATCTCGCGTCGGTCATTATCGGGATGCTCGGCATTCCGATGGGAATGTACGCCGCGGTGCATCACGGTAAATGGTTGGATCGCGCGCTCGGCGTGTTCAACGCGTTTCTCAATTCCGCGCCGCATTGGTGGATCGGCTTGCTCGTGTTGCTCTTTATCGCCGCACCGACGCGCTGGTTTCCGCTCGGCGGAATGTTTACGATTGGCAAAGAGAACGACATTCTGGATCGGCTCTGGCATTTGATTTTACCGGCGACAATTTCTGGGATGGGCGGCTGGCTGGTGTGGCCGCGCTATTTGCGCTCCAGTATTCTCGAAGTGATCCGGCTCGATTACATTCGCACCGCACACGCGAAAGGTTTAGCGGAGCGCGTTGTTTTATTTCGCCACGCGTTTCGTAATTCCCTGATCCCGGTCGTGCCGTTGTTCGTCGGTTCAATTGTCGGATTAATTTCCGGTTCCGTCATTTACGAAAATGTTTTTTCGTGGCCCGGCATCGGGCGCATGGCAGTGCAAGCAACGTTCCAACGCGATTATCCGGTCGTGATGGCATTATTCGTGATCGGGTCAACGTTGGCGATGTTCGCATTGCTCGCGATTGATGTGATCTACACATTCGTTGATCCGCGCGTAAAATACAATTGATGTAACGTGGTCGGCTCGCCCGCGCCACATTCACCTGGTTTCCAATTCAATGGCAACTCTGCAACCGCAAAAAACCTCCGCCGGTTATTTCACCGAATCGTTCGGGCGATTTCGCCGCGACCCTGTTTCGATGACCGCACTGATCGTGTTTATTCTGATCTGCTTGCTCTCCTTCAGCGCGCCGTTAATCGCGCAATATGTTTTGCATACCGATCCAAATAAAATTGATCTCGTGCATACGTACGAGCCGCCCTCGCCGGCGCACTGGGGCGGCACGGATGATTATGGCCGCGACGCGTTGACGCGCGTGCTGTTCGCCGGGCAGGTCTCGCTCTTTATCGGTTTCACCGTAACGATCATTCAACTCGTGATCGGCATCCCGCTCGGTTTGATCGCCGGGTATTATCACGGTTACGCGGACGATGTGATCAACGCGATCATTCAATTGCGAAATGCGATTCCGACATTTTTCTTCTTGGTTTTGCTTTCGGTTACGTTTCGCAGTTTTGTCGGCACACCCTGGGGACTCGCGATTGTGTTCGGCTTGCTCGATTGGACCGGCGAAACGCGCGCGGTGCGCGGCTTGGTCTTGTCGGTCAAGCAACGCGATTACATTGACGCCGCGCGTGTGATCGGCGCGCGGGATCGGCGCATTATGTTTCGCCATCTTTTGCCGAACGTGATGTACATCGTGCTCATCATCGCCGGGTTCGACATCATCGGCGCGATGCTCGGCGAAGCCGGGTTGAGTTTTCTCGGCTTGGGGATTCAAGCGCCGACCGCGTCGTGGGGCAATATGCTCAACGGCTCGCTCGAAAATTTCGAGAACGCGCCCTGGCTTGTTTTCCTCCCTGGTTTTTTCATCACGATCACGGTGTTGTGCATTTTTCTCATCACCGACGGTTTGCGCGACGCGTTCGATCCACGGCTCAAAGAATAGAAAAATTCTTGCGCGCCGGGAATCGTTTCCCACAGATTCAAAAGAACACGGATATTTTTTATCCGTGT